>NZ_DASYCH010000052.1:0-7234 GCF_036500295.1 Puia sp. | reverse complement strand
TCTTCGCTGCCCTGGTCTGTCTCTCCCTTGCCTCCACCGCGCACGCCCAATTCCCCGCCGACACCACGCGGCATACCTATCTCCTGCGTCCCGACCGGGTCTTCGATGGCGAACAAATGCACGAAGGCTGGCAGGTCCTCGTCTATGGTCGCGTGATCGCACTGGTCGGTCCCGCAAGCGCGATAAAAGCCCCCGCCGATGCCATCACGCTCGATTTAAAAGGCGCAACCCTGTTACCCGGGCTCATCGAAGGCCATAGCCATCTTTTTCTTCATCCATATAATGAGGTCGCCTGGGATGACCAGGTCTTAAAAGAATCCCGCGCCGAACGCACCGCCCGCGCCGTCGATCATGCCCGCAAAACTCTGTTGGCCGGCTTCACCAGCACGCGCGATCTCGGTACCGAAGGGGCGATGTACGATGATGTCGGCCTCAAGCAGGCCATCGACAAACAAGTCATTCCCGGTCCCCGTATGCTCTGCGCCACCCGCGCCATCGTCGCCACCGGCAGCTATGGCCCGAAGGAACTCGCCGATGATTATGAATCGCCACACGGCGCCGCCGAAGCAGACGGCCTCGAAGGCGTCACGAAGGAAGCCCGGACGCAGATAGGAAAGGGGGCCGATCTGATAAAGGTCTACGCCGATTACCGCTGGGGTGCCAACAACACCGCCCAACCTACCTTCACCGTTGACGAACTCAAAAAGATCGTCGAAGTAGCCGCCAGCAGCGGCCGCGAGGTCGTCGTCCATTCTTCCACCACCGAGGGCATGCGCCGCGCCATCGAAGCCGGTGTCAGCACCATCGAACACGGCGAAGGCGGCAACCCCGAACTCTTCGCCGCCATGAAGGCAAAGGGCATCGCACTCTGCCCCACGCTGGCCGCGGGCGAAGCTATTCTCAGTTATCGCGGATGGAAAAAAGGCGTCGATCCCGACCCCAGGTCCATCGTCGCCAAGAAGGAAAATTTCCGCCAGGCCCTCGCCTCCGGCGTCACCATCTGTATGGGCGGCGATGTCGGCGTGTATACGCATGGCACCAATGCCCGCGAGATGGAAGATATGGTGGAATATGGGATGAAACCCCTCGACGTCCTCCGCGCGGCAACCTCCGTCAACGCCGACGTCTTTCACATCGCCAATCATGTCGGCCGCATAAAACCCGGCCTCTTCGCCGATCTCCTCGTCGTCCAGGGCGATCCTTCGGCCAACATGCCGCAGATCCGTAAAGTCGTATGGGTAATGAAGGACGGCATCATCTATCGTCCGGATGCTCCTTAGATTGCTACGCAATCTGGCGGGGCCTGGGTCTGTCCTTCGGACGGCAGCGCTGTGCGCTGCCCTAGCGCCAACTGCATCGCTCTTGTTATGCATCCTGGAACCTCGTCCGGGTTTGGTCCCTTCTTCGTCCTTCTTCTGCAACCCCCGATTTCTGCTCCGATTGCTACGCAATCTGACGGGGCCTAGGTCTGTCCTTCGGACGGCAGCGCTGTGCGCTGCCCTAGCGTGTCAGCCGTCGAATGACCTCCGCATGCTCCGGATACTGCGCCGCTAGCGTCTCCCGCCGGGCCAGCTCAAAATCTTCAAAGTCGAATCCCGGCGCCACCGTACAGCCGACCAGCGCATACTCGGAACCCGGCGCCGGAACGGAGGCAAACCAGCTTCCCGCCTTCACCGTCGTCTGAAACGATTCCCCCTTTTCGGGGTTTGACCCAAGCCGGTGCACGACCATCTGGCCGCCATGCGTAATCTCATAGACCAGCAGCGGATCGCCAAAATAGAAATGCCACAGCTCGTCCGAGGCGATCCGGTGAAAAGCCGAGAACTCCCCCTTGGAAAGCAGAAAATAGATGCTGGTCGAGGCAGAACGGTTGCCCTGGAAGAAAAGCGGCAGACTGCTGCGCGGGATGATCAGCTCACTGCGATAAACTTCGCCGAAGGCGCCCCCTTCCACATGCGGGGTCAGCCCCAGTTTGTCGATCCAGTAAGAAGCAGATGGGCGCACCATGCTAAGAAGATAAGAAGATCAATGTTGTTCGATGGATACCTTGGCTGCATAGACATCGGCCAGCGAGTCCCGGATATGCGTCGTGTCCCGGATAGTCGCGGGTATCGGGAAATATAACTTGAAGAAACTGGAATCCTTTGTCTCCATATGGATGTTCAGCTGGTAGCCAAGCAGTTGATTGTACCGGCGAAGCGCATGACCCTTGTTCTCAGTCCGCAGGATGACAAACCGGTAAAGCACCTGCCCCGCAGTGGGCACCGGCTCCGCTGGAGCCGCCGTCGGGTTCCCCGCCGGGGCCGCCGTCGAAACCGCCGGCCGTGCCCCCGGCGCATCCGCGGGATTAGCCGTCTTCGCCCCCGCATTCGCCAACGCCGTGTCTTTCTTTCCCGCCGTCGTACTATCGCTGGGACCCGCGCCTGCCAGCGTACTCGTATCCTTGGCCGTAGCCGTCTCGGGAACTACCCGGGCCCGGTTCTCCGTGGACGATTCGGTATAGTTATTACGCTTATAAAGGTAGTATCCGCCGACCGCGATGATCGCGATCCCGGCAATGATCCCCACCAGCAGTAGCGTCTGACGGGCGTTGTTGTTGTTGTTATTGCGCGACTCTTCGCGGGGCGGCTCGTCATAACCCATGGCCGGCGCCGCATTCCTGCGGTCAGGATGATGAAGGTCATCGAGTCGGGGTACCAGGTATTCTCCCGGCGCGAAGTCCAGCCGGCCCTCTTTATTTTTCAGCAGGGTTCCGATCCCTTCGAGATAGAAAGGCTTGCCGATATTCAGCAGCTGCCGTCCCGTCGTAAGAAAGAAGTCCAGGTCGGCGGCTGCCAACGACTTCATCTTGCCCGTATGTTCTTTGATATAGATGACCAGCGCGTCGTCCGGTGTCGGAATATTGGCATTCTTGAATTGGATGCCGGTGGCGGCCATCTGCCCGATCCGGTCGGATTCCTGGGGTATCACGGTTCCCGCATCAAGGGTAAAACTCCCGATCCCTGGAAGATCGAGTTGACGGGTCTGATATAAATACTGCGATAGGAGTTGAGGTAGTTTCAAGCCATCGGATTTTGAGATGGGTTAAAGATAATCAACTTCTGCAACTTACACCTAACTTTGTGGGATAAAGGGGAATAGCAATGTTGTCGAAAGAAGAGACCGCGTTTATTGATTATTGGGAGAAGAATCGCCTGCGCCGCAAAAAGACCGTCCGCCAGTTCCTGCTGGGCGTCCCCCTCGGCCTCCTCTTCGCCGTGCCCATCCTCCTCAGCCTCACCTCGGGCTGGTATAAACGAGCAAATATGGAAGCCAACAGCCCCGACTTCAACCCCCGCGTCCTCTTCGTCGCCCTCCTGCTCATCGTCGGCTTCACCTCCATCTTCTGGCAACGCCACAAATGGGACCAATACGAACAGCGCTACCAGGAACTCCTCGCCCGCCGCTCCCGCGACCAGCAGCCCCAAACTCCGCCTGCCTCAGTCGCCCAGTCTCAAACCCCACCCAGCACCCAGTCCCCATCCGCCTCCGCCGCCCAGCCGGAAACCCCGCCTGCCGGCAAGTCCGAGCCATTGTCCGCCGCCCAGCCGGAAAACCCGCCTGCCGGCCAATCCGAGCCAATGTCCGCCGCCCAACCGCAAACCCCACCTCCCGCCGCCGACCAGAAATAAAAAAGCCCCGGTGGTCGCCAGGGCTCTTAGCAGGTAGTTCATGGTTACTGCACATCAAGCAGATATATATTCTAAATCAGGAGGTAGGATACAATATAGAAGGGTCGGACGATGGGTCATTAACGGGCAAATTCCGTGATAATAGCCATCGATAAGGTTAGATCTTGAAAAAAGGAAAGGTAAACGATCAGATTATCAGCCAGTTATATCGAAGTGAAACCCCCATCCCCTCACTCGTCAAAAATAGTTCCTGTAAATTAGACAACTCATTATCCCGGATTGCTGCAACAAAATTAAAAAATCTTCAAATTTTTTTAATTTCTTTTGCCAAACCTACGCCGGCTGCTCCTCCCGCGACCCCTCCGCGGCGAAAATCGCCGCCATAACTCCTCCTCCCGCGACCCCGGCATCCCGAAAACCCCAGCTATTCCTCCCCGCTGCCCCTCCACCCCGAAAACCCCGCCTATTCCCCCTCCCTTTGTCCCTCCAGCCTGAAAACCGCATCCTTCAACTCCCTTATCGCGATATCATGCTCCTGTAAAACAACCTTGATCCCCCCGATCTCCCGTTCAGCCTTCTCCTCCACATCCAATATCTTCCCCTGTATATCGATAATCTCCTCATGAACGTCCTTAACCACCCCCTCAAAAAGCCTCAACCGGGACTTCTCCACTTCCGCCGTTCCCTCTTTGGTCCGGAGCTCCATTTCATCTTCTATCTCCCGGGTAGTGGCGCCCTGATGTAGCCGCAGGATCGGATATTCCATCACCTGGTTAAAATGTTCGAGGAATTTTTCGGTTATAGAAACACCCCCATTGACCTTCTTATTGAGATTTCCCTTGTCCATTTTCATCCAATCGGCCAGTTTTTGCTGTGAAAAGGCCGCCAAGAGAACTTCAAGGTCCGCCTTGAAACTCAGAAAAGCGCTCGTCGGGAGCTGCCGACTGGGAATAGCCTTTACCTCGGTCATAAGAAAGAAAAAAAATTTTGTGGAGTTGTCAAAGTTGTTATCTTTGGTAGTCAGCCGCTTAAGAACCAGCCATTTACATACAACGAAAGTACAACTTTGGTTCAAGAAGACCGCGCCCCGAACCACTTTATTTAGCTGTTTTTTTCTCCTTGCTTTTCCAACATTTTTATTCGCATTCACAAATCTGTAAAACGGAAATTCGATCATGCGTAAGAAGTTGGATGATAAAAGTAATAAGGAAGAGAAGGCCGCCTGCCGCAGGCTATTGGAGGACGCGGTGGCCGACGCCAAAAGCGAGGTTAATAAAAATCTCCTGAAATTACTCGGGCTTCACAAAGCCCGACTCGAAGCCGGTTTTATAAATGAAACCGAATATGCCCGGCACGTCGACGACTTATCCCATCGCATGCTTTAATCCATCCCCACACTCTTACTCCTCCGTTCGAGCAGCACCGTATCCCTCCATCGGTTCCCCATCTTCCCAATCTTCTCCCGGATCCCAACCTGGCGGAAGCCCGCCCACTCGTGAAGCCGGAGACTGGCGATATTCTCCGGAAAGATCCCCGCCTGCAGCGTCCAGATCCCCTTCGCCTCGCTCTCCGTGATCAAGGCCTGCAATAGCGCCTTTCCCACACACTGCCCCCGGTATTTGGCATCGATATAGATACTCACCTCCGCCACCCCAGCATACACCCAACGGCTGGACACCATACACAGCGCCACCCAGCCGATCACCCGGTCCCCGTCGAGCGCTACCATCCGGCACTGCGCCAGATGGCTCGCATTCCAGTCGTCCCAATCCGGGGCATGGGTCTGAAAACTGGCGTTGCCCGTTGCGAGCCCCGCCTCGTAGATGGCCTTCACGGTCGGCCAGTGTTCGGGTAAAAGGTCTTGAATGGTCATGGAGTTGAATTCGCGCCGCAAATTAATAAATTGGGCGGTAAAGCGCTCGCATTACCGGAAATTCCTGGCATTCGCAAAAAGCTTCCCCTGCTGTCCTTCCTCCACCACCGTCTTCGCCTCCTCCTCCCCATCCAGTCGCCGGAACAGCGCCGATAGATTATGGCAATGTTGCACCAGCACATGGATCACCTCGCCTTCGATCTGCAATTTGCCCGAGACCATCAGCAGCGTCGCCTGCAGGATCGGCTTCCGGTACGCTTCGAAAACATTCGGGAACACGACAAGATTGGCATCCCCCGTCTCATCCTCGATCGTGATGAACAACACTCCCTTCGCCGTCCCCGGGTGCTGCCGCACCCGCACCCGCCCCGCCACCTTCACCACATCCCCGTCTTTCCCCGAACTCAGCCGCGAGACCGGCCAGATACCCAGCTGATCGAAGGTCGGCCGGATAAAACTCACCGGGTGCGCCTTCAGCGAAAGCGCCGTCGCGGCATAGTCCGCCGTCACCTGCTCCGGCAGCGGCATGACAGGCAACGCGATCTCTCCCTCCGAAACACTCTCCGAGGGTTGCCCCGCAAATACGCCGATCGGATGATCCTTCAACGCCGACACCTCCCACAACGCCCGCCGCCGGTCCAGCCCGAGCGACCCAAAAGCATCCGCATTGGCCAGCAGTTCCAGCGCCGCCACGGAGACACCCGCATCCAGCAACTCATTGACCGTCGCAAACCTCATCCCCGCAGATTCCCCCGCAGCAAACCTCATCCGCGCAGATGCCCCCGCAGCAAACCCCATCCACGCAGATTCCCCCGCAGCAGATGCCCCCGCAGCAGATTCCCCCGCAGCAAACTGCCCCACTTCTCCCGTCCCCTCCGCAAGCCCCGCTTCTCTCGCCCGCAACAGCGGCGCCACCTCCTCCTCGCTCAAACCTTTTATCTGCCGAAACCCAAGCCGCAACGCACAACACTCCCCAACCTTCTCCTCCAGCGTATTATCCCAGAAAGAAATATTTACGTCTATCGCCCGCACCGTCACCCCATGTCGCTTCGCATCGGTGACAATTTGATCGGCATGATAGAAGCCCATCGGCTGACTGTTCAACAACGCACAGCTGAACACGTCATGGAGCCGTCGCTTCAGCCACGCCGAGATATAAGCCAGCAGCGCAAAGCTCACCGCATGGCTCTCCGGGAACCCATAGCTGCCAAACCCTTCCAGCTGTTTGAAGATGCGGTTCGCATATTCTTCGGTGTAACCCTTGCCGACCATCCCGTTCACCAGCTTCTCCCGAAACCGGCTGATCAGCCCCTGCGCCTTGAAGGTGGCCATGCTCCGCCGCAGCTCGTCGGCTTCCGTCGGGGTGAAACCCGCCGCAACGATCGCAATCTTCATCGCCTGCTCCTGAAACAACGGAACGCCAAGCGTTCTCCCCAAAATTTCTTTCAATTCAACAGAGGGAAATTCCACCGGCTCCAATCCCGTACGTCGCCGCAGATAGGGATGCACCATATCCCCCTGGATCGGACCCGGCCTCACGATGGCCACTTCAATCACCAGGTCATAAAAACTTTTTGGCCTGAGCCGGGGCAGCATGCTTTGCTGTGCGCGGCTTTCAATCTGGAAAACGCCGATGGTATCGGCATGGCCGATCATGTCATAAACAGCCCCATCATCCTGTGGTATATTG
>NZ_DASYCH010000051.1:0-82273 GCF_036500295.1 Puia sp. | reverse complement strand
ACTCCTGGCTGTCGATCCTTGTCGGTCCGCAATACGGCTTTCTCGTGACCCAGACAGAGGGCCTGTTACAGAGTCCAAACGACCAGAATAGAAAGGCCTTTAACCGTAACGACCTCTCCATCGTCTGGGGCGGGCAGATCAACCTTAACAAGGTGATCGTTGGGCTGCGGTACACGGCGGGTCTGAACAATATTTGCTTCCGCACGACGGACACCTGGCGTCAATACGGGTTCCAGTTCTATGTCGGCTATCAGCTGGGAGATTTTAAACTGAGCAAGAAAAAATAATTCCCTTCATCTGGTTTGTAGAAACAATTACCCTAAAAACACTGGCATATAAGTTGAAATAATACATGCAATCCATTCCATTACACAAAAACAAACCATCATGAAGAGGAACGCATTCGTATTATCCGTAGCGCTTGTGTTAGCCATGCTCCATAGCCAGGCGCAGGGTTTTCATCTCGGCATCAAAGCCGGCGCCAATCTGTTCAAGGTAGACGGCCAGGCGTACAGTTCGGAGTTCAAGTTCGGATATAATGTCGGGGCTTTTTCGGAGATCAACTTTACGCCCAATATCGGTCTCCAACCCGAACTTTTATTCAATCAGACGAATTTTCGCACCGGTACCCAATTCAGTCAGGTGTACAGCGGCGGTCTCGACAACTACAAAGGCAAACTGAATTATCTCAGCATTCCCGTCCTGCTCAGCATCCGGCCGATCCCGCTGTTGAGCATCCTGGTGGGGCCGCAGTTCGGTATCCTGCTGAACCAGGACGAGCATCTTGTCAACAATGCCAAAGACGCGTTTAAAAAAGGAGACTTTTCGATGGTTGGCGGCGCGCAACTGAACTTAGCCAGCATCAAGGTCGGCGCCCGGTATGTCATCGGATTGAACAACATCAACGATGTGGATGATCAGAATTCCTGGAAGAATCAGGGCTGGCAACTGTATGCGGGTTTTCGCATCTTCTAGCTATGCTGCATCCGCAGCTTATTTCTGTTAAAATTTACCGCGATAGGACAACCCTCCTGACAAAACAGGAGGGTTTTGTTTTGCGCCGGGGGATAGAGGGGCTATATTTGTCGTAATTTTGTTGTGGCATCAATATTGTCCCCTATATATTTCGTCCATAAAAGAGTAGGATTTTTCCATTACAGGTGCTATTTTGTCACTAAATAGAAGAAATTGAAAGAGAACTTATTCATGAGAGCGGAAGATGATCTGGATTTTATGCCCATCATACCCTTGAATGAAACGGACAATGAAGGACTGAACGATATCGAGATCCCCAAAGAACTTCCGGTACTTCCTCTGCGCAATACGGTACTTTTTCCCGGCGTCGTCCTCCCGATCACGGTGGGCCGGGATAAGAGCATCAAGGCTGTCAACGATGCCTATAAGAGCGACAAGCTCATCGGTGTGCTGGCGCAGAAAGACAGTACGGTGGAAGATCCGACGGTTACCGATCTCGAAGATGTCGGTACGGTGGCCAGGATCATCAAGCTGATAAAGATGCCCGATGGCGGAACTACGGTTATCCTACAGGGTAAACGGCGTTTCAAGGTGGGGGCGGTGACGGCCGAAGATCCTTATTTCAAGGCGCAGGTGGTGTTATTGCAGGAAGAAGAAGCGCCGAAGGAGCAGGATTTCGAAGCCTATGTGTCCAATATCAAGGACCTGGCCGCGCAGATCATCCAGCTGTCACCGAATATTCCTTCGGAGGCTTCCATCATCCTGAAGAATATCGAGAACCCTTCCTTCCTGATCCATTTTATTTCCAGCAATCTCAATACCGAGCTGCACGAAAAGCAGCAACTCCTCGAGATCCATCATATCAAATCCAGGGCAGACCTGCTGATGCAGCTGTTGCAACGGGAATTGCAGTTTGCGGAGTTGAAGAATAAACTCACCAACCGGACGAAGACCGAGCTCGACAAACAGCAGCGCGAATATTTTTTGCAGCAGCAGTTGAAGAGCATCAAGGATGAACTGGGCGGTGATACGAATGAGCGGGAGGTGAAGGAGATGCAGAAGAAGGCCGAAGGCAAGAAATGGCCGGCGGCGGCGCGCGATCTTTTCCGCAAGGGGATCGAACGGCTGGAACGTATGCATCCCAGCACCCCGGATTATTCGGTCGTATATAATCATCTCGATCTGATGCTGGAATTGCCATGGGACGACTATACGGCAGACTCCTATGATCTGAAAAAAGCAAAAAAGATCCTGGACCACGATCACTATGGGATGGACAAGGTGAAGGAACGGATCCTCGAATATCTTGCCGTACTCAAGCTGAAGGGAGACATGAAGAGTCCGATCCTTTGTTTCATGGGCCCTCCGGGTATCGGCAAGACCTCGCTTGGCCGCAGCATCGCCAATGCCATCGGCAGGAAGTACGTTCGCATCTCGCTTGGCGGGTTGCATGACGAAAGCGAGATCCGCGGTCATCGCAAGACCTATATCGGGGCGATGCCGGGACGGATCCTGCAATCCCTGCGGAAGATCAAGTCGTCGAATCCCGTGATGATCCTCGATGAGATCGATAAGACGGGCAGCGATTTCCGGGGCGACCCGAGCTCCGCGCTGCTGGAAGTGCTGGACCCGGAACAGAATCATACTTTTTATGATAATTATCTGGAGATGGAATACGATCTGAGCAAGGTTCTTTTCGTCGCGACGGCCAACGATATAAACGCCATTCCACCGGCGCTGCGCGACCGGCTGGAGATCATCGATCTCAGCGGGTATGCCGTGGAGGAGAAGATCGAGATCGCGAGGCGTCACCTCGTACCTAAACAAAAGGATGCTCATGGGTTGAAGCCGCTTAGTTTCAAGATCGCCGACAAGGTGCTGGAGAAGGTGATCCAGGACTACACGCGGGAAAGCGGGGTCCGGGAACTGGACCGGCAGCTGGCGTCGATCATGCGTTACCAGGCGAAGGAATTTGCCATGAAAGGGAAGCTCAAATCCCAGTTGACGCAGGCCGATATCGAAAAGGTCCTTGGCCGGTCGAGGTACAGCAACGATCTCTATAAGGTGGCGAATATGCCGGGGGTGGCCGTAGGGTTGGCCTGGACCTATGTAGGGGGCGATATCCTGTTCGTGGAGACCAGTCTCAGCGAAGGCAAGGGAGAACTGAAACTGACGGGTAATCTCGGCAATGTGATGAAGGAAAGCGCGGCGACCGCGTTTACCTATCTGCAGTCGAATGCCCGCAAATACGATATCGACAGCGAGGCCTTCAGCAAGAAAACGGTTCACGTGCATTTGCCCGAGGGCGCAGTGCCCAAGGATGGGCCCAGCGCCGGGGTGACGATGATGACCGCGATGGCTTCTGCGTTCACCGGCAAGCGGGTAAAACCCTATCTGGCCATGACAGGAGAGATCACTTTGCGCGGACAGGTCTTGCCCGTCGGGGGGATCAAGGAAAAGATCCTGGCGGCGAGGCGGGCGGGCTTAAAGGAAGTGATCCTTTGCTGGCAGAACGAAAAAGATGTACAGGAGATCGATTCCGCCTTTATCAAGGGACTTAAATTCAATTTTGTTAAAACTATGCAGCAGGTGCTGGAACTTGCGCTGGTATAATGAACACAAACAGCCCATGAAATGTTATTAAGGTAGATTTTCATGTTGGTTGTTTTAAGGGTTGGGGGCCTAACGCATGCGTTAGGCCCCTTTTTATTAATGGAAACTGGGTAATCGATGGAGGATTTGATCGGTTTGCGTTTTTTTTATTTCCGAAGTCCTAATTTTGGAAACGTGAGAAAATACCTTTCATGATCAAATTAATCATCGTCGACGATCATTTCCATGTCCGTGAAGCCTGGAGCTGGGTGCTCGGGCAGGTCCCCGGGATCAGCGTCATTGCCCAATGCGCCAATGGCCAGGAAGCCATTGAAGCGGCACAACGGCTGCAGCCCGATGTCATGTTAATGGATATCCATATGAATCCCGTCAATGGGATGGAGGCCACCCGGAGTATTCGTGAATTTTCCCCTCATATCAAGATCATCGGAGTTTCCGTCCAGGCGGAGCGGTCCTATGTCAATGAGATGCTGCGCAACGGCGCCAATGGCTTTGTCACAAAGAATTCCCCCAGCCAGGAGATGATCACCGCCATCGGCGAGGTCATGGCCGGCAAGACCTATATCTGCGAGGAGGTGGGCCATCTCAAGCCTGCGCCAGCTCTTTCTCGTCCTTGAATGCAACCCGCGGTTTGAGCCCCAGCAGGTCGAACATCAGGTTGTCCTCTTCAAAACTGGGATTGGGCGTGGTGAGCAGCTTTTCACCCGCGAAGATGCTGTTGGCGCCTGCCATAAAGCAGAGCGCCTGTTCCGCCTGGCTCATCTCGGCGCGGCCTGCACTCAACCGGACCATGGTGGCGGGCATGAGGATGCGGGCGGTGGCGATCATGCGGACCATGTCCCAGACATCCACCTTGTCGTTATGTTCAAGCGGAGTCCCCTTTACGCGAACGAGGGCATTGATGGGCACACTTTCGGGATGTTGGGGAAGAGTAGAGAGCGTACGAAGCATCCCGATCCGGTCTTCATGTGTTTCGCCAAGCCCGATAATCCCGCCGCAGCAGACGGTTACCCCTGCTTTACGGACATTGTCGAGGGTCTTCAGCCGGTCGTCATAGGTGCGGGTCGAAATGATCTCGCTATAATATTCCGAAGAGGTATCCAGGTTATGGTTGTAGGCATAAAGACCGGCATCGGCGAGTTTTTTTGCCTGGTCTTCGTTTAGCATGCCAAGGGTACAGCAGACTTCCATCCCCATCTCATTCACTCCTTTGACCATATCGATCACCCGGTCGAAGTCCTTGTTGTCGCGGACCTCGCGCCAGGCGGCGCCCATGCAAAAGCGGGTCGAACCGGCGGCCCTGGCCTTCGATGCATATTCCAGCACTTCTTCCTTCTTCATTAAAGACTGTACGTTGACGCCGGTGTTGTAACGCGCGGCCTGCGGACAATAGGCGCAGTCCTCGGGACAGCCTCCTGTCTTGATGGAAAGCAGCGTGCAGACCTGCACTTCCCCGGTGGCGTTATATTCGCGGTGAACAGTAGCTGCCCGGTAGATGAGGTCCAGCAGCGGTGTATTATAGATCTCTTTTATTTCGGCGATTGTCCAATCAGTACGAAGCATAGTTATACAATTTAAAGATAGCTGAGATTGGTTTTGGGGGTTAAGGTAAGTAAAGTTTCATACATGAGCCGGATGGTCTGTTCGACATCCCTTCTGTGCAGCATTTCCACTGTCGTATGCATATATCGCAGGGGAATGGAGATCAGCACCGAGGGGCAGCCGTCATTGGCATAGGCAAAGGAATCGGTATCGGTGCCCGTGCTCCGGGACACCGCCCGCATCTGGGCCGGAAGTCCGTTCTTCTCCGCAGTCTCCTGGACGATGGCCAGCAATTTGTTGTGCACCGCGGGGCCAAAAGCCAGGGACGGTCCTTTTCCGCAGGCGATCTCGCCTTCGATGGCTTTATTGATCATCGGCGTGGTAGTGTCATGGGTGACATCGGTGACGATCGCGATGTTGGGGCGAAGCCGCCGGGCGATCATTTCCGCGCCGCGGAGTCCCACTTCTTCCTGAACGGCATTCACCACATATAATCCAAAAGGCAGTTTTTTCTTGTTTTCTTTGAGCAGACGCGCCACTTCGGCGATCATGAACCCGCCGACGCGATTGTCGAAGGCGCGGCCGATGAGATAGTCATAGCCCAGTTCGGCATAGCCGTCCTGGTAGGTGACTACCGAGCCGATGTGGACACCGAGGTCTTCCACTTCTTTCTTGTTGCGGGCGCCCGTGTCGAGAAAGAGGCTGTCCACTTTTGGCGTCGGTTCTTTTGCGTCGGTATTGGCGAGCCGGGTATGGATGGCGGGCCAGCCGAAAACGGCGGGCACCTGGCCTTTCTTCCCATGGATGAACACCCGCATGCCGGGGGCGATCTGGTGATCGACGCCGCCGTTCCGTTTGAGGTAGATCAGACCTTCCGGATTGATATAATTGACGAACCAGCTGATCTCGTCGGCATGCGCCTCGATGACCACTTTAAAAGGCGCATCGGGGTTGACGATACCCACAGCCGTACCATAGGGATCGGTAAAATATGTTTCCACATAGGGTTTCAGATACTCGAGCCAAAGCTTTTGGCCGCTGGTCTCAAAACCCACAGGAGACGGATTGTCGATATATCTTTTCAGGAATTCCCAGGATCTGGAAGTAAGGATGGATGGTGTCGTAGCTCCGCTTTTCGCAATTTTTGCCATGAATATTAGTTACGTATTGGCAGCAAATGTACTTAAATCCTAAAAATGAACATCAGCAGCCCGGAAAACATCATAAGGCCGTCCAGGACAATATAATAAAGGTCGTCAGAGAAATTGCGTTTGCTCTCCCGGTATAGGAAGCCGGTGATGATACCGGGTATCACCAGCAGGAAAATATGGTAGGCAGGGTAGTGATAGAAGGCCAGGGCGAGATAACAGCCGAAGAAGCCGGCCAGCGAAGCCCAAAAGACCCCGTCGATCCCTTTTTCGCTGAACAGGGTGATCAAGCTTCGGATCCCCTGGTTCCGGTCATCCTCCCGGTCCCGGTAATCAAAGATGATGCAGATGGCATAGATCAGGAAGAACCGGCCGGCCGTGAACAGGATAAAGGGGGGCTGCCACCGGGTACCGGCGATGATCAGGGGAAGCACGGTGGTGACATATACCCATACAAAGGTGAGGAAGAGGGTCTTCCCGACGGCGATCTTCTGCAGCTGCCGGAAGGCCCGTTGGGGGAGTTTGGGCGCCGAATACAAAAAGGTGAGAAAGGCGCCGACGAAAAGGGCGATAAAATAATGCGCCAGGTAGAAGAAATAGACGGCGGAGCCGACAACACCGGTGAGATAGAGGACAAAATGAAGGGCTTTATGCCGGTGGGTCCACTGGACGCGACGGGAAGGGCTGGTCGAGCGGGGCGTAAGATACCAATGGAAGTTGTAGCTGCACATGGTGGCAAAGAATACAAATCCGAGGAGCCGGCCCGGCGGCGACGTTCCCAGCAGCAGCCAGGTGGTTTGCCAAACCATCAGCACGGCGCATAAGGCTATATAAAGACTGCTGAATACAAAATAATCGACGATCTTTCTGATCACGCTGCTTCGTTAATGGAGCCTCGAAGTTACGGATTTTCGATCACGATCTTGGGTGAAGAGATGGTATCGCTGGAGACGTTGTTGGTGGTCAGCACAAAGAACTTGTAAATGAGAGTATCGTTCATGTGCAGGTTCGCAGATTCGCTGAGAAAACCCTGGACCGGAAGGGCGAACCGGATCTCACCGCTCGAACTGCCGTTGAAATCGGGGATCGGTACCGGGAACGTGTCCAGGCCGGCCGAATCGGTAACGGGAAAGGGGACCTGGTTGATGCGGGTGCGGATGGCGACGAACATGCCGTTGCTCAGTTTGGAGGAATTACTTATTTTGAACAGGGCCCGCATGGAGTCGTCGTGGGCCACGGGTGTGTTGATGGATTCGAGGGAAATTTTGGGCTTGCCGCTGGAATTGCCCTTGCTACAGCCGATTGCGATACAGAGGGCCGAAAGCAATACGGAGGATACCAGGATATAGCCAGACTTCATGTTGAAGGATTTAGTTGCTCTTGCCTACAAACCTACCCAATTTTAAGGAAAAGGGGATAATTTTGTAGGGTGCATTTGAACTTTTTTAACAATTTGACCCCGGTGGAGTTCACCTCCCGGGCGCTTGGGCTTTTCCAGTTTCAATTCGCGAATAACCCGCTTTACCGGAAGTATACGGAAACCCTGGGGGTCGACCCGGCCGGCGTCACCCGGCTGGAGGACATTCCCTTCCTGCCCGTCAGCTTCTTCAAGACGGAGGCCGTAAAGACTACCGGTTTCACCCCCGAAACCGTCTTTACCAGCAGCGGAACCACGGGGATGGTGACCAGCCGTCATGAGATAAAGGACCTGGAACTCTACCGGCAGAGCTTCCGGACGGCATTCCAACGCTTCTATGGTAATATTACGGATTGGTGTGTCATCGGGTTGCTTCCTTCCTACCTGGAAAGATCAAGCAGTTCGCTGGTGGTGATGGTGGACGACCTGATAAAAGGCAGCGGGCACCCACAAAGCGGGTTTTACCTGTATGAACACGAAGCCTTGCGCGGGCTGTTGCTGGAACTGGAGGCGCGGGGTCAAAAGACCCTGCTCATCGGCGTGACTTTCGCGCTGCTGGACCTCGCCGAAAAATATTCGTTCTCGCTGCGGCATACGGTCATCATGGAAACCGGGGGGATGAAGGGCCGGCGCCGCGAACTGACGAGGGCGGAACTGCATGCTTTTC
The DNA here is from genome assembly GCF_036500295.1 of Puia sp. Taxonomy (NCBI): domain Bacteria; kingdom Pseudomonadati; phylum Bacteroidota; class Chitinophagia; order Chitinophagales; family Chitinophagaceae; genus Puia; species Puia sp. The sequence goes on along the minus strand of NZ_DASYCH010000051.1, from coordinate 73,911 downwards.
TAATCCGGCGGCTCGGGGTGGAAAGTATCCATGCCGAGTATGGCATGACCGAACTGCTGTCCCAGGCCTATTCTCCGGGGCAGGGGCTTTTCACCTGTCCTCCGTGGATGCGGATGCTGGTGCGAACGGAAGACGATCCGCTGGAAGTACGCACGGAAGGGGAAGGGATCCTCAATATTATCGATCTGGCCAATCGCTGGTCCTGCGCCTTTCTGGCCACGGACGATGTGGGCCGCATTTATCCGGATGGCCGTTTCGAGGTGGCGGGACGCGTGGACAACAGCGATATGCGGGGTTGCAGCCTGCTTGTAGCGTAAGCGGGAGATGGCAGTTGGATCAGTGATGGATCATCAGCAGGATCGACTTCCAGAGCGTGCTGCAGCTGGTGATGATCACCAGGGAGCCGACGGCGATGAACATCGTCTTTACCGGCAATTTGCCCACCAGACGGGCCGCGATGGGGGCGGCGATCATTCCGCCGAGGATCATCCCGGCAACATCTACCAGGGGAATGCTTTTCAACAGGATAAAGAAGGTGATCGAACTGGCCAATACGACAAAGAATTCCGCCAGACAGACCGAACCGATCACATACCGGGGGTTGCGCCGCTTGGAGATGAGCGTGCTGGTGACGAGCGTACCCCAGCCGCCGCCGGCGAAGGCATCCGTAAATCCGCCCGCGGAGGCCAGCCAGCCGGCCCCCTTCACCTTGTCCTTCGGGTTTCGTTTGGCAAATGCCTTTCGCAGGATATAATAACCCAGATAGATCGTGTAGGCCGACAGGGGGATGCGGACGTATTTCGAATAGCCCTGACCGAAATAGGCCATGGCTGCTCCGAGGACGGCGCCGATGATCCCCGGGATCACGATGGCCCGGAAGAGTTTTTTGTTGATATTCCCAAACCGGTGATGACTGTATCCCGAGACGCCGCTGGAGAAGACGCGTGCCGAATGGACGCGGCTGCTCACGATGGCCGGGGGGACGCCATAGGCCAGCAGGAACGTGGTGGAAATGGTGCCGTAGCCGAGGCCCATCGATCCGTCGACCATCTGCGCGAGGAAACCGGCCAGCGCCATGATCAAAAATGTATTGATGTCAAAGCGCTGGGGAAGTCCGCGGAAGAACCCGATCACTCCCGTGAAAGGAATATAGGATAGCAGTCCATGGCCGATGATCATAAAGCAAAAGGCGAAAAGACACCATTTCACGATCTGTTGCCAGCGGCTGTGCCGGGGTTGGATCTCGGGTGTGGCCTGCTTGGCGACGAGTACCTTGGTCAGCTCGTTCAGCTGCCGGACCTTCTCGGGGAAATCGCCGTTCAGCCGCTGCCGGATGGTCTGCATGTTGTTCAGCACGCTTTCCATTTCATCGGGGATCATCCCGCCCAGTTCCTCTTTTAATCGTTTGGCGATGGTCGGCGACTTGCCGTTCGTGGAGATCGCGATCTTCAGATTTCCTTTGCGGATGACCGAGCTGAGATAGAAATCACAGAGGTCGGGAGTGTCGGCGACATTGACGAGGATCCCTGCTTCTTTTGCGTCACGCGCGATGGTTTCGCTGACGGCTCGGTCGTCGACGGCGACGATGGCAATATCGGCGCCTTCGAGGTCGGTGCGTTGATAGGGCCGTTGTACCAGATGAATATTAGCATGCTGCGCTGCGAGGTCGCGCACCGGGCCGGCGATGACCGGCGCAACAACGGTAATGGTCGTTGCCGGAGAATTCTGCAGCACTCCCTGTAGCTTCTCCAGGCACACATTGCCCCCGCCGACGATCAAAAGCCGGAGATGTTCCAATTTTATGAATACAGGGAATAGATTATTCATCTCCGCGGATTGGTATCGAATACGATGGTGAAATAATAGAAGGCGCCGATCGTTGGCCCACCAAGATACTGGAAATATCTCGTATTGAACAGATCAGTAGTCCCCAATTTTAGTGTACTAAACAATTTTGGCAGCCGATAGTTCACTTGCGCGTCCACAGTTCCGTATCCCGGCACTTCTCCTGCGGCGAGCGGGCTGTTCCAGTAGAATTTGCTCTGCCAGTGCCAGCCGACGGTAAAACCTGTATTGGGCAGGATCTCCCGGTTGCCGATGGAGACATTGGTGATCCAGGACGGAGTATTGAAAGCCGGCGTAAAGGCATCGGTGGACTCGGAGCTGACGATGGCCGCATAACTGGCATTGCCCGTCAGGATGAATTTCTTAAAGAAATTGTACTTGACCCCGACTTCTACCCCCTGGTTGGTAACCCGGCTTTTCGAATTGGTCCACATCTTGTATTTCGTCACCGTTCCATTGTAGATCTGCGTGGCCGTATTGAGATTGACGGTGCTGCCGATGGTGCCCGTCCTGGGTTGGGTGATATCGAGCTGACCGATAAAATGATCGTATGCGCTGAAATAATAGTCGACATCGACGAAGAGCGTATTGTCCAGCCACATCCCCTTATAGCCCGCTTCAAAGGAGTTGATATGTTCGGGCTGGATATAGTTGTAGGTGCTTGGGGTGAGCAGCCCGGCCTCCTTTTCGATGGCTGCGTTTTGGTTGAGTCCGCCGGTGTTCTGGTCGGCGTTGACCGCATTTTTGAAGGCCGTCACCGAGCTGTTGATATAGGAATTCTCAAAGGCCTGCAGGTGATTGGAGATCAGTGGCAGCCCACCAAGGCGGCGTACGCCTCCATTGTTGACATAGGCAAAACCTTCGAAGAGGGTGGGGAAGCGGTAGCCGTTTTGGAAGGAGAGCCGGAAATTATGCTGCACCGCCGGGGAATAAACGAGCGCCACCCGCGGATTCCATTTCGGATCGAAATACTGCGTCTTGTCTACCCGGACCGAAGCGGTAAGCTTCAACTTTTCATCGACCAGTTGCTTTGTCGCCTGTACGAACGCGCCCCAGGTATAATAGTGAAACTTGTCGTGAGCCAGCTTGGCGTCGTTCCAGGCCCCGGGATTGACATAGTTGTTGCCGTCGGGAGTGACGATATAATTGCGGTAGTTGGCGCCCGTGAGGATCTGAACAAAGGGGATAAGCCTCGACCAGTCGTATTGTCCCTCCGCATGTACGAATGCGGACTTCAGCAACATCTGAGCGCCCACGGTATCCCAGTTGTTGGTATGGATGATCCTGTTGCGCACGCTGTCAAAGGCTTTTGTTCCCGGCTGGTAGCGGCCCGCATCGGCAAAGTCCCGGGCGGTGGTGAGCGAAGTGTTGACATCGTGGAAGGTGGAGGCGCCCGTGTTGTTGTAGGCATTGTTGAAACCCGTGGTATAGTCATTCCACCATTGGGGAGATTTTTTAAAGGCCATATCGATATTCTCCCCCAGCGGCCGGAAATTGAAGGAATTGTTTCCGGTGTTCTCGAGCGTGTAATACGCTTTTACGGAAAAGTCCCTGGCCTTCAGATCAAACGCATGCTGCTGGATATGTTCTCCATCGAGCCGGACCCGGTTGCCCCGTTGGTAGTTGTTGGTGACCCAGCCGGTGCGATAGGTGTAGGACAGTTGGGTGGAACCGTTGGGCTTATAATGCAGCGATGCGTCGACCTTACTGTTGCTGACGGCATAATCGGTCAGGTCTTTTTCCAGGTAACCGGTTCGTGAGACATCATATTTTTTCCCTGCCAGGGTAAGGGTCTTCATATCACTGTTGTATTCATCGCCATAGCGGTTGATGAGATCGGCGCCGGGGTTGACTCCCGCGACGGAGGCGTTGGTCTTGTTACCCACGTCAAAATATTGATCGTGCCGGTTGTTGGCGATCCAGTCGATTCCCTGCGAATGGGCCGCATTGACCTTGAAAGCGAACTTCGGGCTCAGTGTCTTTGCCCAGCGGATCGCATATTCCGAATACAGTGCGGCGCCGTGGTCGGGGTCGTTGATGTGGTTGACCCCCTGTTTGAGATAGACGCTTAGCCCTTCGTATTGAAAGGGTGATTTGGTTTTCAGGTTGGCGATGCCGTTGATGGCGTTGAGGCCATAGATGGCGGAGGCGGCGCCGGGGATCAGCTCGACGCTCTCGATATCCAATTCGCTGGGGCCGACTGCATTGGCGACGGGCGCCCCGATGCCGGGCGAGATATTGTCCACGCCATCCACCATCTGCAAAAAGCGCGAATTGGTGGTGCCGGCGAATCCCCGGGTATTCGGAACCTGGTATCCCAGGCTGAGGGTTGTCATCTGCACGCCTTTGACATTGGTCAGCGCGTCGTAGAAGGTGGGTGCGGGGCTCGCTTTTATAGACTGTACGTCCAGCTTTTCGATGGTGACGGGGCTCCGCAGGATGCTCTCCGAAACCCGGGAGGCGGTGACGACTACCTGGTCGACGAGCACGGTGCGGGTATTCAGGTTGATCGCAATGCCATCGGTGCCGTTCTGCGTGACCTGGAATTCCTGGGGTTTGTACCCGATCGAACTGACTACCAGCGTCAGGGGCAGTTTCTGCGCTGTCTTCAGCCGAAAGCTGCCGTCCTCCGCCGAGACGGTGCCCGCGGAGGCTCCTTTTACTTTGATGGAAGCGGAAGCGAGGACCGCATGGGCGCTGGAGTCGTAGATCTTCCCGGTGATGATGAAAGGATCCTGCGCCCGGACGACAAAGGCTGCGAGCAAGGACAAGGTCAGAAAAGTTAGGCGTTGCATAAGCGTATTAGTCTATTAAATTGGTAGAGTAATTGGTTTTAAAATAGGCCCGGCTGCAGCCGGGCCGAATAACAATTATTGTTTGTACCAGCGTTGCCGCAGGGCAAAGTCCCCGAAGCGTTCACCGGTGATCCTTTCTTTTTTATAAAGCCAGAACAGCAGGTCCAGATCTCTCAGGATTGCGGCCTCGTCCAGATTCTCTTTGTAGAGCCGGTTGAGCCGGGTGCCTTCATGGTCACCTGCCAGATAGAGATTGTACCTTCCCGGGGCCGTGCCTACAAAGCCGATCTCCGCGGCGTAGGGCCGGCCGCAGCCGTTGGGGCAGCCGGTCATGCGGATGATGATCTCTTCGGTGCTCAGTTCGTGGCCGGCCATCAGTCCTTCGATATGCGTGATCAGCGTTGGCAGATAGCGCTGCGATTCCGCCAATGCCAGTCCGCAGGTGGGCAGTGCGACGCAGGCGATCGAATTTTTGCGGATCGCGGAGGCGGCCTCCGTGTGCTCGATGAGCTTATATTTTTTCAGAATGTCATTGACAGCGGCCTTATCTTTTTGCTGGACATCGGCCACGATGATCTTCTGGTTGACGGTGAACCGGAAATTGGCCTTTCCCGATTCTGCCACTTCCAGCAGCGCGGTCTTCAGCGCGATCTTTTCGTCATCGACAACCCGGCCGTTCTCCACAAAAAGTGTATAATGCCAGAGACCCTTGTGGTCCTGCTGCCAGCCATATTGTTCCGTACGATCGTTGAACTGGTAAGGCCGGGCTTCTTCCAGCGGAAAGCCGGTCCGTTCTTCCAGTTTCTCCCGGTACCAGTCGGCGCCGTATTTGTCGAGGGTATATTTTAACCTCGCCAGTTTGCGGTCGCTGCGGTTGCCATAGTCGCGCTGGATGGTCACGACTTCATAGATGGCTTTGAAAAGCCGGTCGTCGGCAGGTACGAAGCCGATCACCGATGCCAGCCGCGGATAGGTCTCGGCATTACCGTGCGTGGCGCCGAGGCCGCCGCCGATGGCGATATTAAAGCCCTTCAGCTCGCCGCCTTCGATGATGGCGATGAGTCCCAGGTCATTGGTCAGGACATCCACGTCGTTATTGGGGGGAATGGCAATGCCGATCTTGAATTTGCGGGGCAGGTAGCGGTCCTGGTAGAGCGGGTCTTCCTCTTCGGATTTGTCGGTCAATCGTTCCTGATCGAGCCAGACCTCATACCAGGCCTTTGTCTTTGGCAGCAGGAACAGACTGATCTTTTGCGCATAGGCATGCACTTGTTCGTGGATAGGCGATTGCAGGGGATTAGCGCTGCAGGTGACGTTGCGGTTCACATCACCGCAGGCGGCAATGGAGTCCAGGGCCACCGCATTGAAAGCGGCCATGGTCGGTTTGGCCACGCTCTTCAGAATGCCGTGCAGCTGGATGGTCTGGCGTGTTGTGATCTTGATGACGCCGGTGGAATGCTGGCCCGCCACATGATGCGTGGCGATCCATTGTTCGGGTGTGAAAAAACCGCCGGGGACGCGTAGCCGGACCATGAAGGCATACAGCCGTTCCAGTTTCTTTTCCGCCCGTTCTTCGCGGCGATCGCGGTCGTCCTGCAGGTACATCCCGTGAAATTTCACCAGCGCCTGATCGTCTTCCGCGATGGCCCCCGTGAGTTCATCCCGCAGGCTTTCCTTCAGGGTGCCGCGCAGCCCGTCGCTCTTTTGCTTGATCCTTTCGGTTCCTGATAAATTCTTTGTGTCGCTCATATCCTGATTAATAAACGTCTTTTACAAAACGGCCCGATTCTTTTAATTCGTCCAGATAGGTTTCCGCCTGGGCGGCACTTTTCCCGCCTTCCTGCCGGATGATGGTCAGCAGGGTATTCTCCACGTCGACGCTCATCGGCTCTTTCGCGCCGCAGATGTAGACATGTGCACCGCTTTCCAGCCAGTTATACAGTTCCTGAGCATGTTTTTGCATCTTATGCTGTACATATACCTTTTCCTGCTGGTCACGGGAGAAGGCGGTGTGGATATGCGTGAGCACACCCGTCTGCACCCAGTCCTGGAGCTCGGTTTGATAGAGGAAGTCGCTGACGAAATGCTGGTCGCCGAAGAAGAGCCAGTTCTTGCCGGATGCACCCTTGCTATCGCGTTCCGCCAGAAAGGAACGGAATGGTGCGATGCCTGTACCCGGGCCGATCATGATCAGGGGGCTGTCATCGGCCGGCAGCCGGAACTGGGAGTTGTGGTGGACGTAGAACTCAAACTGGTCGCCCGGGTTCAGTTGGGAAAGTCCGTCGGAGCAGAGGCCAAATTTGAGCTCGCCGTTGACGGCAAAATTGTCCCGCGCCACCGTGAGGTGGATCTCTCCGGGATGCGCTTCGGGTGAAGAGGAGATGGAATACAGCCTCGGTACGATGGGTTCGAGGATGCCTACGACGGCATGAAACTGATCGATATCTTTTACGGGATAGATCTTCAGCAGATCGAGCAGGCCGATCTTCGTTTCGGGGATATCCTGTTTGACGATGCCGGCGTATTTGCTGACGACGCGTTCGGGGAGATAGACGATGTTCAGTTTCCGGTGCAGGAGGGTATGCAGCGGATGCTCTTCGGACCGGTGAAGCAGGGCTCTTGTCGCATCCGCGCCGGTAAGGGTGATGATGGATTCGACGAGGACCGCGGGATTGGCGGGGACGATGCCGATGGAGTCACCGGGGAGATATTCGACGCCTTCGGCCGCGATCTCCAGGTGATGGGTCTGTTTGGCCGAGCCGCGGTCGTTCAGATTGACATTGGTCAGTACCGTTGCGACCCAGGTTTTCTTGCCTGTCGACCGGGGTGTAACGGTAGCCGGCGCCGGTGCGGGGCCGGCAGCGGCAGGGCTATTTAATTGCTGAAGTACGGAGTCGATCCAGGCATCGGCTTCCACTTCATAATCGGTGTCGCATTTGCGCAGGGACAGGATGCGCTGACCGCCGATCTTGTGCAGCTGCTGATCGACGTCTTCGCCCGCTTTACAGAAGAGGGGATAGGAGGTGTCGCCAAGCGCCAGTACGCCGAATTTGAGCCTTTCCACCTTCAGTTCGTTCTGGTGGATATGATCGTAGAATTTTTTTGCCGCGGCAGGCGGCTCGCCATCGCCCTGGGTGCTGATCACCGTAAAAAAATATTCTTCCTTTGCCAGATCGCCCAGCCGGTATTGTTCGAGTCCAACAAGCTTAGCCTGGATGCCTTTCTTTTTTGCGCGGGCGGCAAAATCCGTCGCCAGCTTTTTCGCATTGCCGGTCTCGGTGCCATACGCGATCGTGATCTTTGGCAGAACGGCGGCAGCGGCGACAGGCTGGGCAGAAGGAGCGGGCTGGGTTGCAGCCGCGGGTGAAGCCTGTGCGACGACTCCCGCTAAATACCCACTCAGCCAGATAAGCTCTTCGCGGGAAGATCCGGCAATCAGTTCCTGCATCAGCGTCATTTTCGGTGTCGTCAGCATACGGCTATCTTTTTTGGAGATTGTACCGGTTGTTGCACCGGTGGGAAATAGAGCTCCTTGCTCCGGCTGTTGGTTAGCCATTGGAAGGAGGAATGAAGGGCCGCGACCCGGCCGACAATGACCAGGGCGGGCGAGGCATAGTGGCTGCCCGCGGCGGCAGACAGGTATTCATGTACCGGCCAGGAGCTGACGCGTTGCATCGGAGTCGTCGCCTGTTCGATCACGGCTACCCAGCGGTCGGCCGCAATACCGGCTTCCACGAGCCGGCTAACCAGTTCATCCAGCGGCGTCGATGACATATACAACACCAGCGTGTCTTCTGTCCGGGCGAGGTCCTGCCACCAGTCGGCATCGGTGCCGGGCCGGCAGCCGGTGAGAAATCGCACGGCGGTGGAATACCCGCGGGCTGTCAGGGGAATGCCGGCATAGGCGGCAGCGCCCAGTGCCGCGGTAACCCCGGGAACCAGTTCGTAAGGGATGTCATGCCGGGTCAGGGTCTCCAGCTCGTCCAGTACATTGGAGAAGATGGAAACATCGCCGCCCTTGAGCCTCACTACCAGCCGTCCTTCGAGGGCGTGAGTGACCAGCAGCTGGTTGATCACCCGCTGCGGCGTGGAGGCCTGGCTGTTGCATTGCTTGCCGACGGGGATGATCAGCGCCGATGGCCGGACATATTCCGTCAGGATCTCCGGGCTCACCAGCCTGTCGACGATGACGACATCCGCCTGTTGCAGATATCGCAGCGTCTTGAGCGTAAGCAGCTCAGGATCACCGGGGCCTGCGCCGGCAAGGATCACTTTACCGATATGGAGGGAGTTACTGTTCATGTTTATTGCACCATGCAGGCGCCGACGGTTACATAACTGGTTTCGTCGATCAGGATCGCCCCGCCGCCCACGGGAAGATCGGTATAGACATCGATGGGCAGCGGCGTGGCCGTCCGGACCTTCGCTTTTACAATATCGTTGAGTCCGGCCTGGCCGGGAGCCCATTGTTTTTCGAGTGTGTTCACATCGAGCCGGTATTCTATTTCCCGGACGACGCTGCGGACGCTCCGGCTGCCCAGCTGCAACAGATACTTATTGCCGGGAAGCAAGTTCTTGCTGTCCATCCAGCAGAGGAGGACATCGAACTCCTGTTCCACGCGGGGTGGCTCTACACCGGTGACCAGCAGATCGCCCCGGCTGATATCGATATCGTCTTCCAGCTGCAGCACCACGCTTTGCTGAGCGAAGGCCTCGGCGACTTCCCGGCCGGCTATTTCGATCGACCGGATCCGGCTGGTGAGTCCGGACGGCAATACGGTGACCACATCGCCCTTCCGGTAGATGCCGCTGGTGATCTTGCCTGCATAGCCACGATAGTCGTGATGTTCCTCCGTTTGAGGGCGGATGACATACTGTACGCTGAACCGGCCGCGCCGCAGATCGGTATCCTTTTCCACTTTTACCGTTTCCAGCAACTCCAGCAGGGCAGGCCCCTCATACCAGGAGAAGTTCTCGCTGCGATCGACGATATTGTCTCCTTTCAGTGCGCTGACGGGGACATAGGTGACGTCTTTCAGCCCCAGCGTCCGGGCCATTTCCGCATAGTCGATGACGATATTATTGTAGCGGTCCTGGGAATAATCCACGAGGTCCATTTTATTGACGGCAACGACGACATGCGGGATATTCAGCAAGGAGGCGATGATGGAATGCCGGCGGGTCTGCTCGACGACGCCGTTGCGGGCATCCACCAGGATGATGATCAGGCTGGCATTGGAGGCCCCTGTCACCATGTTACGGGTGTATTGGATATGTCCCGGGGCGTCGGCGATGATAAATTTCCGCCGCGGCGTGGAGAAATATTTATAGGCCACGTCGATCGTGATCCCCTGTTCCCGCTCGGCCCGGAGGCCGTCGGTCAGCAGCGCGAGGTCGATCTCGCCGTCTTCCTTGTTCCGGCTCTGTTGCTCCAGCGCCGCCAGCTGATCGGTGAGAATGTTCTTGCTGTCGTAGAGCAGTCGCCCGATGAGCGTGCTCTTGCCGTCATCTACACTGCCTGCTGTTATGAATCGAAGTAAATCCATTTGTTGCTAATTTAGAAGTAACCATTTTTCTTTCTGTCTTCCATCGCTGCTTCAGACACCTTGTCGTCGATCCGCGTTTCACCGCGTTCGCTGGTGCGGGTGGCTGTGATCTCCCGGATGATATCATCGATCAATGAGGCGGAAGACTCGACAGCGGCCGTACAGGTCATATCACCCACCGTGCGATAACGGACCTGGCGGCGTTGGATCCGGTCGGACGCGTCCAGCCGGATAAACGGGGATACGGCTACCCACTGACCTTCGAAGTCGATCACCTCGCGTTCGTGGGCGAAATAGATAGAGGGGAGGTCGATGTTCTCCCGGCGGATATAATTCCAGATGTCCAGTTCCGTCCAGTTGCTGATCGGAAAGGCCCGGACGTTTTCGCCCTTGCGGATGCGGCCGTTATAGATGTTCCAGAGTTCGGGACGCTGGCGTTTGGGGTCCCAACCGCCAAATTCATCCCGGACGGAAAAGATGCGTTCCTTTGCCCGGGCCTTCTCTTCGTCGCGGCGTGCGCCGCCGATACAGGCGTCGAAGCCAAACTCTTCGATGGTGTCCAGCAGCGTGAAGGTCTGCAGGGCATTCCGGCTGGAGAATTTGCCGCCGGGTTCGGTCAGCTGTCTTTTTTTGATGGTATCCTCGACCTTGCGCACGATCAGTTTCTCGCCGATGCTCGCCGCCAGCTGGTCCCGGAAGGCGAGGGCCTCGGGGAAGTTATGACCGGTGTCGATATGCACCAGGGGAAAAGGGAACTTGCCGGGGCGAAAGGCCTTCAACGCCAGGTGAACAAGTGTGATCGAGTCCTTGCCACCGCTGAACAGCAGCGCGGGCCGCTCGAATTGTCCGGCCACTTCCCGCAGGATATGGATGGATTCCGATTCCAGCTGATCGAGATAGTCTAACCTGTATTTCGCTTCGTTGCTCATAAATTTATTTTATGACGCGGTATGCAAACCGCATTCTTTTTTACTGTTGTCTTCCCACCACCAGCGGCCGGCCCGGAAATCCTCCCCCGCTTTTACCGCTCTTGTACAGGGCTGACAGCCGATGCTGACAAAACCCTTATCATGAAGCGGATTATAAGGAACGTTGTGCTCGTCGATGTATGTTCTGACGGCGGTGGTGTCCCAATGCAGTAAGGGATTATATTTCAGTACCTGATTGCCTTCGTCCCATTCGAGGGTCCGGTGATCCTTTCTTTCCGGGGAATGCTCGGCGCGCAGACCCGTCACCCAGACGGCCTGGCCTTTTAGCGCCCTTTTTAGCGGTTCGACCTTGCGGATGTGGCAGCATTCCTTGCGATTGGCGACCGACTCGTAAAAAGCATTCGGACCCTTCTCGTCGAGGAAGCGCTCTAATAATTGTCTATCAGGATAGTAGGCTTTTATTCTGGCTGCGTATTTCTCGTTGGTGGCGCTCCAGACGGAGTAGGTCTCCGGGAAGAGCCGTCCCGTATCCAGGGTGAAGATTGACACCGGCAACTGCGCTGCGAGGATATGATGGGCGATGACCTGGTCTTCGATGCTGAAGCTGGTGGAGAAGAGGACCTGGGCGGGAAACCGTCCAGCCAGTGCGGCCAGCGCATCCCCGATGGATAAGCCTTCAATTAATCCACTAATTGAGTAGAGTAATTGGGTAGCCGGTTGTTTTGTATCTATCGTAGTATCCATGATCCGTGGTGGTGGTTGATTCTGGAAAGCGCCTGTACAAGGCGTTGTGGAAGTGGTAGATCGCTGAGGATCAACAGCAACAACAGCAACAACAAGAGTGGTTGTCGGCGGCGAAGGAGAGATACATCGTGCAGGAAGAGTGCGTTATCATGCTATTGTCTACCATTGTTGTGGACAAAGATAGGATATTGAACGAAAAAAGCGGCCCCCGGCGCCGCTTTTTTTTATTTTATCAGAATTTTTTCTACGGTAGTGCCGGAATCAGTCTCCACCCAAAGGAAATAGATGCCTGTAGCCACCTCCCCGATATGAAGAGTATTGAGGGTGCCGCGCAGCTCCTGTGCGAGGAGGACCTTGCCGGATACATCGACCAGCCGGACCCGGCGGATATTCGTCGCAGTATTAATATGTATGAGCGCATTGTGCACGGGATTGGGCCAGATGCCTACGCCACCCGTGGAGCCTTGCACACTGCGGATAGGGGAATAGGCATTACCGCCGTATCGTGGCACTTCCCGCAGCCGGTAATAGGTGACTCCGGTGTCCAGGTGATTGTCGATATACTGATAGCTATGGAGACCACCGCCATCCGCTGCGGCTGCGACAGAATCGACAATGGTGAAGTGGGTGCTGTCGCTACCTTTCTCGATGACAAAGCGGTTCAGCCCATAGGCCTCGGTGGTGCTCCATTTCAGCAGGGCATTACCGCTTGCATTTTCCGCCGTGAATACCAGGGTCATCGGCGGCAGATACGCGCTGTCCGCGGGATGGTTGCTGCTGATCCAGAACTCGGAGAACCCGGTGACCGCATATTCCGCATAGTAACCATTGTCGTTGGGGATAACGCTTACGTCGGTGTGCGGCGCCAGGAACCGGATCTGGCCCACCGAATCGTTCACGAGGGTGCTGTCCTCTTCCAAAAGGCTCGGGCTGGAGAACTGCGTGATGCCGGATTGATAAGCGTCGCTGAGTGGCTGGCAGGAGGAGCAGCCCGTGGCACGGATGAGCCTGACCGCCTCGCTGTCCAGGAAATAATACCGGATGCCGACCGCACTGTCGGGCGGGTTGGCGGGCTGTATGACGAGATTGCGATCGAGATAATAGGCCGATCCATCGAAGCGAATGGCTCCACTATTATTATAGAAGACCTTCACTTTCGTCGCTCCGAGATCCTGTCCATGCGGGTTGATCGATACCACCCGGCCAGCCGGTGTGCCGATATCGAAATTGACCCAGCCGTTGCCATTGACCGGAAGGGTGAGGCTGTCGGCGGCGCCGCTGTAGACGGAGGCTTTGTCAAAGACATGGATATCATCGATGCCCAGGCCTTCATAGTCAACGCCGGGATCGCTGCTCATCACGATACGGAACCGGACCTTTGGTGCATGCACCGGAATATCATAGCTGCTGACATGCCATTTGGTATAGGACTGTTGCCAGGCCTCATGCGCGGAATTGTCATACCAGTTGGTGCCGGACCCGGTGGTTCCCAGCCGGTACCAGGTGATTCCGTCGGTGGTATATTCCGTCCAATGGAAGTCACAGTCGCAGTCGTCTTCGGTCTGGAAGATATGACTGAAGGAGAGGACCGGGCTGGTGAGACCGCTGAGATCGAAACAGGGCGAATAGAGATAGGACAACTCATTGTCGTTGTAGTTGCCCGTGAGACTGGTGAACCATCCTTTCGAGCCGTTGGCCGCCTTATTGATCGTGGTCTTTGCCGGGGTTCCCCATTGCCAGCTGCTGCGGATGCCGCCTGTAAACCAGTTGCCGTCGCTGGCTTCGAATCCTTCCAGATAGGGAAAGCTGTTGATCAGCGGGGTCGTGCGCAGGGTCACGGTCGCCAGCGTATCATTCTTCAGGTAGTTGTCACCGGTAGACTGGATCCAGGCCGTGATGGAATACGTCCCATAGGCGGACATGTCAACGGTATGGGTAAATTGGTAGTCCACCGAGTCCCGGGCATTTATCGCGGGGATGGTCTCGGTCACGGTCACTCCGTTGACGGAGTAGGTGATGGGGACGTTGGTAACGGCGCTGTTGCTGTAGTTGCGTACCCGGATGGTGATGAGGGACGCTGTGGACAGGCTGCAGGTATTGAGCGGATCGGGTGAGACCAGGTTTCGGACGCCGATATCGTTGAGCGCCCTGGTGAGGGTGATGTCGTCGAAGCTGTAGCCGTCGTCCAGGCTGCCATCCGTGACCACGTCGTTGGCCGAAGTGTATCCTTCCTCGCCGAACTTGACCTGGAAGCTGCTGCTCACGGTCTGTGCGGGAACGGCATTCCCGAGGGTGCCGGTGATGTCGATATGCGCCGACGGCTGGTAGATGCCGATATTGCTGCCGGCGGTATCCAGCACATAGACCGGGATCCAGGCCGCCTGGTCGTTTCCGCGTATCCAGACCTTATTCGTACCCCGGACGGAATCATTCCCCTGGTTACGATAGTAGAAGTCGAGCCAGAGCTGGTCGCTGGCGCTATACCCGGACATATTGAAAGTGGTGATGAGGCTGTCGCCCGTGGTCGCCGCGGCGGCACGCGCCTGGTCCAGCGTCACGCAGCGGTTGCCCGACCGGGCAAAGCCGGTATTGACAAAGGTTCTCGCCCGGCCATTGGAATTGCTGGCAAAGAAGTCACACCGGTCGAGTCCTGTGAAGCCCTGCGCGGGCGAGCCATAGGTCGCTGCTGCTGCCGATTCGAAGTCTTCGGTAAAGACATAGTTGAGGGTGATGGGATCGTTGCTTAGCTGTTTGATCACGGTCGTCAGGGTATCGTTGCCGGATTGCGGATCGCCGGGATAGGAAGCCCACACCTGCAGGGTGTAAGTCCCCGCCGCCGAAAGATCCGCGGTTTGGGAAAAGGTATAGTTGAAAGCGCTTCCGGCGGGGAGGATCGCGGTGCTGGTCTCATTCACCGGGGTGCCGCCGTTGATGCTGTACGACATCGTAAAGGAAGAGCCCGTTGGGATCGTTCCCAGGTTTTTCAGTTCCACCTTTATCGGCGTGGTATTGCCGAGTTCAGAGGAGGTATGCATCCGGCCGGAAGAAAGACCGATCAGCGAATCCACGGTATAATCGTTGTCGAGGGCGCTCAACGCGCAGGCGCCGCCGGAAGGGCGAATGCCGACGCCGTATGCCCGCAGACCAGGGGCGGAACCCAGCAAGGCCCTCACCGAAAACCAGTAGGTGCTGTCGCGGCTGAGGTTGCCGGCGAGCCAGGTCGTACCGGTCGTGGTGCCGATGACGGCCATCGAATCGCCCTGCAGGCGCATGACCTCGTATCCCGTGGCGTCGTTGGCTGCGGTCCACGATAACTGCGCATAGCCCTGACAGGGATTGGTGACCGAGAGGACGGGCTCGTCGAGGATGGTAAACGGAAAGGGGCTCATGCCGCTGACACCCGTTCCATTCCGGGTGATGCGGATGCGGCCCTGGCTGGTGGAGATGACCGAGGTACTCCAGGAGTACATGCGGCTTGTGCCGGGCACCGTGCTGCTGATGGTCGTCCAGGTCGAGCCGTTATCGGGAGAGTATTCGATGGTAAAGGGATTGTTGCTGCCATCGTTGGCTTCCCAGCGGATATATTCGGCGCCGCCCCGGATAAAGCCCTCGCCGCCGTAGGGATAGAGCGTGGTAATGGCCGGCTGGACGAATTGATAGACGACAACAAAGGACTGTGGGCCTTCGGGGACATCGGTTCCCGCGATATTGATATTGAAGGATCCTGCGGCGGGGTTGTTTATCACCACCTGCTCGATATTGTTAATATGGTCCACTCCTTCCACGGCGTTGTCGGCGACATGGGCCGGGCTGGGGTTGAGGATGAGAGGATGATGTGTCGTGCTGGAAGGGTCCGTCACCGTCAGATCGAGGTCGTTGACGAGCGCCTTTGCCGCGAACGGAGCAGCGGGGTAGTCGGCCCAGTAGACCATCACCTTCAACTGCGCCAGACCGGCGGGAACGGTGATGGCCGTCGCGGCGTTGTTGCCGTCGGCGACGTTTCCAAAATGGAATTGTCCGGCTTCCATCGACCGGACGGCGTCCAGGCCGTTCAGCGAGCCGAATCCGAAGATATAGTCGGGCCCGGGGTTGCCGAGATCGGTGGCGCTATTACAGGTAAGCGCCTTCATCAGGGTGGCCGGGGCATTGACGTGATAAAGCTGCCGGTAGCGTTGTTCGAGCAGGGCCATCGTGCCGACCACCGTGGGACAGGACATGCTTGTCCCCCAAGCCTGTCCATAGCCGTTATTGGACAGTGTCGAAGTGATGGCCGTGCCGCCCGCGACGATCTCCGGTTTCAATCTTCCATCGAGGGTGGGCCCGCTGCTGGACCCGGTATTGATGATATAATTATTGAAATCATCGATGTTCCCGACAGCCAGAATATTTTTTGCCGACTGGTAACCCGATTTGACGGTTGCGTACTGTTGTGGAAAGGGAGTGCAGACCGAACTGCCGTCATTTCCCGAGGCAAAGCTGTGCAGCACCTGCGGGTATTGATAGGAAAGCGCGTCGGCATAGTAGGCCAGGGCATCGTATTCCCCGTTGTAGATACAGTCGCCCGGGTAAAAGGTGTAGGAGTTGTTGGTCAGCACCATATCATAGTCATTGATATAGGCGGGGGTATTGTGCAGGACATCGTCGTAAAACTGGCTGATGACGGTCGAGTGGGGCGCCATCCCCCGGGTGTAGGGGTTGATGATGCCGCCGCCGGTGACCGTACCGGTGACATGGGTGGCATGATCGCCCGGCGGCTGGGCAGTCCGGCCGATCAGGTGGCCGGCAATATCGATATGTGTGGAGGGATCGGAATCA
The DNA here is from genome assembly GCF_036500295.1 of Puia sp. Lineage (NCBI taxonomy): Bacteria > Pseudomonadati > Bacteroidota > Chitinophagia > Chitinophagales > Chitinophagaceae > Puia > Puia sp. Next base: position 57,237 of record NZ_DASYCH010000051.1, on the reverse strand, counting down.
TCGCCCACTCCTATGACTACCCCGTCGCCCAGCAGTCCGCGTTCCGCGGGGAAGCCGAGCGCGTCAGCCCCATGAGCCGCCCGGTTCCGATAGTTTAACGGGATGGGCTTCATCGGTTGTATCGTCAGGGAGCTTACAAAAGGAAGATCAGCCAGCCTGTGCAGGATGGCGGCGTTGGCGGCCCGAACAAAAAGCATCCGGGGCGGCTTCATCTTAGTGGGTTCGATGGTCGCGCCGGTGGCGGTGATCTCTTTTCGAAGGTCCACCTCACTCAGCGTGCCAAACCAGGCTATAGCGACCAGCCTGTCCGGGTTGTGGAGCTCTTCCTCGTGCTCCTGGAGCCGGCGGGAGATCTTTAATGAAGCGGGCAGGCGGAAAACGCCGCTGACGGCAAAGCGTTTCAGCGCATCGGCGGAAAAGCTGTCGCCCACTTCCGCCAGGTAGGACCGGTCGCCGATATAATCATAAAGCCGCAGGCCCGAACGGGCCATTTCCGAGCGAAGCGTCGAATCGGGGAGGCGGTCAAACTGGGCCAGCAGGTAATATCGTTGTTGAAAATGGGCGGCACGGAGCGAGTCGCGGCGAAAGGAACCGTCGGTGAGATTCCGCCGGGTCTTTAACAGGCCATTCCTGAAATGAATGTCGGCGGGCACCCGCTGAGCATGCGAAACGAATACCGTGAAGACGAGGGAAACAAGGAGGAAGGATCGGAGCCCAGTATTTATAGTTTTGGTTATCAATTTGTTCGGAATGAATTTTTAGGGAGTTGGGTCCGGCATGGGTATAAAACGCAAAACGATAGAAATAAATTTTCTATCCCCCGGAAAATCCCTAAATTCCTTCCTTTTTGCCCAAAATGAATCAACCCACAGCCTCCTCGTCCACAAGGTCATTGGCCCTGGATATCTTCCGCGGAATGACCATCTGCTTCATGATCATCGTCAATAATGCCGGCAGCGAAGAACTGGCCTATTCGCCCTTGCTCCATGCCCGGTGGCATGGGTTTACGCCAACCGACCTTGTATTCCCGTCTTTCCTGTTTGCCGTCGGCAACGCCATGAGCTTTGCCATGAAGAAATTCGGAACCATGTCGACAGGCGCCGTTGTAAGCAAGATCGTGCGGCGCACCTTTCTCATTTTTTTGCTGGGTTACCTGATGTACTGGTTCCCCTTCTTCCATCATACTGCGGACGGCTGGGGGCTCAACCCTATTGCCGCTACCCGCGTCATGGGTGTGCTCCAGCGAATTGCGCTTTGTTATGGCATCGCCTCCCTGCTTATTTATTTTACTTCAACCCGCACGGTGCTGGTCGTTTCCGCGCTTCTTCTCATCGGGTACTGGATCATCCTGGTGCTGGCGCACGCTCCCGGCGCCGATCCCTTCAGCATGACGGGGAATGCCGGCTTCCGGCTCGACTTTTGGCTACTGGGTGAGAGACATATGTACCACGGCGAAGGCGTGGCCTTTGAGCCGGAAGGATTCCTGAGCACCCTGCCCGGCATCGTGAATGTCGTTGCGGGCTATTATGCCGGGGTCTTTATCGCTCAGAAGGGGAAGACCTATGAAGGGCTGACGAAACTGTTGCTTTGGGGGTCAGGCTGTCTGTTCGTGGCCTATGTCCTGAACTTCTGGTTTCCGGTCAATAAAAAGCTGTGGACCGATTCCTTCGTGTTCATCACGGTCGGCCTGGACCTCATTTTGTTATCCTTCCTGATCTATGTGATCGAATTCCGGGAGAAAAGATCCTGGACGTATTTCTTCACGGTCTTCGGACGAAACTCCCTGTTCATCTACCTTCTGTCGGAACTGCTGGCTGAAACCCTGTCCATCCTGTCTGCAAATGGCGATCAGGACGTAAAGGAATGGGTGAACAGCGCCTTTTATCAGCAATGGTTCCCCGGCGCCTTCGGCTCCCTACTTTACTCTCTGACCTTCATGATGATTTGCTGGACAGTCGGTTGGATATTGGATAAAAAGAAAATTTATATCCGGGTGTAGCTGTATCTTGCGCCCCGAACCAATTGCGCAGGCATGTACAAAGCTGTATTCCTCGATATGGACGGAACTCTGTTGAGATCAGATCATTCCGTCAGTGAAGAAACCGTCCAAACCATCAAAACCCTTACGGATAAAGGCATCGCGGTCATCCTGGTCTCCGCAAGACCCATCAACGCCGTGTTGCCTACCTTCCGGCGGATCGGCCTTCCTGCGGGCAATCCCGTGATCTCTTTGAACGGGAGCTATATCGTGGAAAACGGCGAGCCGATCTTCCAGGCGATGATCGATCTGGAGATGACCGCCCGCATAACCGAAGAGGTGAAGCCCTTCAAGGCGACGATCGCCTATTATCTGCAACGGGAATGGTATTCGGAGGTGAAGGATGCCTGGACCGATCATGAACAAAAGATTATGGATGTGCCCCTTGGCGTGGCGCCCATCGGCAGCCTGGTAAAGGAGTGGGATGAGCGGAAGATCGGCCCCAATAAGATGATGGTCATGAGTGAGCCGGATAATATTGCCCTTATCCAGCGCCATCTGCGGGGGCTTTATAACGGCCAGTTGAATATTTACCCTTCCAAGGCCACCTATCTCGAAGTAATGGACTGCCATGGCTCCAAATCCAATGCGGTCAAATTCGTCAGCAAACGGCTTGGCATCGACCGGGCGGAGATTGTCGCGATGGGCGACAATTACAACGATATCGAAATGATCCAGTATGCGGGCGTAGGCGTCGCCATGGGGAATGCCCCGGATGACATCAAGGCGCTGGCCGATCATGTCACCGACACGAATAACAACGATGGAGTAAGAAAAGCGATGGAAAAATTCTTCAGCCTGCCCGCTAGATGATCTCGTAGAGCCTGGCCAGGTTGATCAGCTCTACGGTATTCGATATCTTCAGTTTGTCGAGAATCCGCGTCTTGTGCGTTCCAACCGTCGACTTGTGGAGGCTGAGGGTGTTGGCGATCTCCGAAACCGAGCTTCCCTTCAACATCTGCAACACCACCTCGAATTCCCGGTCGGATAAATCCTCGAAGGGGTTATCCTTGAGCTTCTTGGTCAGTTCGCCGGAGAGTATCTCGGCCAGGTTGTCGCTGATATACCGTTTTCCACCCAATACTTTCTGAATGGCGTATTTGATCTCCGATTCTTTGGAGTATTTGTTCAGATAGCCGTGTGCGCCGATCTTCAAAAACCTTTTAGCAAAAAAGACTTCCTGATTCATCGTGAAGATGATGATCTTCAAACCCGGGTATTCTTTCAGCAGATAAGCCGTCAGGCTGAAAGATTCCGTATGCGGCATATTGATATCCAGGATCAGCAGTTCGAAATGCGCGGATTTCATTTTCTTGATGACTGCTTCTCCGTCTTCGGCTTCATCAATGGTCACATCCCTGATGCAACTGTTGATCAGCAACTTTAATCCTGCCCTAACGATGGAATGGTCATCCGCGATTAAGATATTCTGCATGTTCTTGTATTAAAGCGAACTCGACCCAAATATAGAGGATAATAACTATATTGGGAAGTGGGAATTCCGATTCGGGATTTTATTTATTTTGGGCCTTACTATGGATCCCGTCCCGGTATTTTTTGACCGTGGCCATCAGTTTGCGATAGCGGGGAATGATGGTATTGAGCAGGAGAATATCGACCGATATCGAAAGAAAGATAAGGATCAACCATTTATACCAATCATTACGGCTTAAGGTCTCGTAGGCGCCGGCACTCGCCCGGGCCAGCAGTTTCTCCACTCCGAAAAGCAGGTAGAAACCGGCCAGCGCGCTCACGAATTTAAAGGACAGGATGTACTTGTCAAGGATCGTTTCCAGTTTGTTTAAAAAATTGATCAGCGGCAGTGCCAGAAGGGTAGGGTAATCAGCGAAAAAGAGCAGCCGGACATGAAAATAAAGGGAATAGGCAAGCAGCACAAAAAGTGCCCCCTGTGGGTAGAGCTCATTGCCCTGGGTTATCCATTCATGCCGGAATTGCCAGCTGTTGATCAGCCATAAGACCGATATAACGGCGATACGCAGGACAAGCTTTTTCCGGAGATAGAAGGCATCGGAAAGGGGGTTCTTCACTACGATCTTTTCCAGATCGGAAGAAAGTACCGGCCGTTCTTCCATGGAGACCTCGGGAAAACTGTTCCATTGTTGCAGCAGTTTCTTTAGCTCCATATCAGTTTTTCCTTTATGTAGGGAATGAAGTTCTTTCTGGCGGTTTCCGCTTCCTTCTTCCGTTGGGTCGCCCTGCTGTTGGCGGGGATACCGGTCAGGCTGAGCATTTCGTCGGCGGAGACCTTTTCGAATTCCAGGAAAAGCCGGAATTTCTCGAGGTCGGAGATGCCGCCCATGGCTTCCCGGAAATTACTCATACTCCGCTGAAAGTCAGGAGATTTAAATTGGATGGTCCGGTCCACCGCGGAATCCAGTTCGAGACTGATGGAATGCAGCGCCGCCATATTTATACAGGCCCGCAGGAGCATGGTCTGCTTGTCGTCGGTATTGTCCTTCCGGGTGCGAATGTTCTGGGAAGCGGCTGCAATAATGTTGGTAAAGAGATGCTGGTGTTCTTTGTAATTGTGGGCAAAAAGGCGGCAGATGGAATACACCCTTTTGTGTTGGTGCTTTAATAAGGACCGCAGATCTGTATCAGGGCCGTCCTTGCGGGTAGAATTGTTCATATTGGGTATGGATTTTAGGCATAAACGGATTAGGGCGTAAATCTGTTCAAAAATCACCACATAGGATAACTGCACTGCGTGAATCAATAACGTAAAAAGACAGCCAAATGGTATAAACCGCGGCCGGGAAAGAATCCACTAAGTGTTTTTACAGACGGGAGTGTAGTAAAAAAACTACCGGCAATTCATGCTTTTACTATAACCGAGAAAAGGCCGAATTGTATACCTTGTCGCGGATTAGTGGCCGGAAGAGATTGGTTATTGACAGGCGAATAAAATTAACTCAATGAGCTATGTATCTCTTGAAAATTCAGATTCCTTTCTGAAGTGTTTTGAGGTGATCGCAGAAGACAAATCTTGTATCGTTTCTGATTCGGTGCTTTATTTTTCCGGGAAAACAGGTAAAGGCTTCATAACGGTCGCCGGCATCTCTACCGGCATAGAAGTACTGGCTATCAATGTTTCCATGCTGGCGGAGGATCTTACCATCCGTTTTCAGCCCGCTCCCGACGCCACTTCCTACATCTTACATTTTGACGAGATAGAAGTTCCCCCCAAGCCGGATAACGAGCTGTCGTTCAGTCCTGTGCATGGCCCGGCCGAAAAAGGTCATTCAGCCGTGTCCATCGCCGACGCGACAAAGGGAAGGACGATCACCTATCATCCGGAAAAGATCATCCGGAGCCTGATCATCCGGGTTCGAAAATCCAGCCTGGATCACCTGGTGAAGGATTTCGACGCCGGCACGATCGCCACGATTCTCGACTCCCCCGATGGAGCGTCGGCCCTCAGCTGGCCCATCAATTTCAAATACCGGCTCCTGTTGAACGATTTCATGAACGAGATCGTCCAACACCCATTTCGCGAGCTGTTCACCATCCGGAATGTCTCGATGCTTGTCGAATATCTGCTGCAGCAATTCTTTGTCATGCAAAAGCTCGGCAAGGACGGCAATGGACTCAGCGTCCAGGACACCCGCAGCCTGTCCCGGGTGGAGCAGCATCTTTGTCTGCATTATAAAACGGAGTTTCCCGGCATCGAGAAACTGTCGCGGATCTCGGCCATGAGCCCCACCAGTCTGAAGACGAAATTCAAGCGATATTACGGCGAGACCCTGTTTGGTTATTATCAGAAGAACAAACTGGAACATGCCCGGAAGCTGCTGGATAATAAGATCCCGGTAAAAGTCGTAGCGACGGAGATCGGTTATTCCAACCCTTCCCATTTCACCCTGGCCTTTAAAAAAGAATATGGTTTTTCGCCCTGGCACTATCTGAATCCTCATTGAGGAGACCCTTACCTGACCCTTAACTCTAACCCCGAAATACATGACTATGAAATCCCAGGATCCTGACCAGGAAAAGACCCTCAAGGTCTTACATTGGCAGGTATTGTCCTTACCGGTCGGCCTCCGGGTCGCCATGATGAAAGGAACCGCAGACCGATCGGCTATTGCCCTTCCCGACTTCCTCGAAAAAGGGTACACGCTCAGCCTGGTCAACTATAAAGGCGATGTGCGGATCAAGCTCCGGCCCGAAGACAAAGAGCAGGCCGCCAGTCCAGGACTCGGACTGATGAGCGTCGCCGGCCGACCCATGAGCTTCCGGACGGCCGCCGCGGTCCCTTTTGCCGCCTTGACGATGTTCATTCCCACCGGTTGGGTCGATCTGTTTCTGGGGGCCAATCCGCAGTTCCGGAAGATCGAGCAGTTGCTGGAGGAAGAGACCAATATCGTCACCTGCCGCCTGGGAAGAAGACAGCTGTCCCAGCTCTCCTCGGCACTGGGTGTCCTTAGCGAAAAAGAGCCTCCCCTTCTGCCTCTTCAGAACAGTACCCTCGCCCTGCTGGAATATTTCCTTTGCAACCGGCACCGGAGCCTGCTGGGCGTGAGTCCCACTTCCGATATCGATAACGAGGATGATCTGAGCCTGATCCGGGAAGTCGAGTCCTATATCTCGGAATACTATTGTTCCGATACGTTTACCGTTGATTCTATTCTGAAAAAGACCTATACCAGTTACCACCGGCTGAACTTTCTCTTCAAGTCGATCCATGGCATGACCATCTCGGAATATATCCGCAACAAACGGATCGAGCGGTCGAAGGAGATGATCGCCGACAACGTCAAGTCGATCAGCCAGATCGCCTATGAGATCGGGTATTCCAGCATCAGCAATTATATTCTGGCCTTCAAGAAGGTTTACCGGATCACGCCGGGGAAATACAAAAAACAAATGGATAGTATGGCGTGAGCGGCCGGCTGCATAGAGCGGCCGTGTCAGGACCGTCAGACGGCTGCACAGGATGGCTGCACAGGTTGGCCGGATCAGGCCTTGCCGGTTTCGGGATCGGGCTCCATCGGGATCCGCAGGATCACGGTTGTACCCGTCTGTTCCGCCGTCTCTACGGATAGTGTACCGTTGAGGCGGTGGGTGAGATCGACGATAAACTTATGACCGAGCTGGCTTCCCCGGTTTGCGCCATCCAGACTGCCTTCACCGAGAAAGGCTGCGGCCTGTTCGGGACTCATTCCCCGGCCGGTATCCGCCACGAGAACAAGCAGCTGCTTTCCCTCCTGCCGCGCTTCGATGCGGATCTCGCCCTGGTGGGTATATTTATTGGCATTGTCGGTGAGGTTGCGGATGATGGTGATCATGAGATGGGGGTCGGACCAGACCTGTAGCCGCTGGTCAGCGGTATAGGAAAGCCGGTTTCCCTTCTGCAGCGCCTGTTCGAGGTAGAACTCATAGATCTCCTGTAACAGGGGGCGGATGAAGAACAACCGTTTACTCACCTTGAAATTATCCTTTTGACTGGTCACCCAGAGCAGGAAATCTTCGGAGAAATGATAGATATCCTGGGAGCCCTTTTTTACCCAATAGGCCCGTTCTTTCAATTCGGCGGCGGACAGGGTTTCCTGGTTGTCGTGCAGGTCGCCGGCGAGCATCGTCAGGAAGCGCAGGGGCGAGCGAAGATCATGGATGACGAGCGAGATCAGCTTTTCGCGCTGGCGGTTGGTCCGCTGCAGCGCCTGCTCGGAGGCTTGCAGCTTCTTTTTCTTCTCGACCAGCTTCAGCCGCAGTTGTATCAGCAGGAGGAGCAGGCCCAGCACTACGAGTCCCATCAGTAGCTGGAACGAAGTGGTCCGGTAGAAATTCAGGGGTACGATCAGGCTCCACTGGCGGTATTGGTAGTTGTTCTTTCCAAAGCCGTTCACCTTCCGGACCCGGAGGGTATAATGCCCGGCCGCGAGCCGGCTGAGGTTGAGGACGCCGTCCTCGGGCATCTGTTTCCATTCTCCGTTGAGCCCCAAAAGATTGTATTGGAGATAAAGATTGTTGCGGTTGCCGAGATAGGGGCAGGAAACCTCGAGTGTCAGGCTGTTGTACGCCGCGGCCAGATGGATGGTGTCGGTCCGCGGAGCGGGTTTCCCGTCTATCTCCAGATGGGCCATGACGATGGCGCCGTCCGGGAAATCGGTTTCCAGTGAATCGGTGTAGAAACAGACGATTCCTTCCATGGAAAGGAGCGAGATGAATCCCTCCTTGGTGATCACGCCGCTGGCGTTGAACCCGCCGTTGAATTCGTTTGTCCGCAGACCGTCCTGGCGCCCATAATAATAGTAATAGAGCTGATCGTTGTCCCCTGTGCACCAGGCGTCCATATCCGCTTTTGGTACTTTGAACAGCCCTTTATTGCAGGGGATCCAGATAAACCCTTTGCGGTCTTCGAGGAAGCAATGCGCGGTTACGAGGAACCCATTCTTATCCAACGGCATCCGAAAGAACCGCTGGTGAAAATAATAATAATAGCCATCGCCATAGGTCCCGATGAGGATCGAACCGTCGCGACAGATATGAATCGCCCGGACATGCGTGCCGGCGAGCTCAGGAATGGCATGCGCCGTTCGTTTTTCCGGGTCGTATTCGATCAACCCATTGGTGGCGGCGATGAACAACCGGTGCGGATCGACAAAGGCCACTGCCTCGTTCACCTGTTGTTCATCCTTCCGGTCGGGCACAAACTGCCGTTTGAAACCATTGGAGTCCAGCCGCCAGAGCGAGTGTTCCGTCAGGCAATACAGCAGACCGCTGCTGTCCGCGGCATAGTCTACGATATTGGCATCGAGGGCTGGAAATTCCGCCAGCGAATCCATGCCGGATGTAAGCTTTCGCGGGATATGGTAGCGGGCGGCCCAGACCTCGTTCTTTTTATCGAGGAAGAGACAACGCTGCCAGACGGGGCCGCTTCCTTTTACGGGCGTAAATCCGCCAGCCGGCGTAAAAATGAATTTGTCCGTGAGTATCTCCCGGTCAGCATACAGCGCCATCGGGCCGAAACGATGGCGGTTCAGTTGGTTTTGCAGACCGGCCGGCCAGCCGGCGATGCGGAAATGGTTCCGGCGCAGGAAAAAGAAACCTTCCGTGTTGGTGCTGATGAGCAGCAGGTCCAGCCCGGCGTTGTACTCTATCGAGGAAATGCTGGGAATAAAATCCAGATTGACGAGAAAGCGGCTGTGGATCTGTCCGTCCCTGCCGGGAAAAAGCCGGTAAAGCCGGCCGTTCACGAGCAGATGCTGCATGCGGCCACAGGAGTAAAGCCGGTAAGAACGGGGTTGTCTATCCGCAGTTGCGGGTCCGGCGGTCCGGATATCCCCGTCGATGCGTGTATTCCCGGCGAGCTTTTCGCCATCGGCGTACATTGCCGCGACCGTGTCCCGGTGGAGAACATAGAGCCGGTGTTCGAAGATGAGACATCTGGCCGCATGCGCTTCCGTCGGGGAGAGAAGATGCAGCCCGCCGTCATAATAATAAAGGCTGTCCCGGTCGATAAAGTAAAGATGTCCGGAGTCGGCAACAAAAAAATTCCCAGGCGCGGTAAAAAGTCGTTGAAAGATGGATCTGCGCTTGAGCGCCTCTTCGGGCGAATGGGTATCGCCGAGAAAACGACTGAAATTGAAAACCTGTTTGCAGGTGTTGAGCAGCCAGGGTTGTTGGGTAGCGGGCGTGTTCACCGGGCTCAGGAACTGGCCGTTGTTACCGGCATAGCAATACAGGTGATGGTCCTGGGTTTGAAAATAGATAAGCCCTTTTTCATTCTTCCCCAGGCTGATGATATTGGATTCCATCATCGGCTTGTCATTGGGATAGTACAGCTTGAACGAGCTGCCGTTGAAACGAACGAGTCCCACCTGTGAGGCGAGCCATAGATAACCGTCTTTATCAAAAAGGAGATCGTTGATGCTGTTCTGCGGGAGGCCGTTCTCATCGGTAAAGTGTTGGACGGAGTAGCCGTTGACCGATTCGGGTTGAGACAGTACAGGTGTTACGATGAAAAGAAGGATAGCAACGATTGAAAACCTGATAAAGGTGTTTAACATGCCGTAACCTTGAGCGTTAAATATAGCGGAAATTATACGATCGAGCAAAGAGGGTTGGGTGCAGCGGATCATTATTAGTTATAAACGAATGATTATCCGATCGTTTGTCCCATTGCGTGATACTTTTTCAAGGGATGAGTAAAGGCCGGTAGCGCAGGAGGGTACTTTTATATAAGCAAAATCCGTTTCTTATGAATAAGCATTACACTTCCGGCGGTTTACGCCATCTTTTCAATTTACAACACGGTCGAAGTTAGCGGTCATCAGAGGATTTCAGGTATTCCATTTTGAAACAAAATGATCCTACTATGCCGAATTTCGACATTACCCTAAATGTGTATTTGATCCTGCTGCTGATCGCCTGTGCGTTCGGGGTGGGATGTTTACCCAGAAAAAAGCAGATGGCCCGTAAGCAGCGCAAGATCGCCGAACTCGAAAGAGAGATGGTGCAGGCGCATGCCGAGATCCTGGAAAGCCAGCGTGAATATTGCCGGCTGGAGGCCCGGATGCAAAACGTTTCCAATCCGGTGATCTCGATGAAGAGCAACAAGCACGAAGAGAACAACCGGCCGACCGGTACGGACTAGGCGGCTGAACCCCAATAAACTGTAGACCAATGTCTTATCCGATTACCCAACCGGTGAAAGCCCTCATTCCCGGCATCGTCCTTCTATTGCTTGCAATGGGGGTACAAGCCAGCAATTTAGCTGCGAAAAATGCGTTATGTATAAGGGATACGGCCCGGCTATACCGCCATACGGGAATTATCCGTCACGAAAGAAATGGAGATATCGTCATCGCTTTACCGGCGGGCGCCGAAGGGCGCTATCGCGTTCGGTTTTTTGATGACAAAGAAGCCCTGCTGTTCGAGATACGCCAGATCCGCGATCCCCTCCTGATCATCGAAAAATACAATTTCGGTCATGCCGGCCGCTTCCTGTACGAATTGTACCGGGACAACGGACTGGTCGAAAGAGCGAGTTTTCAGATCGGTTCCTAGTTAATCCTTAACCCTAATAGGCGGAACACCATGCCGCCGTAAATCCAATTCCGATGCGACTATTAACCAACCTACTGACCAAGGTTACCCTGTCCTCCATGATCCTGACCGCGCCGGCCATGATAACGGGTAACACCAACTATGATGCCGCCAATGCCTTTTCACGCAAAAAGGAAGGGCCGATCCCTTTTTTCACCGCCACAGTTATTAAACGATTTGTCGACCACCCGACGGTGATCGCGATGCGCGCTACGACGGCTGTGTTTGCTGCCGTTACGGCGCCGCCTGCCAGTTCGCCGTCCCTGGCTGCGGAGGCTTCGCTTGCGGGGTCTGTGGTGGGTTCGTCGGCGGAGTCTGCTGCCACGGCTTCGACGACTTCGGCGGCTTCGACGGCTTCGACTTCGACGACTTCGGCGGCCACGAATTCGGTTGCCGCGACTTCGGTGACTCCGGCTTCGACGACTTCGGCTGCCACGGCTTCGCGGGTTGCCGCTCCGGCTACAACGACTTCGGCTTCGACGACTTCGGTTGCTACGGCTTCGCGGCTTGCGGCTCCGGCGGAATCTCCGGTAGCGGCTTCGGCGGCTGCAGCCAGTTCGGCCGATGCGAAAGCTGCCGAGTTGCGGATGGTGATCAACCAGGCGTCGATGATCTACACTTCGATGGACTTGCAGGACTGCGGGCTCGATCCCAAGGCTTTTGAATATGCCTGGCGCGGTTACCACAACCTCGTGAAAAAAGGGCTCCTCCACAAAAAGGCCGTGCTGTCGATCTGCGATTTCAGTCAGTCATCGCGCAGCAAAAGAATGTATGTCATCGATGTTCAGCATAAACGTCTGCTGTACCGGACCTATGTCGCCCATGGACAGAACTCCGGGGATGAATATGCCACGAGTTTCTCAAACGAGAACGATTCCTATAAGAGCAGCCTTGGTTTCTATATCACCCAAAGGACCTATATGGGCCGCAACGGGATCTCCCTGCGGTTGAATGGAGTAGATTCCGGCTATAATGATATGGCGATGAAAAGAAAGATCGTGCTGCATGGGTCTTCCTATGTCGGCGAGAAATATATGCAGGATTACGGCAACCTCGGGACCAGCCTGGGATGCCCGGCGCTTCCGCTTAGCGTGAGCAGCCGGATCATCCGGACGGTAAAGAATGGAAGCTGTTTATTTATATATCACCCGACCCAGCAATACCTGGATCATTCGGCGATCCTTCACGGATAAAAACAGTATCGAAAATGCAGGAAATGATGCGACCGATCGTTGAGGACTCAAATAAGCACAAAGTGCGCCGGCCGCTTTCGCTTTCGATGAGAGGTGGTCTCGCCCTGCTGATCTGCTTTCTGATCGGCGTGGCGGCCGCGGCCCTGCTGATCTACACCCTGGTATAAATCTATTACATACAGCCGTCGCAACCCAGAGGCCCATCCAGAAGGTGGGCTTCCTCTTTTTAGGGGCGGGGTTCGTGCTGCGTTTAGGCGGGTAACCAGACCGTCACCGTCGTACCTTTTTCTTTTTCGCTGCGGATGGTCAGGTTGCCGCGGAGGATCTTGAGCAGATCTTTTATGATCAGGTAGCCAAGCCCGTTGCCTTTGCGGTTGTCGACATTGGCGGAGGAGATGATCATCTGATCGGCCATGATATTATTGATCTGTTCCTGGGTCATGCCGACGCCCGTGTCCTGGATCTGGAGGGCCAGGCCTTCGCGGCTGCGGATGCTGCTGATCCGGATATAGCCCTCGCTGGTGAAATTGATGCCGTTGAGGATCAGGTTGTATAAGACGATCTTCACCGGTTCGATATACTGATAGAGGACGAGCGGGTCTTCCACCGAGTTGATCAACCGGATCTGCTTTTGGCGTGCGGGGCTACTGAAAATGCCGCACAGCTGGGTCACCATTTCATACAGATCGAAGGTTTCCTTCGCCAGCCGGCGGTCCTCATTGCGGTATTTGATCCAGTTGAGGATATTCGTCGAGAGCAGTTCGAGCTCTTTGGAGGTGGAAGCCATCTCGGAGATAGCCTCCTGCAGCAGACTCTCGGTGAGGCCGTCCTTTTTTTCGATCAGGTTCTTGCCGGTGAGATGCAGGAAGCGCAGGGGGGTCACGAGGTCGTGGCTGATGATGGAGATAAGCCGGGTCTTGATGAGATCGGTCCTTTCGAGTTCGTCATTCTTGACCTTTAATTCATGGGTTTTTTGGGCGATCTGTTTCTCCAGGTTGTGCTGGCGTACCTGGAACCGGCGGGTCCGCCAGCGGACGAGGGCGATGACCAGGGCGCTGAACAGACAGAAATTGAGTACCCAGCTCCACGGTTGTTGATACCAATGCGGTTGGATCGAAAAGCTGCTGACGGCAAGCGCGAAACGGGGGCTTCCGAAGCCGTTGGCTTTTCGGACCATCAGGCGGTAGTCGCCATAAGGCAGATTGCTGAAATGCAGATCTGGGCTACGGGTCAGATCGAGGGTCTCCCAATCGGTGGACCAGGGTTCTAATTTGTATTCGATAGCGAGGTTCGCCCGGTTTGCCCAGGCGGGGAAGGCCAGGTTGAAACTCAGGTCGCGGGTATTGGCGGGGAGTTGCGGTTTGACGAGGCCGGCGATATTGATCCGCTGGCTGTCGGCGACAAAGGAATCGATATAGATGGAACCATCCGGCAGGGTGGGGATGGAGCCCTGGGGATTGACCCATACCAGTCCGTCCATCGTGGGAAAAGAGAGGGTGGTATCGTTCAAGGCCAGTGCGCAGGGGGTACAGCCGCCGTTGAGCTCCGTCATATCCATTCCTTCTTCCCGCCCGTAATAATGATAATAGACCTCCTTGTTCTCCCTTTCAAAGGCTTCGGTCATATCGTCGGGCCGGGCCCTTAGCAGTCCGTGGTTGGTGCTGATCCAGCAATAGCCCAACCGGTCGGGCACAAAACAGTGGGCATATTGCCCATAGCCGTTCTTATCCAGCGGGATCCGCCGGATGACATCATTCCGGTAGAGCCAGATACCGCGGCCATAGGTCCCCACGAAAAGATACCCTTTGTACAGCCAAAGGGCGCGTACGCAGATGCCGGGAATATGCAGGAGGGTATCCAGGCGGTGCATGAGGAGATCGTAGCGAAACAGTCCGTTGCAGGTCGCAACCGCGAGATGGCCGTTATCGATCCCGAGCATCGAGAATGGGACGTTACTGTTGATATTGGCCTGCGGATAACGAAATTGGTAGTCGATATTATCGCCTTTCAGTTCGCCGATGCCGATGGCGTTGGCGATATAGAGATGACCTTCCGACCAGGTATAACCGCTGGTAATGGAGCCGGCGCCCGCATAGATCGCCTTTGTCCGGTGAGTGCGGTACGAGAAGCCATAGGCAGTGTCGTTTGCGCTGTACCAAAAAGTACTGTCGGGGTCGGTGTAGACAAAGTTGTTGAATCTCCCCGGCATGGCCAGCACCGAAGGGCCGGTCCCGCCGCCGAGTACGTCCCCCTTGCCGGCAAGAAAAGAGCCCGCGGGAAGGGCTATCTGGCTGTAGTAGGCGGTGGGCTGATCGGGGGTAGGCTGCGTCTTTCGTACGGTTCTTATCTCGTTTCTGCGGATAATGATGATCCCTTTGGATTGCGTCCCCACGAAAAGCATTCCCGCGGCGCTATCGTATTTGAGAAAAGAGAGAAGCGCATCCCGCGGCAGCACGGAACAGATGAGCCGCGCCTGCAATTTTTCGGCCGAATAGCCCAGTGTCCATACCTTGCTGCCGTCCACCAGCAACGGCTGCCGCATACCGTGTTCCCAGAATAAAAGGGGTTTATCGGTGGAGTGTTCCCAGCCTTCGATGCCGATGGCCTTTTTCTGCGGGCTATCGGGGTCCAGCCGGTAAAAACCCTGTCCGTGCTGGAAGAGGAAGAGTTGGTGATCGAGGTAGAAGATCCGCGATTCGGGTTCGAGGGTAGTGATAAACGCCGGCGCCGGCCGGCCGGCGAGATAATCATAAAGGGTATCGTTGTGGGTCATCAGGAGCCTGTCGTCGCTCAGCGGCACCAACTGCTCGCGGCCCCAGCTGAACCCGAAGTCGGGCGGCGGCTGCCGGGAGGACTGGCGGAACATCCGGCTGGAGGCGGCCAGGCCTGTCAGCTTGAAGGAGGTGGGGCGGGTGTCGACTTTTGCCTGGCCGACGAATTCCAGCTTGTTCCCGATGACGACGAAAAGATCTCCTGTCTCGTCGGAGCTGAAGATCCGGCCGTCACGGGTCCGAAGTAAAAACAGCATGCGTTCGGAATACATCTCCGGCGAGCTATTCCTGTTGAAGACCCGGAAATCGGCGCCGTTGTAGCGGGCGATCCCGGCCTCCGTGGCAATCCAGAGGAAACCGGTCTTTTGGTCCCATTGTAATCCTTTTATCCCGTTGGAGGGAAGACCGTTGTCGGTGGAAAATCGCTGAATGGTATACGGGGAGGGGGCTTTCTGATAATTAGGCTGTGCGTTCAGAAAAAGACAAAAGCTCGACAGCCAAAAAGATAAACCTGTTATCTTAGTAATTAACATTATACAAGGTAGCCAATTCTATCAATTCTTTCAGATTCGTCGTGAGGGTTTTCTCGAAGATGCGGTTCTTCACGGTGGAGACCGTATTCATTTTTACATTCAGCGTTTCGGCGATCTCTTTTGTACCGAATCCTTTCAGCACATAGTGGAGGATCTCCAGCTCGCGGGGCGCCAGGGCCGAAAAAGGATTGTTGGGGTAGCGTGCGCCGGCATTTTCCCTTGGGGGCTGTTCGTTCAGCAGGAAGCGGCGGAGCAGCAGGATGGTCTCTTCTTCGGGCGTGGTCTTCGGCAGGTAATGTTCGATGCCGTACTGGCGAAGGGCCTTGCCGTATACTTCCGCGGGTTGCATGGAGAAGACCATGATGCGCATCTCGGGATACAAGCTGCGGATATTGGGCAGGATCTCAAGCGTGCTCCCATCGGACAAAATAATGTCCAATACCAGGTGGGAATATTTCTTTTTGCCGAGTTCTTTCATCAGCTGATTACAGCTGATGACCTCGGATACTTCGGTAAACCCAAGATGCAACTGCAAAAGAAGTTTCAGACCCTTACGGATCATGCTGTGGTCATCTGCCAATAGTATCTGTGGTTGCATAAGTGTTTACTCGTAAGACCGGGGATGATGCTAAATTCATTATTAAAAAACAACCTCCTGTAGAATTAATTCTACTTTTTGATAACGTAAAGCTACTAATTTGCTAACGCTATACGATCCTTAAGGATCCTGTCCTACATGTCCTGTTTAGCCTATCCAACGTGATTTGATCCATCGCACAAGACCTGAAGCTCCTTGACCGAACAAACGGCCTAACAAAATAATTTATAACTATGTCAGGTTTTCGCCTAAAACTCAACAGGTTAAAAAATATCGCGTACGCGTCAACGATCCAGGAACATCTACCCTTCGAAAAGAGTTTTGAAGTGGAGTATTTCTTCGAGGGATCCTGGAACCTTGTCTTCGTCAAGCCCATCCTGGTCAACACCGTTGCCGTTTTTCTCGTGAGTTTCCCCGAAGACGGTTCCGAGCCGTTGGCATTGGTGTATAATAAAAAAGACACCTGGGCCGATATCGAAAAAGAATCAACGGGTCTCACGGAGGCGGTAGGTGCGGCCATCGAGAACTACTATTCCGAATGCTATCTGCCCTGGTCGGGCAGTTTTGGCGAAGGCAACTCCAACCCTTACTGGGACACTCATATCTTAAACTAACCGGATCATGAGCACGACGACCCAGGCAGAGGAGCGGGACTACCCCATCCTGTATCTGCGCCATGGTATCCCCGAGGCGTTCAAAGTTTTCTTTTTTGAATATTATTCAGAGCTGTTCTCTTTTGCGCAGATGTTGTTGCAGCGGCGGGGCATCGCGCGGAAAGTGACGATGGATGCGTTTTTTTTGCTCTGGGACCGGCGTACGGACTTTGACAGCGCCAAAAAGATCAAGGCGTTTTTGTATCTGGCCGTTCGCAATAAATGTATACAGCAGCTGAGGGCACCCGTCAATGGAACGGGAGAAACTCCGGCGGTGGGGGAGGTTGCTGGGAGGGCTTCCGTCAATGGAACGGGAGAAACTCCGGCGGTGGAGGCGGTTGCTGCGTCGTTGCCTCCCGAGTTGTTGCGGGAGCTTTTTGCTTTTGCCGCGACGGCGGTTTAGCACAGGCGTCCGCCGTGCTTGCCTTAGGCGGTCCCCGCCGGGAGGCATCCGAATTTTTTTCCTTATTTTCAGTTCATGTTATTGCAAGATGATGCCGCTCCACGACAACTGGAACAGGCGGCTGCTTTCAACCACACCACCTTATTCGGGCAGGAAGCCGAGGCGCTTGGCGGCAGCGTCCTCTCGAGGGGCGGTCTGTCCTGGACGAGCGGAACGCCGCACAGTCCTTCGATGGTGCCGTTCCCCGAATTGCAACCTGATGATGCCGGGCGCCGGCTGGATGAACTGATCGCCTTCTATCTGCAATATCCGCCAAAGGGGGCGGGTTGCTGGTCGCTGGACCCGGCGTCGCCCGCCGACCTGGGGGTCAGGCTGCTGGCGCGGGGCTTTCAACCCGGCTGGCGGCCCCGTTGGATGGGACTCGATTTGCAACAGGTGCTATCCGATCATCCGGCGCCCAAAGGACTGGAGATCGAGATCGACAACACGCTTTCGCTTGACCATATCAAGGGACTGCCCTATGCCCAGGTGGTCATGCCTTCCCCGCAAAAAGCCGAGATACCGGGTCAGTGGATGCGTTTCATCGCGCGATGGAAGGGAAAGATCGTTGGTCACAGCGTCGTCTTTCTTTCAACCGGGCCATATGGCGCCGCGGGCATCTATCATGTCGGGGTCGTACCCCGTGCCCGGGGCCTCGGCATCGGCAAGGCGGTGACCCTTGCCGCCTGTCTTTATGCGCGGGAGAAAAAGTATCGCTATGCCGTTCTGAATTCCACAGATATCGGCCGGCATGCCTACGAGCGGCTGGGCTTTGTCACGGTGGGCGAGGGGTGGACCTGGTGGCTTGTCACCGACCGGCTGCTGGCGCATCCGCCCGCTCCGCGGGAAGTGGAACTCGCCGAAGCCGTCGGGCGTGGCGATGCGGCTGCGCTCGACCGGCTGCGTTCTTTGTACGGACCGGCCGACCTCAACCGGCCGATGACGAATGCGATGACGATGATGCAGCTGGCTGTGCATTGCCGGCAGTCTGCGGCCGCCGAATGGCTTATCGCCGGCGGCGCTGCCTGTTCGGTGCTGGATGCCTGGGACCTGGAATGGAAGGATCGCGCCCGGCAACTGCTGGCGACGGATCCGGCGGCGGTGAATCAACTTTATGGAGAATGGAATAAGACCCTGCTGCATTTTGCCGCTGAGCGCAACGATGAAGAGCTGGCGCAGGTCGCGCTTTCCGCGGGTCCCGATCTGCAGCTGAAAGATAAACTGTACCAGGGTACCGCTCTTGGGTGGGCGCAGCACCTGGGACATCGAAACATCGCCGGAATGATCGAGACACACATGCGTTGAGGGGCGAGTGAGCGATCAAACGCGCCGGCATTGACGGGGGACGATCGAAATACAGCGGGCTGATGAGTGGATCATGGAATGCAGATTTCGTTCAGAATTGTGATAAGGTTAAAATTAGTGAATCGGATTTCGCGATTTGTCGTTACTTTCCAACCTTCTACAAACTTCCTGCACATGAAAGAACGGCTTACCTGCCTTATCAACGGGCCCCTCTTCCTTACTAAAGGGCTCCCCTACCTCCTTTTTCTTGGCCTATTTGCAACTTCTCAAGCCCAAACTCCGGACACGGCGCTATTCGGCAATCTCCGGTGGCGGATGATCGGGCCGCATCGTGGCGGCCGGACGGTCGGCGGCTGCGGGGTGCCGCAGCAACCCAATGTGTTCTATATCGGCGTCAACAACGGCGGCGTGTGGAAGACCACCGACTTCGGCCGGACCTGGGACCCGATCTTCGATAGCCAGCCGACGGGCTCGATCGGCGATGTGGCCGTGGCTCCTTCGGACCCCAACATCGTTTATGTCGCCAGCGGCGAAGGCATCCAGCGCCCGGACCTTTCGGTCGGCAACGGGATCTATAAATCCACGGATGCGGGCAAGACCTGGACGCATCTTGGCCTCGACGCGGGCCAGCAGATGGGTGGACTGGCCATCGATCCGCACGATCCCAACCGGGTCTTCGTGGCGGTGTTGGGCCATCCCTACGGCCCCAACCCCGAACGGGGCGTTTACCGCAGCACGGACGGCGGGCAGCATTGGGAAAAAGTCTTATATAAAGATGAGAATACCGGCGCCGTTCAGGTGACCATCGACCCGGTGAACCCGCAGGTCGTCTACGCCGATCTGTGGGCGGGACGGCAAGGACCGTGGGAGAACGGCGCGTGGAACGGGCCTAACAGCGGTCTTTTCAAGTCCACCGACGGCGGTACGACCTGGCGTCAGCTGACGCAAGGACTGCCTACCCCCGCCGAGGGACTCAGCCGCATCGGCTTCTGCGTGGCGCCTTCCGATCCATCGCGGTTATACGCCACCGTTGAGGCGGGCGCGCATGGCGGCATCTACCGCAGCGACGATGCCGGCGAATCCTGGAAGAAGATGAACGCCGATCAGCGATTCTGGGGCCGCGGCGATGACTTTGCCGAGGTCAAGGCCGACCCGAAGAATAAAGATATTGTCTATACCGCCGATGTCGTCGTCTGGAAATCCACGGATGGCGGCGGTTCCTGGAATGCCTTCCGGGGTGCGCCCGGTGGGGATGACTATCACCGCCTCTGGATCAACCCCGATCTCCCCGATATCCTGCTCATCGCCTGTGACCAGGGCGCGATCGTCACCGTCAACGGCGGCAAGACCTTTTCGTCGTGGTACAACCAGCCGACGGCGCAATTCTATCACGTGAGCACCGACAACGCGTTCCCGTATAATGTTTATGGCGGTCAGCAGGAAAGTGGTTCCGTCGGCATCGCTTCCCGCGGCAATGACGGGGAAGTGACGTTCCGGGAATGGCATCCTGTAGGCGTGGAGGAATATGGCTATGTCGCGGCCGACCCGCTGGACCCGAACATCATCTATGGCGGCAAGGTCACGCGGTATGACAAACGTACGGGACAGGTGCAGAACGTCGGACCGGAAGCGGTCCGCAGCGGAAAGTACCGGTTTTTGCGTACGGCGCCGGTGCTCTTCTCGCCGACGGACCCGCATACGCTTTATTTTGCGGGCAACGTGCTTTTCAAGACCAACAACGGCGGTCATTCCTGGCAGGTGATCAGCCCCGATCTGAGCCGCAGCAGCTGGGAGGTTCCGGCGAGTGTCGGTATCTATAACAGCGAAGCCCTGAAGAAGATGCCCCGCAGGGGTGTCATCTATACCGTCGCGCCTTCCCCCGTGGACGGGATGACGATCTGGGCGGGCACCGATGATGGACTTATCCATCTCACGCGGGATGGCGGAAAGACCTGGAACAATGTCACGCCGCCGGGTATCCCCGACTGGACGAAGATCAGCCTCATCGACGCGGGATATTTCGATGCCAACACCGCGTATGCGGCCGTCAACGGCATCCGCATCGACGATCTGCATCCGCATATCTTCAGGACCCATGACGGCGGCAAGACCTGGAAGGCCATCGTGGCCGGCCTGGCCGACGAACCTATCAATGTCGTACGGGAGGATCCGCATCATAAGGGCCTGCTGATGGCCGGTTCCGAACGCTGTGTCTATGTCTCTTTCGACGACGGCGACCACTGGCAGTCCCTGCGGCTGAACATGCCCGCCACCTCCATCCGTGACCTCGTGTTCAAAGACGCGGATGTCGTGGTGGGAACGCATGGCCGTTCTTTTTGGATACTCGATGACATCGCTCCGCTGCGGCAACTGACCGCCGCAAAGGCCGATGTGCTGTACAAACCAGAACCGGCTATCCGTGTCCGTTGGGATATGAATAGCGACACCCCGCTGCCGCAGGAGGAGCCCGCGGGCGAGAATCCCCCTGACGGTGCGATCATCGATTATCAGCTGAAGGCAGACGCGACCTCGCCGGTGGCGCTGGACATCTACGATGCCGCGGGCAAGCTTGTGCGGCATTATTCCAGCACGGATACCCCTTATACCGTCCCCGATGTCAATATTCCGAGCTACTGGATCCGGCCGCAGCAGATCCTATCTGCGCAGGCGGGTCCCCATCGGTTTATCTGGGACCTCCATTACCAGCCGCTGAACGTGCCGGCTTCTTACCCGATCAGCGCCGTCTACGGCAATACGGCGCCCGCGGCAACGTCCCCCTGGGCGATGCCCGGGACCTATACGGTCAGGTTCTCGGCCAACGGTAAGGTCTATACGCAACAGCTGACGGTGCGTATTGATCCGAGGGTGAAGACCCCACCTGCGGCCCTGGCGCTGCAGCATAGCCTCGCGAAGGAAGCCTATAACGGCAGGCAACGCGCGATGAATGCGGTGGCGAAGATCCATCGCGTCCGGGCGCATATCGCGACGGCGGAAGCATCCGCTACGGGGGACCAACTGGGGGCCCTTCAGCAACTGGATGCCAAGGCCGCCGCATTGGAAGGTGTCGCCCGCCGGGGCAGGGGAGGCGCCGCGTCTGTGGAAAACGGCCCCCGCAGCTTCTCCCAGCTGCAGAATGAATACGCAACCCTTTTCGGCATTCTCGAAGAGGCTGACCTGGAGCCTACCCTTCAGGTCCAGACCTCGATGCAGGAGACCGGCGCAGCCGCACGCACGAGCGGTGTCGCCCTGTCCAAACTTGATAAAGATGCCATGGCTTTAAATATCGCCTTATGAACTTTCGATCGATCGCCTTTTCGCTGCTGATGCCCGCCCTCTGCATTCCCGTCCTTTGCATGCCTGTCCTTTGCTCCGCGCAGAAGAAACCGGCAGGCGCTGCACCGGCTCTTAGTGACTCCGCCTTTTATTCCCCGTTGAAATACCGGCTGATCGGCCCTTTTCGCGGTGGCCGAGCCGATGCCGTTTCGGGCAGCCTGACCAATAAACATACCTTTTATTTCGGCGCCACCGGTGGCGGTCTCTGGAAGACGACCGATGGCGGCAGCAACTGGAAGAACGTCTCCGACGGCTCTTTCGGGGGTGGCGTGGGCGCCGTGGCCGTAGCGCCTTCTGACGAGTCTGTCGTCTATGCCGGCCAGGGTGAGAGTACGCTGCGCAACAACGTTTCCGAGGACCTCGGCGGCCTCTGGCGCAGTGACAACGGCGGCAGAAGCTGGCATAATCTCGGACTGAAAGACAGCCGGCATATCTCCCGGATCGTCGTTCATCCCAAAAATCCCGATATCGTGTGGGTTGCCGTGCTGGGTCACCTCTTCGGTCCCAATACCGAACGCGGCGTCTATAAGACCACCGACGGCGGAAAGACCTGGCGCCGGGTGCTCTTCGTCAACGACCAGACGGGCTGCTCCGATGTGGTGATGGAGCCGGGGAACCCATCGGTCCTCTACGCCGGGATGTGGCATGTGAAACGCACGCCTTATAGCATGGAGAGCGGCGGCGAAGGCAGCGGCCTGTACAAAAGCACCGACGGTGGTGAAACCTGGGTCGAACTATCCAAACACAAGGGCCTCCCCAAGGGCGTCTGGGGGGTGGTAAACGTCGCCGTCGCCGCGACCAACCCCGACAAGGTCTATGCGATGATCGAGAATGCACAGGGCGGGCTGTATGTCAGCACCGACCGGGGTGACAGCTGGACGAAGCTCAACAGCGAGAACGAGATCCGCCAGCGCGCCTGGTATTATAACCGGGTCTATGTCGATCCCACCAATGAGAATACCGTTTATGTGCTAAACGTCGAGTTCATGCGCAGCCTGGACGGCGGCAAGACTTTTACCCGTGTGTCCTCACCGCATAGCGATCATCACGACCTGTGGATCGACCCTTCGGATGGCCATCGCCTGATCCTTGCCGATGACGGCGGCGCGCAGGTGAGCTATAACGGCGGAGGGGACTGGAGCTCGGTGGACAACCAGCCCACGGGGCAGATCTATCGCGTCTCTACCGATAACGCCTTCCCCTGGCATATCCTCGGGGCGCAGCAGGACAATTCCAGTGTGCGGATCAAGAGCCGGACTGCCGGCGCGGCTATCACCGATAAGGATTGGGAACCCACCGCGGGTTTTGAAAGCGGATATATCGTGGCTGACCCGCTCAACCCGGACATCGTTTATGGCGGCAACTATGACGGTTATCTCGGCCGCCTCAATCACCGCACCGGCGAGAGCCGGGCGATCGATGTCTGGCCCGATAACCCCACGGGTTCCGGCGCCGATTCCCTGCGATACCGGTTCCAGTGGAACTATCCGATCTTCTTCTCGCCGCATAATCCCCATCGCCTCTATGCAGCCGGCAACCAACTGTTCATGACCGAGAATGAGGGACAGAGCTGGACCGCGATCAGCCCCGACCTGACGACGAACGACAAGTCGAAGCAGGGCCCCAGCGGCGGCCCCATCACCAAGGACAATACTTCGGCTGAATACTATTGTACGATCTTTACCGCGACCGAGTCGCCGCTGGAGAAGGACCTGCTCTATACGGGCAGCGATGACGGGCTCGTGCATGTGAGCCGCGACGGCGGCGGCCATTGGGAGAATATCACGCCCCCCGCCGCCGGTAAATGGACGCTCTGGAATTGTATCGAGACCGACCCCTTCAAAAAAGGAGCGGCGTGGGTTGTGGGCACCCGTTTCCGTCTCGATGATTATACGCCTTATATCTTCCGGACGGAAGACTATGGCAAGACCTGGAAGCTCGTGACGAAGGGGATCGACCCCATGCATTTTGCGCGCGTCGTTCGCGCCGACCACCGGCGCCCCGGCCTGCTGTATGCCGGGACCGAATACGGGATGTATGTCAGCTTTGACGGCGGCGACAGCTGGGCGCCCTTCCAGCAGAATCTGCCCGTCGTTCCCGTCACCGATCTCACCATCAAGGACAACAGTCTCATCCTGGCCACGCAGGGCCGTGCTTTCTGGGCCCTCGATGACCTGAGCCTTTTGCAGCAGCATTCGGCGCAGATCGAACAGGAGAGGTTGCATGTCTTTTCCGTCGACGATGCCTGGCGCATGGAAGGCGGCGGGGGAAGACGCAACCGGGGAGGGATGAGCCGCAACGCGGGACAGAACCCGCCCAATGGAGTTGTCTTTTACTACTGGCTGAAGGATGCGCCCGATTCGCCGAAGGTGTCTATCACGATCTATGACAAACAGCATCAGCTGATCCGTACCTTTGGTACGAAAGCGAAGGATGAGACCGCAAGACTGGAATGCAGTACGGGAATGAATAGCTTTGTATGGGATATGCTCTACCCGCCGGCGGAAAAGATCCCCGGCATGTTGCTCTGGACCGGCGGTGCGGGTACGCCCAAGGCTGCGCCCGGAAAGTATACGGCGCGATTCCGTTATGGACACGATTCGGCGGATGTGGGCTTTACCATCAAGGGCGATCCCAACTATCCGATGACGGAAGCGGACTATGATGCGCAGGTGGGATTCCTGCTGGAGATCCGCAACAAATACAATGACGTGCAGAAGGCGATCCTCCGGCTGCGGGATCTCAGGACGCAGCTGCAGGAGCTGAACGGACGAATGGACAGCACCGAAAAACCGGTCCGCAAGTTGTCGGATAGCCTTATCCGGGAGCTGACGTCCATCGAGGAAGCGCTTTATCAGACGAAGTCCAAGAGTAGCCAGGATATGCTCAATTTCCCGATCCGCCTCAATGATAAATTGTCCGGCGTATACGGGATCGCCTCTGGCGGCAATGCGGTGCCCAGCAAACAGGTGCGGGAGGTGTTCGAGTCCCTGCGTGCCCAGGCCGACCGGCAGCTTGCGCGGTTGCAACAGGTTGTTCAGTCGGGGCTGCCGGCGATCAACCGGATGATCTATGAAAAACAGATCCCTGTCATCAGCGTAAAAGAAAAGAACGATAACCATGGAGAATAGCTGGCTGGATGTTTCCTCGACCCTGGGTCTTATCGCCACTTGCGTACTGACGGTTAATCTCCTGCTGGGTATCCTGCTCAGCACCGCCTATCGCCGGAGTCCGCTGTGGAAGCGTATGCCGGGATGGATTAAGAAGATCAGTCTCGACGACGTGCATAACTGGACGGCCTATGTGGCCCTCGTGCTGGCGCTGGCACATCCGATCCTGCTGTTGCCCGATGCGACGCTGAAATACCGGATCGTCGATATCCTGTTGCCTGTCGCGGCGCCGCACCAGGCTTTTTGGACCATCCTGGGGACATTGGCTTTTTATGCGCTCGTGGTGGTGATCATCACGACGCAGAAGGTGATCAAGAACCGGCTGGGTTTCCGGGCCTGGAAGAATATTCATCTGATCTCTTACGGGACGGCGCTGTTGTTTGTTATCCATGGGATCGTCATGGACCCCCTGTTGAAGGACCGGCCCATCGATTGGCTCGATGCGGAGAAGATGGTTTCGGAGGTTTGCGGGTTGGTGCTGGTGGTTGCGACGGTTATCCGGTGGCGGTATTATCAGCGGCATCAGCGGCGGGTGGCCTGAGAGAAGCCGGCGGCGGCGGCTTGAGGTCGGCCGGCGGTGGCTTGAGCGGAGGAGGCGGCGGTGGCGGGGCTTGAGAGAGGCCGGCGGCGGCAGGGAGTGGCCTGATTTTAACCAATGCTTCTTCGATTTGAACGCGGGACATTTTTCATGCCGATCCTAAGGTAATTTTCCTAAAATTATCTTGCTTATGAAAAAAGCATTACTTGGGTTGTTGTTGGGATGCCTCCTGATGGATGCCTCGGCCCAGCAGTTGGACAGCAGTCTTTTTCGCCAACTGCGTTTCCGCTTTATCGGTCCTGACGGCAATCGTGCGATCGCCGTGGCCGGGGTTCCCGGCGACCGGAACGTCGCTTATGTCGGCGCTGCTTCGGGCGGCATCTTCAAAACGGAGGATGCGGGCATCACGTGGCGGCCGATCTTCGACAGCACGGATAATTCTTCGGTTGGCGCGCTCGCCATTGCGCCCTCCGATCCGAAACAGGTATGGGCGGGCACCGGCGAGACCTTTCTGATCCGGCCGGCGGAAGCCATGGGTAACGGTGTGTACAAGTCGACCAACGCCGGAAAGACCTGGACCAATATGGGTCTTGCGGCAACGGGCCGCATCAGCCGCGTCATCGTAGACCCCAACGACCCCAATATCGTTTATGTCGCCGCACTTGGAAATACGCATGCCCCGCAACAGGAGCGCGGAGTGTACAAGACGACGGACGGCGGCAAGACCTGGGAACGTGTTTTCTTTGTCAACGAATTTACCGGCTGCTCCGATCTCTCCATCGACCCGCAGCACCCCAATACCCTCTACGCCGCGATGTGGCAGATCACTTTTAATACCTGGCAGTTGAACAGCGGCGGCCCAGGCAGCGGCATCTTCAAATCCACCGACGGGGGCAAGACCTGGGCCCGGCTCAGCAACGGTCTGCCGGGCGGAGCCGATCATCCGGTGGGCAAGACCTCGGTGGATGTTGCCTATAGCAATCCCAATATCGTCTATGCGCTGATCGAAGACAAGGACCCGGGGCTTTACCGCAGCGAAGATGCAGGGGTTACATGGAAGCGGATGTTCACCAGTCACTCGATGGCTCAGCGGGCAAGCTATTATACCCGTGTCCGGGTGTCCACGGGCGACCCGAACGATGTCTTCACGATATGCGTCACCGTTATGGAGTCGAAGAACGGAGGCAAATCCTTTAACGGCAACAACGAGAACGGCGATTACCGGCCCGGCGGGGACACGCATGATATGTGGTTCGATCCCAAGGATCCCAACCGGGCGATGGTCGCGCACGACGGTTGCATGAATATGACCTTCACCGGCGGGAAGTCCTGGCAGAACGTCAATCTCCCCATCGCCCAGATGTATCATGTGGCGGTGGACAACCAGGTGCCTTATTTTGTATACGGCAACAAACAGGACGGCAGCAGCTACCGGGGACCCAGCAACAGCCTGCAAGGCGGGATCCCCACCTCGCTCTGGACGACGGTGGGCGGCTGTGAGAGCGGCTTTGCCCAACCCGATCCGGTGGACAACAATATCATCTGGTCGGGCTGCTACGACGGCGGCCTCGACCGCACCGATCTGCGCACCGGGCGTATCCGGGACGTCCGCGCCTGGCCCGAAGCCGGCTATGGCTATCCGCCCGCGGAGATGCGCTACCGCTGGCATTGGAACTACCCGATGACGATCTCCCGGCACAATCACAACAAAGTGTATATCGGCAGCCAGTATGTCCATGTCACCACGAACGAAGGACAGAGCTGGACGGTCATCAGTCCCGATCTGACGACCAACGACAAATCCCATCAGCAAAGCTCCGGCGGCGTCAGCACGGATAACCTCTTCACCTTTGACGGCTGTACGCTGTATGCCATCGCCGAATCCCCCGTTCAGGACGGGCTGCTCTGGACGGGCAGCAATGACGGGCTCGTGCATCTCACCCGCGATGATGGGAAGCACTGGGAGGATGTCACCGCCAATATTCCCGGCCTGCCGAAGTGGTCGACGATCCGGGACATCGATGCTTCCCATTTTGATGCGGGCACCTGTTATCTCTCCGCCGACTGCCAGTTTATCGGGGACTTTAATCCCTATATCTATAAGACGACGGACTTTGGCAAGACCTGGACACTGATCAGCCGCAGCTTCCCCAAAAGCAATTCCTCGTTTGTCCACCAGATAAAGGAAGACCCGGGTAAGAAGGGACTGCTGTGGGCCGGTACCGATAACGGGTTGTATTTCTCCCCCGACGACGGGACCAACTGGATCCATCTGAAGAATAACCTGCCTCCCGTGCCTGTCTACGGCATCACCATCCAGCCCAACTTCAGGGACCTGGTACTGGGCACTTATGGCCGGGGCTTTTATATCCTGGATGATATCACGCCGATCAGGGAATTCAGTGCGCAGGTGCAGGCGTCCGAAGCCTGGCTCTTCCCGTTGCGGAAGGCCTACCGATTCCGGCCGAAGATCAGCATTCATGCCGAACGGTCGGGCAACACCGGCCAGAACCCGCCTTATGGCGCGGATATCAACTACTACCTGCGGACCGATGTAAAGGATACGGTGAAAGTGCTGATCCAGGACGGGTCGGGTAATACCGTCCAGCAGATAAAAGGAACGAACCACCGCGGAATCAACCGGGTCTGGTGGGATCTGGGGCTTCAACCCTATGTGCTGCCGCCGTTGCGCACCCGGCCGGAGGATGCCGATTGGGTAAAGCTGGATTCCACCGGCGAACGGGCGATGGTGATCTATGACCTGGACATCGGCCCGGGACTGCCTACCACGAAAGTATTACCCGGCGAATATACCGTCGTGTTGAAGGTGGGGCAGAAGGAGTTCCGGCAGCCGGTACAGGTGTTGCGGGATCCGAATACGGGCGGCACCGATGACGATATCCGGCAACAATATACCTTTGGGACGGAGATCTACCAGTCGATACAAAGCATGTTGCATATGATCGACACCCTCGAGATCCTTCGGGGGAAGGCGGATTCCATCGGCGCGAAGATGGACAACAAGAAGCAGAAGGCAAAACTGGCGGCCTGGGAGAAACAGCTTTATGCGGTGGAGAGCCTGCTGCATGATGTGCACCAGACGGGCGCCCGTGAGGATATCTTCCGGAATCCGGCACAGTTGCTCGAACGGTTTCTGACGATCTCGAAGGAAAGTATTTCCGGCGGCTCAGATTTCCGGCCGACGGATCAGCATCGGGAAGTATATTCGCTGCTCAGCGGGCGGCTTGTCACGGCCCGGTCGAAATACGAATCGACCCTGAAGAGCTTCCCCGCGCCGTTGCCGGCAGGGCTGCTGCCGAAGGAGAAACTGGATAAACCCAACGAGAAGAATTGAAGAAAGCGGGAGCCATATTACTACTGCTGATCATCGGCTACACCCAATGGGGCTATTACAGCCAATTTATAATTCTTCAATGGCGGATGAAGGAAGCGGCCCGGGAAGCCTGGGTCGCATCGCTTCCCGACGACGCCTTTCTGCGGGTGAGCCTTGCCGAGATCAACGCGCATGGCAGGTGGGAAGAGGCCGGAAAGGAATGCTGGTATAAGGAACATCTCTATGATATCATCCGTCAGCGCAATGCCGGCGATACGACCTGGTTGTTCTGCCTCGATGACGATAACGAAGAAAAGCTGATCCGGCAGTCGGGGGAGGTGACCAGGGCCAATCTTGATCATCCCGACAAGCGTGCCGGGCATTCCCTTTCGATCTCCACGGGTGACCTCGTTTGCGAAACGGTTCTGTGGCGGATCCCATCCGTTGCACCCGATCTGCCGCACTATATTTCCGGGGGCTGCGAACAACTGCCCATCCGGTATAGCGAGATCCTGCTCCCTCCACCCAGGGCATAGGCTGTTTTTTTCATTACATCCAATCTTTACCAAAACACATTAGCATGTTGAAAAATACAGGACTATTCCTATTGTCTATTCCTATCGTATCGACCGTATTTGCCCAGGAGGCGCCAAAAGACACCACGCGGACCCAGACCCTCAACACCGTACAGGTAAGCAGCTGGTCGGCGGGTAAAAAGGACAACCAGCTTGACGTACCCCGATCGATAGGGGTGCTCAGCGCAGAAGATCTTCATCGCAACAGCGGACTCTCGCTGGAGAACTCGCTTAACCTGATGCCCGGCGTCAGTATGGGCTCGAGAACAACTTTTGGCGGTGAGCGGATCATCATCCGCGGCTATGGCAACAATACCAATTTCAATGGCCAGGGTGTTCAGGTGTTGTTGAACAATATCCCGATCACCGATGCCACGGGCACCACCATCATGGACGATATCGACTTCGCCACGCTGGGGAAGGTGGAAGTCATCAAGGGACCCGCTTCGAGTCTTTATGGCGGCGGCATTGCGGGTGTCGTCAACCTGTTTACGATGAAGCCGCAACCCAACCAGACGCGGCTCGTGGAAGAGAACACGGGCGGAAGCAACGGGCTTTGGCGGACCAATACCCGGCTCGAAACGGCCAACGAACACTCGGCCCTACTCTTTAACTATGGCCACCAGGAGCAGGAAGGCTGGCGGACCAACAGCGCATCGCGGAAAGACTATGCCCAGTTCAGCGGGGATTTCTATGTCAGCGACAAGAACACCCTCTCCGCGTATTTCGCCTATGCGCATTCGCTGGAGCAGCTGGCGGGAGAAATGACGGACAGTATCATGTACCACCGCATCGTGTGGAGCGACCCGGCCTATCTGGTCAACGGCAGCAAGACCGTGATCGAAAGCTTTCGGGCGGGCGTGACGGACAACTATAAGATCGACGCGCATTTCAGCAATCAGACGACGGTCTATACCAACAGCTATACCCTGAATCAGCCGTTTGCACACGGGCTGACGGACAACCAGGCCTTTACCTTTGGGGGCAGGACGGGGTTTGTCTATACCTCCGACACGGGTGCGGTTACCGTTCACGCGATCCTTGGGGCCCAATTTCAGAAGACCATCGCCTTCAACAAATCCTATAATCTCACCAACAACGTAACGGGTGGCATCAAGGGCGATCTGCAGAACGCTTCGCAGGGCTACAATCTCTTTACGGAATGGAAGTTCAGCCTGCCCTCCCAGTTCATCCTGACGGCGGGCGGCAGCCTCGACTTCACCGAGTATGCCATCACGGATATGCTGGCCAATACCGCCAATCCTACCCATGCCAATCAATCGGGTGACAAAAGCTTTACCCCTGTGTTCATGCCGAGGATCTCGCTGCTGAAGCTGGTGAACGAACATCTTTCCCTCTATGCCGATGTCAGCCGCGGGTATACGCCGCCGCCGACGGCCGACGTCATCAATGCCGTGCTGGGAACGGCCAACAAGAGTCTGAAACCCGAATCGGGTATCCAGTACGAGATCGGGTCGAAAGGGGACCTCGCGGACGGCAGACTGTCTTATCAGCTGGCGCTCTTCGACCTGGACGTGCACAACAAGATCGTGGCGCAACAGGTTCCGGCTAGCGGAAGCACCCCGACCTATACCACGTTTGTGAATGCCGGTGAGCAGCAGAACCTGGGGGCCGAGCTGTCGCTCAGCTATGCGATCCTGAACAACCCCAACGCCGGGATCTCCCTGTTGCGGCCGTTTGTGACGTATACCTATTCCGATTTCAAGTACAAGAATTTCTACAGCGACAACAACCATAATGCCGCCACGCTTAATTTCTCGGACAACAAGGTCGCGGGGGTTGCGCCGAGTGTGGTCAATGTGGGGATCGATCTGCAGACGAAGATGGGTTTTTATGCCTATCTTACTTACCGGCATGTCGATGCGGTTCCTTATACGTTTGACAACAAGAACTACGCCCGGGCTTTTGACCTGGTCAACGGGAAGGTCGGCTATCGCAGCCAGCTGGGGAATCATTTCTCGGTGGATCTTTATGCGGGAGTGGATAACCTGACGAACAGCACCTATTATAGTTTTCTGTTTTTTTCCGGTACACTCGCCGGAACGACCGATCCGCATTTCCTGCCGATGCCCTACAATGCGGCCTGGTATGGCGGAGCGAAACTGGCTTATATCTTTTAATGAGCGAGACCGGGTAATGGATGAGCGAGACCGGCTTATACCTTTTAACGTATGAATGCAATGAGAAAGATAACTTATTTTCTGGCGGTGAGTTTCCTGTTTGCCGCGTGCAGCCAGTTTGGCGACAAGCATAACGACAAGCAGGGCCTGCGGATCGTGAGTGTCAGCAAGCAGCTGACCGAGATCATCTTCGCGGTGGGTGGGGACACGGCGCTGGTCGGGCGCGATATTTCGAGTACCTGGCCGCCCGAGGCAAAAAAGGTCACGGCGGTGGGCTATCACCGGGCGCTGGCTCCCGAGGGGATCATCTCGCTGAACCCGACCGCGGTATGGAATGACGGCAACTGGGGGCCGCAGCCGACTATCGATCAATTGAAAAAGGTGGGTATCCCGCTGCGTCAGTTTGATGGCGGCAATTCGATCGACAGCACCAAACGGCTGATCCGGCTTGTCGCGGCGGAGTTTCGCAATGAGAAAGCTGGGGATTCCCTCTGCGACCGGCTCGACAGGGATATGGCGCGGGCCGACTCGTTGCGGAAGACCTATGCCGGGCAGTCGCCGATAAGGGTGATGGTCATCCACTTCGGCCAGGCTGCCAACCAGTATTTTGTCCTCAACCATCGCGGTACGCAGCAGCAGATGCTGGACTGGGCGGGCGCCATCAATGTCGCGGACACCGCGCAGAAATGGAAGAACCTCAGCGCGGAGGTGATCGCCCAGGAGCAGCCGGATGTTATCCTGGCCACGGACTATGGCTTCGATCTGCAGGGCAGCCTGGAGAAGTTCAAGCAGCTGCCGGGGGTCTCGCTTTCCCCCGCGGCGAAGAACAATCGGATCTACCGGATCGAAGAACATGACCTGGTGTATCTTGGGCCGAGGACGGGTGAGAATGTATATAATCTTATCCGGCTGATCCATGGACAACGCTAATCGAGGGTTTGGGCTTTATTATTGGGTGCTCGGCGTGCTGCTGTTGCTCTGCCTGCTCGTATCGGCGAGGGTAGGGGCGGTGTCTATTTCGTATGAGCGGATCTTTCTTTTTCTGCGGCATGCGATTACCGGGGGCAACGCCAATGCCACTATTGAAGAGCGGCTGTTTCTGGAGATCCGGCTGCCGCGGGTGTTGCTTTGTGCGGTCACGGGTGCGGCCCTGGCGGTCTCCGGTGCGCTGATGCAGGCCCTGTTCCGGAATCCTATCGTCGAGCCGGGGCTGGTGGGCACTTCGTCGGGGGCGGCGTTTGGCGCGGCCTTTGTCTTTGTCATGGGCAAGAGTCTGAGCGGAACCTGGGTGGATGTTGCGGGTCCTTTTCTGCTGCCCCTGTTTGCCTTTGCGGGCGGCGGGGCGGCCACCTGGCTGGTCTACCGGCTCTCCAATGTCTTTGGAAAAGTAAATGTCAACACTCTGTTGCTCGCGGGTATCGCGGTGAATGCGCTGGCCGCGGGCGGCACGGGTTTCTTCTCTTATGTCGCGCGGGACCCGCAGGCGCGCAGTATCGTCTTTTGGAATCTGGGGACCCTTTCGGGCGCCGACTGGTCGAACACGGGCATCGTATCGGCCTCTACGATCATCGGCATCGGGCTCTCGCTGCGTTATGCCAAGGCGTTGAACGCGCTGATGCTGGGCGAGACGGAGGCGGGCTATCTCGGCGTCCGTACGGCGCGGCTGAAGAGCCGGATCCTGCTGATCAATACGCTGATGGTGGCCGTCGCCACTTCGGTCGTCGGCGTCATCGGCTTTGTCGGGCTTGTCGTGCCGCATATCCTGCGGTTGCTGAAGAGCACCGACAACCGGTTCCTTATCATCGCCTCGGCGTTGTTGGGAGCCATCCTTCTCAATGCGGCCGATATGCTGGCGCGGGTGATCGTGGCGCCTTCGGAGTTTCCGATCGGTGTGCTGACGGCTTTTGCCGGGGCGCCGGTCTTTCTCTATCTGCTCATCCGCGCGGGCCGGCGGCAGCAACAAGGAGGGTTTTATGCTTAGCGTCGAGGGACTGCAATGCCGCGCGGGCGGAAGGCCGGTGATCCGGGGCATCAGCGCGGAATTTCAGGCCGGGTTGCTGCATGTCATCGTCGGGCCTAACGGCAGCGGCAAATCCACTTTTCTAAAAGCATTTAGCGGGGAATGGCCGATCGAGGCGGGTGCGGTCTACTACGACGGTCAGCCGGTAGCCGCTGGTAAGCCGGTAGTCGTCGGTAAGCCGGTTGCGGCCGATAAGCCGGTAGCCGCTGGTAAGAGGGTGACAGACGACGGTAAGGGGGGAACTGCCGCTGGTATGTCGGTCGCGGCCGATAAGCTCCAGCTGGCGAAACGTCGGGCGGTGATGAGCCAGCTGCCCGAATTGCATTTCCCGGTTAGGGTGGACGATATCGTTATGATGGGGCGCTATCCGCATTTCAACTACCGGCCTGGCCGTCACGATGCGGATATCTGCCGCGAGGCGATGGCCCGGCTCAGCGTCCTGTCGTTGGCCGACCGGGATTATCTTTCGCTTTCCGGCGGGGAGCGGCAACGTGTCCAGTTTGCCCGCGCGCTTGCCCAGATCTGGGAACCACCGGTCACGGGCAGCCGGTATCTTTTTCTCGACGAGCCGGTGTCGAGCCTGGACATCCACTATCAGCACGAGTTCCTGGCGTTGGCGCGTTCGCTGGCGGGTGAGGGGATAGTACTTATAGCGGTGCTTCATGATCTTAACCTCGCGCTGGAGTATGCCGACCGGATGCTTTTTCTAAAAGAAGGGCGGGTGGTTGCGGCGGGGCAGGCGCCGGAGATTGTGAGCCCGGAGCTGATCCGGGAGGTGTTTGGAGTGGCGGCGCATCTGCTGCAAAACCCTTTTGGCAGCCGGCCGGTGATCGTTTATGAAACCGGTTAATTTTCAACGGAGAGTGGATAATTTTAGGATAGCGGGTTCCGACTGGAATCGGGAAATTTAGGGATGAGAAACTTCCTCCTGCTTTTTGTTGGATTTGCGGCCACCGCCTGGGTGGGCCGTGGTAGCAATCCGGCCACGGCTTGGGTGCGCCCAGTCGAGTTTCGGCCTGTTTCCGTCGCTGGATGCGATCATGCCGCGGGTTGCGATCATGCCGCTGGTTGCGATCATGCCACGGGTTGCGATCATTTTGCGCTCGTCGCCGACACCGGCAAACGGCTGAGTCCCGATGTCGATGACGAAGAAGAGGAGGAAGCGGAAGAACGCAGCGAACGGCGTAACGGCAGGATGGCGCGCGGGCTTGGCAAATGGCGCGTGCAGGCGCAGGACACCCTCGAAAATGCGCGGAAGGCCGCGGCGATCGAACAAACCCATACCGGTGACCGGCCTGCGCCGGAGCTGGTGGCCAGCTTCGATGGGCTGGGTGAGGGGTTCCGGGGTCCGCAGGGCACGGCGCTCTACCGCAACCCTTCCGACAATGCGCTGGCTGTAGGCCCCGATCATATCTTTCAGATCGTCAACAGCCGGATGGCGATCTATACTAAAAAAGGCAAGCGATTCGACAGCACCGGCCGCGTCCTCCTCGGCCCGGCCGAGACCCGCAGCGTATTCCGCGGATTCGGCGGGCCCTGCGAACGGCTGAACAACGGCGATGCGGTTGTTCGTTATGACCAGCTGGCCAACCGCTGGCTCATCGTCATGCCGACCTTCCGGCGCGGCATTCCCCGTACGCAGGAGCTGGACTCCGCGCATGGCATGGTCCCTTATCCTGCGCAGCCCGGCAAGGCCGAGATGATCTACCAGGCGCCGGCCACCTTTGTCGAGGAACGGCCCGCGGGCGGCGGCGGGGTGCGCCCAGCAAGGACGCGCGTCGACACGACAGGAACCTTTTGCATGTGTTATGCCGTCAGCACGGGTCCGGACCCACTGGGACCTTATTACCGTTATGAGTTCGACCGGCCGTTATTTCCCGACTATCCCCGCCCGGTCATCTGGCCCGACGGCTATTATACCACCAGCAGCACCAGCGATAACCTCATCCAGCGGCAGGCCTTTGTCGTCGACCGCGAGAAGATGCTGAAAGGCGAACCCGCCACGGAGCAATCGTTTATCATCAACGACGTCAACTTCCTGCTCAACGCGGATGTGGAAGGACAGCAACTGCCGGGCAAGGGTATGCCCAATATCATGGTGACCAATGGCGGCGCACAGCTGCACAATCAATTCGAGGACGACGGCATCTACTACTGGAAATTCCATGTCGACTGGAAGGATACGACGAAGACGAAGATCGAAGGACCCATCAAGCTCCAGGTGGCACCCTATCACTATGCCGGTGATGGACAGCTGAAGAAATCGGTGCCGCAGCCGGGTACGGATATGGGTCTCGACACCCAGGGGGACAAGCTGCACGGCCGGCTTGTGTACCGGCGTATCGGCAAACAGGAATCGTTTGTCGTGGCGAATGCGGTGAAGACGGCGGCGGGCGGCAGCGGGATCCGCTGGTATGAGTTCCGCAGCGGCCGTCATCAGCGCCTGCATCTTTATCAGCAGGGGACCTATGCTCCCGATGGGGATTGGCGCTGGCTGCCGGGTATCGCCACCGACAAGAACGGAGATATCGGCATCGGCTACTCCTATGGTGGCCGGGAGCATTTTGCGGGTCAGCGTTTCACCGGCCGGCTTGCCGGCGATCCGCTGGGCACGATGGGTTTTGGGGAGGGCATCCTTGCCGAGGGGCAGGCGGCGCAGACCAACACCCTGCGCTGGGAAGACTACACGTATACGGTGATCGATCCTTCCGACGACGCTACCTTCTGGTATGTCGGCGACTATCTGAAGAAGGATGCAAAGAACTATACCACAAAAATCGGGGCTTTCCGGCTTACAAATCCGCAAACTCCCACGCACTCTGATACGCCGAGTGCCGCTCCGCATAAGCAATAAACCCGGCATAGAAGGGCAGCCGTGAGAGCGTGGCGCTGTCGCCGATGACGACGAGTTTCTTTCGGGCTCTTGTCATGGCTACGTTCATGCGGCGGATCTCCGAGAGGAATCCGATGCGGCTGTCGGCGTTGCTTCGTGTCATGCCGAGATAGACGATATCGCGTTCCTGACCCTGGAACCCGTCGATCGTGTTTACCGTGATCCGGCCGGCATAGGGCTTTAACGCGCCGGTCTGCCTGACCAGGTCCTGCAACAGCTGTACCTGGCTGCGATAGGGGGAGATGATGGCGAGGGTGGGGAGGTCGCCGGCGGGATAGTGCGCGGACAGCTCTTCCACCAGCCGCGTGACATGTCTTACGAGGAATGCGGCTTCTTCGGGATTGGTGATCCCTTTTCCTTCCGAGCGTTCGTCATAGCCGCAGCCCGCGGTGTCGATAAAGGTCAGCGGGGATGCGCCGTCGAAGAGCGTATGACCGGCGACGCTAGGGTGTGCTTTCAGCTGGTGACGGTAGAAGACTTCCGAGGAATAGCCCATGATCTGTTCGTGCATGCGGTACTGCTGTTCCAGCAGGACGACGGCTTCGGGGTATCGGGCTACGAGCTTTTCCAGGAGGGTTTGGGCGAGACCGGCCGCTGCCGGGCTCCCGGACCCACCGGGCGCATCCGTGGACATTCCGGCCATGCCAGCGGGTGCCTTGGGTGCGGTTTCCGACTTGATGGTTGGAGGCAGTTGGCAGTGATCGCCGGCGAGGACGAGGCGTTGCGCCTTCAGCGCAGGTATCCAGCAGGCGGGCTCGAGGGCCTGGCCGGCCTCATCGATGACTGCGGTCTGGTATCGAAGACTGCGAACGGTATAATGATTGGAGCCTACCAGGGTGGCGGTGACCACCTGCGCGTGCGAGACGATATCATCGATGATATATTGCTCGGTCCGTTCCACCTCTTTGAGGATCGCGTGGGCTTCGTTGAAGAGGGCCTTCCGCTGCTCGCGCTCCGCGGAGCCGAAACTGCGTTTGTATTTATGGGCCATATCGCGGAACTCCGCGGCTTTCTTCTTCAGTTTTTTTATCTCCTTCAGGGCGGGATGTTCCGTCATCCGGCTGTCGAGCGTCAGCGACTGCAGCTGTTCGGACACCTTGGCCGGGTTGCCTACCCGCAGGACGTTCAGACCGGTATCGGCGAGTCTTTCGCTCAGCAGATCGACGGCGGTGTTGCTGGGGGCTACGACCAGGACCGGGCCTTTGTCGCGGGTGACGAGGGCGTTTATCGCCCGGACGAGGGTCGTCGTCTTGCCCGTTCCGGGCGGTCCGTGGACGATGGCGAGGTCTTCGGCGGCGAGGATCTTCTCAATGGCGGATTGCTGGGAGGCGTTGAGCTGCGAGGTAGTTTGCTGCGGGGCACCTGGCGACGGGGCACTTTGCTGCGGGGCATTCGGCTGCGGGGCACCTGGCGACGGGGGAGGCGGGATCGTCTGGAAGCGTGGGGCCTGCTGGCCGGTGAGGACGCGGACGAGCCGGCCTTCTTCGGCCTTGGCGGCGAGGGTGGCGGCGTGGCGGAGTGCGGAGAACATTTCAGTGTAGCTGTTATCGTCAAAAAGCAGATCGACCCCGAGTTTTCCGTTGCGCGACCAGTCAGGCAACTCATCGGTGCGGAGGGTCAGCTTGAGGCGGTTGCCGCCCTGGAAGGAGATGGTTCCCTCGACGCGGTCGTTGGCGGCGTCGTGGTTGGAGAACAGCACGGCCTGGGCGCCGAAGCGAAGCTGATGCGGGAGGTCGGTATGGGTGGTGCGTTCGACCTCTACGGTGAGGTAATCGCCGCGGCCCAGTTCGGTATCGCGGATGGCGATGGGAAACCAGGCCAGTCCGGCATCGCGGCGCTGGGCTACCGATGTCGATCCCGTCAGTTCCTGGTAGGCGCGGCGGTCTTCCGCCTGTTCTGCTTTCAAAAGGTCGGTCAGCTCCTTGAAATAATCCATCGGGCAAAGATAAGCCACGGCTTCCGGGCCGCCGGGACCGCTGGAAAAATTTGTTAATCCCGGCGGCATCGACTAATTTGCAACCAAAAGGTTTCCTTTAATGCGAAGAGATGTATTCCAGGCGATCGCCGACCCCACCCGCAGGGAGATCATCAACATGATCGCCCATCAGTCCCTGAATGTAAATGCCGTTGCCGGTAATTTCGATGTCAGCCGGACTGCAATTTACAAGCATGTGAAGATCCTGACGGAATGCGGGCTGATCGTCGTCAAGCAGCAGGGGCGTGAACGGTTTTACGAGGCCAAGCTCGAGAAGCTGCATGAGATCTCGGACTGGGTGGAACAATACCGCCAGTTCTGGACCGCCCGCTTCGACGCCCTCGAAAATTACCTCAACCAAATGCAATCGAAGAATAAAAAAAAGGATAAATTGCGGTAATATCATTAACCAATGAAGTATCCTCTCGGCCTCCTCCTGGCCCTGGGACTGACCTTCAATCCGTTCTCTTCTACCTTGTTCGCTCAACCGCCGGATCGTCCCGGCGAGCTCTTCGGCGCCGTAGTGCCGGAGACATTTGCTCCTGTCGTATATGACCTAGACAGCAATGCCAACGCGATCTATTTTTTCGATCGCGGCGAGGTGAACTTTGACGCCAGCTATACCAGCAGCCGCGTCTATACCACCATTTACGAACGGCATACCCGGCTGCGCATCGTCAATGCCGGCGGACTTCACCTGGCCACGATGGGGCTCTCGCTGGTCCATCGCAGCGGCTATGAGACTTCTGTCGAAGATATCCAGGGCACGGTCTATAACCTGGAGGATGGGAAGGTTGTCGCCACCAAACTGGACAAGAGCGGCATCTTCAAGGACAAGAGCGGGCATTTCGTCATCGACAAGATCGCGTTTCCCAATGTAAAAGTGGGCTCGATCATCGAATACAGTTATCGCATCGTCTATCCGGGCTTTGGCTTTATCCCCAACTGGGATTTCCAGGGGGAATACCCGGTGCTCTGGAGCCAATACGAGGTAACGATCCCCGCGCTCTATGATTATTTTGTAAAGTCGCAGGGATACCGGCATTTCACCGTCGACACGACGATGTATTCGCAAACTTCTTTTCCGGTAGCCTTTGGGGTGATGCGGGGCACCTGGGAGGGCCCGGTCCTCCATCGTATCTGGGCTTTGGAGGATGCAACGGCGATGGAGAAGCGTGAGCCGTATACGACCACCCTGCAGAATCATATCCAAAAAGTGCAGTTCCAGCTGTCTTCCGTCCGGATGGACGGCTATCAAAAGACCTATCACAGCAATTGGGAGCAGCTGACCGACGAACTGCTGAAGAGCGAAAACTTCGGGGAATCGCTGGGTGACCGGGCCCACTGGATGGATGAGCAACTGAGCAAGGTATCGCCGAAGGGCGATGTCTCGCCTGGCGCCGCGCAAAAACTATATGCCTTTGTCCGGGACCAGTATGCATGCACGGGGCAGGCCGGGCTTGGTCTGTCGCAGCCGATGAAGAAGACCTGGGCGGAGAAGAAGGGCAACGTCGCCGATATCAACCTGTTGCTGGCGGCCGTCTACCGGCACCAGGGTTTTGACGCCAGCCCGGTGATCCTGAGTACCCGTGAGCATGGATACCCGCTGGATGCCTTCCCGATGCTCAGCGACTACAACTATGTGATCACGGCCCTCCGGCTGAACGGAACCGACTATCTGCTGGATGCCACCGTCAATACGAATGGCTTTGGCCAATTGCCGGAACCATGCTATAACGGTAATGCACATGCTATTGACGCCAGCCATCGGGTCTACCCGCTGCTGCCGGATTCGGTCACGGAGCACCGCGTGACCTCGCTGATGCTTGGCAATGACGAGAACGGCGGGTATTCCGGAACCTATCGCCGGACGATGGGCGTCTTCGAATCCATGAACGAGCGGCGGCGGTTGAAAAAGACGGGTCCCGAGGAATTCTTTGACAACCTGCGCAAGACGATGGGCGGCTCCAAGCAACTGCTGGCGCATGGCTTCGACTCGCTTTCCCGGTTGGAAGAGCCGTTGGGCTGGCATTACGACATGAGCTTTCATTTTACGCAGAAGACGCTTTATTTCTACCCGGTTCTCCACGAACGGATCAGCAGCAATCCGCTGCCCGGAGCCGACCGGCATTACCCTGTGGAGATGCCGTTCCGGGTGGACAACAGCTATGTGATGCGGATGGAGATCCCGCGGGGGTATGTCGTCGATCAGCTTCCCAGATCGGCGCGTTTTGCGCTGGAGGACGGCGGCGGCTATTATGAATATCTCCTCGAGTCGGACGGCAAGGCCATCAATTTCCGGATGCGGCTGCAGCTGAACCGCACCAACTATCCCGTGTCGGATTGCAAGGGATTGCGCGACTTTTATTCGCTCATCGTGGAAAAGGAGAAAGAGCAGATCATCTTCAAAAAATCGAATTGATATGCGTGTGCTTCCCGTCAGGACACTGCTTTACTGGCTTGCCCTGAGCCTGCCTGCCCTGGCCGGCCGGGCGCAGGACCCGCTGTTGGCGCCGTTGCCCGATAGCCTCCGGCAGGGCGCCGTCATGGTCCGCAGGCTCGACCAGGTGGAAATAACCATCGAGTCGGCGCACAGGGCCCGCGTCCATCGCAAATGGGTGAGCACGATCCTCAACAGCAACGGCGACCGGTACGGCCTTATCTATACCTTCTATGACAGGTTTCGCGAGTTGTCCGGTGTAACGGCGATGATGTACGACGGCGACGGGAAGCTGATGCGGAAGATCAGGAAAAGCGATCTCGAGGACGCGCCGATCAGCGGGATGGGGATGCTCGCGATGGATACGCGGGTGAAATATTACCAGTTCGTGAATCGAACCTATCCCTATACGATCAGCTATGAAGAGGAGCAGGTGCTGGATAACCTTTTCGTGTTGCCGTCGCAGTGGTTTCCGCAGCCTGCGGAGAATATCGCCGTCGTCAGCAGCACGCTGATCGTGCATGTCCCGGATGGCTACCCGCTGCGAACCCGCGAGTATGATCTTCCCACGGCGGCGCAGGTCACGGAGAAAAAGGGCGTAAAGACCTATGTCTGGGAGGTGAACAACCGGCCGGCGCGGGCTGCCGAGGAGTACGCGGTGGTCTGGGGCCGACGCGAACCCTGTGTACGGCTTTCCCCCGGCAGCTTCGAGGTCAGCGGTTACAAGGGGTCGGCGGATACCTGGACCAACCTGGCGAAGTTTACCGGCGATCTTTTCCGGGGGCGGGGACAGCTGCCCGAGGAGGCCCGCAAGAAAGTGCATGCCCTTACGGACGGGCTCACGGACACGGCGAAGATCGCGGCGTTGTATTCCTGGCTGCAACAGAACACCCATTATGTCGGCATCGAGTTGGGGATCGGCGGCTGGCAGCCTTTCGACGCCACCTATGTATACACGCGGAAATATGGGGACTGCAAGGCGCTTGCCAACTACATGGTCGCGCTGTTGAAGGAAGCGGGTATCCGCGCCTGGCCGGTATTGATCTATGGCGGCCCGGAACCGCCGGTGATCGACACGGGATTTGCGTGCGCGCAGTTTAATCACTGTATCGCCGTGGCGCTTGCCGGGAAGGATTCGGTCTGGCTGGAATGTACCAGCAACCTTCTGGCGCCCGGTTATCTCAGCAGTTTCACCGCCGACCGGCAGGGGCTGCTCATCGATGATCCGGGCGGCCGGCTTGTTCATACGCCCGTCTACGGCGTCCGGGAGAACCGGCTCACCCGGAATGTAAAAGGAAGCGTCACCGGCAGCGGCGATCTCGAGGCAAGCCTGCAGGTGGAGTATACCGGGTTGCAACAGGATGCACCCCATTCGATGATCGACCGGCTTTCGAAGAAGGACCTGCTCGCGGCCGAACAGCATTCGCTTGGCCTGACCGACTGCGTCATCAGCGACTGGAATTATACCGCGGCGCGAACGGCTATTCCCTCGCTGGAGGAGACGATGCGGCTGTATGCGCAACATTTTGCGACCGTCACCGGTAACCGGCTGATCGTTTTGCCGGGGAGGTTTCTGCGCCGGACCGGCAGGATGCGAACCAACGGGCCCGCCCGCCAGACGGCTATCGAGCTGCGACTATCCATCGACGAATCCGATACCCTCGTCCTGCAGATGCCCCCGGGTTATGCGCCGGAACGCCTTCCATCGGGTCGTCTGTCCTTTCCCTTCGGCAGCTATAGCATCCACAGCAGCTTCGACCAGGGCGTGCTGACGATGACCTGTCATTATACCGAGCAGAAAGGCGTCTATTCTCCCGCCAACTTCGAGCGGATGGCAAGGTTTTTCGATTATACCTGGAGCGAGGGGAATCAGCAGATCGTGTTTGTGAAACAGTGATCTCATCAAGGTTGGCGAAGCACCCATGAAAAAGGCCGCTCCGCTGTACCGGACCGGCCTTCAACCATTCAAAAAATAAGAACTAACGTGTCAACCTTCTTTGCGGAAGAATATATTCCCGCTGATCGTTTGCAAATCGATACTTTTTCCACCGCCATTGAGATCGGCGGTGACCGATCCTCCGCCGACATGTCTGACACCCCGGCTGGCGCTGTTTAATTCGATATTGCTGTACATCGTGCCGCTGATGGTATGCATCTTTACCCCGGCCTTGCGATCCGGTGCGATAGCCAGGTCGATGTAGCCGCTGATGGTGTGGGCCTTGATCTCGGCGGTGTTACCGGTGATGACGATATTCCCGTTGATGGTCTCCACGGAGAAATCCGCGTTCTCGGGGAGATATACTTCGTGGATGATCGTGCTGTTATAGTTGCAGCAGCAGCAACAGTTGTTATTTTTGTTTTTATTGTTCTTGTCGGCCGAATCCTGGCGGCGGCGTATCTTATCCGTCTCCAGCTTGCCCTGGATATTGACGGTGCCGCCCGTTTCATCGAAGACCATGTTGTAGTCGTCGTTGTTCTGGTTGTCGTTGACATCGATCGAACTCTTCACATAGACCTCATTCTTCTTCCAGGTGATGATGCGGATGGAATCGGAGATCTGGAAATTCATCGCAACAAAGCCGTTGGGGGCGAAGGTCAGATGCTTTTCGACGATCTTTTGCGCCTGCGTGGGGACCAGCCCGATAAAAAGCAGGGCGATGAGTATGCAATTCTTCATATGCTTGGTTTTTTATGGTTAACCTTTACGCAGATAGACATTCCCGCTGACACTATTCAGTCTTACCGCCGTTCCGCCGCCGTTGAAGTCGGCGCGGAGCTTGCCGCCGCCTACCCGGCGCATATCTTTGTCATTGGGAGGGAAATCGAAATCCGAGAACATATTACCGGAGACCGTACCCATCTCGACGCTGAAGGGTGTTTTTGCCGGCAGGGTTACGTCCACTTCCCCGCTGACCGAAGAGATGGAGATCGGTTTGTCCCTGGCGATCTCGGTAAAGGCCACATTCACATTTCCGCTGATGGTGGAGACGACGATCGGGCCGGTCACTTTGCTGAGCGTGATATCATGGCAGCCTTTGAATTCGACCTCGTTCCTGATGTTGGTGATGGTGGTGGTGCCGCTTTTTGCACAATCCCGGGTGATCTCGAGGGCCAGGCTCTCGGGGACTTTGAGGCGGTATTCCGCGCTTTGGGTGATGGGCAGCAGACAGCGCAGGAGGATGTG
Organism: Puia sp.; assembly: GCF_036500295.1. Taxonomy (NCBI): domain Bacteria; kingdom Pseudomonadati; phylum Bacteroidota; class Chitinophagia; order Chitinophagales; family Chitinophagaceae; genus Puia; species Puia sp. Next base: position 13,032 of record NZ_DASYCH010000051.1, on the reverse strand, counting down.
GTTGCCGCTTTTTTCCATGTAGAGGGCGACGCCGGTGTTATCGGTTCCTGCGGCGTAGATGGCCTTTAGTCCTTTTGCCCGATCAAAGTTTTGGTGCACGCCGCCGCTGACGATGATCTCGTTGCCGGCATATCCTTCGATGGGCAGTTCGCCGGTAAAATCTTCGAGAATGAGCTTGGCGTCTTTCATATCCCCGACGGAGATCTTGTAATCCTGTGCCCTGGTGAGAAAACCGATACATAGGGACGCGATGAGGAGGAAGCTATACTTCATTTGTTTCATGTTTTTTATTTTTACTGATTATGATCAGGGTTGCCGCTTAGAGAACCCTGAGGCTTTTTTGTGCGGCGTCTTTTACTTCTTTGAGGGTCTTTTTGTTGGTCATGATCTCTTTGATCGGTGCGATCGCCTTTCTCTCCCGCTTTTCGGCCAGGAGGTTGATCAGCACCACCTGGATGATCGGTTCGCTCTGGAGGCCGAGGGAGGATACCAGCGAGTCCCGGACGATATGCAGGTCCGCGAAACGGGCCAGGGAATAGAGGGCGGCCAGCCGGACGTTGACGTTCTTATCGTTGTTGAGCGAGTTGAAGAGGGCGTCGATCACCTTCTGGTCGGGACTGTTCATCTCTTCGGCATAGCTGACGGCTTTTATCCGTTCGCTCGCGGATTCATCATCAATTAAGTTCAGCAACTCCTGCTCTTTCATCTTTTTGGTGATATCCTGCACTTCGGATCTCAGCGTTGCGATCTCTTTGGTCGGGCCGGACTCCGGCCCGGATTTGATGGCCATCCCGAGGGCGACCCCGCCGGCGACCAGGATCACAGCGGCGGCGGCCCGGCCTGCGGCCGAAGAGAAAAGAGAGATCAGCTTTCCGCGCGGCTTTTCTTCGTTTGCCGGGTTTTGCAGGAGGTTGGCCATCGCCGCCATGTTCAGTTCGGACTGGAGCATGGTGTTGAAATTTTCGCGGAGGGTAGGCGAGGGCATTTCCTGCTCGTTATTCTTGATGGTCGTCAGCAGTTCCCGCAGTTCTTCCGCTTCCCGGCGGCAATCGGCACAGGTGTCCAGGTGTTCTTTTATCTGCGCTTCGATGGCGGCAGGGAGTGCCTGGTCCAGATGATCGATCATTGCTGCCTGTACTTCCTTACAATTCATGTTCACTGCTTAATTTTTATTAAAATATAGGGTCCTGAGCTGTTTGAGGGCCCGGTACACCTGCACTTTTATGGCTGCCACCGAGATATCCTTGATCCGCGAGATCTCCTCGTATTTGAGGCCCTGGTAGCGGCTGAGCACCAGGATCTCCTTTTGTTCGGGGGAGAGCCGGCCCAGCGCCTCGTCCAGCCGCTGAAACTGATCCTCCGTGTATCCTGTCGAGCCGTCTGCCAGCCGATCTTCCGCGTCGTTGGGGTCCGTCAGCCGGCCCGGCATCTTTTGCTCCTGTTTGCAGAAGTCATAATGAACGTTGCGAGCCATCCGGTAGACCCAGCTCCGAAAGCTGCCGTGTGAGGGGTCATAGCTCTGGCGGTAGCGGATGACCCGGAGGAACAGGTTCTGCGTCAGGTCTTCACTGGTTGCTTTATCTGTCGTCAGCCGAAGGAAAAAGTTATATAAGGGCACCTGGTACCGGTCGAATAGCGCCGTCAGCTCGGACAAGTGGCCGTCTTTTACCAGCAGCATTATTTTTTCATCAGATAGTTCAGGCACCCGGGATAACTTTTAGGTTTCTATATGGATTACTGCGAAAGGGCAAAAGGGTTACAGCCCGGAGGGAAGTTTTTTTCAGGGGGCGGCTTTTCGCTGGTTTCGGGGCTTTCCGGGCCCCGGATGCTCCTATTTTACGGCAAAACCTGCTATTCCGGTGCCGGGCGTGCCGTCGGCGGCCAGTCCTTCCACTACTACGATATATTTTCCGGGGATATCGGAGGAATAGAAGCTGAGGGGTTTCCGGCTTTTGCCGTCCGTGGTCACCGAGGGGGACCAGAGGAGGACATTGCGGAAGTCGGGCAGGTGGCTTGCGGCTTCTTCGGGCGTCGCATAGGAGGGAGAATCGAATTCCCGCTCCAGTTCGAGCCCGGCGTAGTCGACGACGACGGCGCGGGGATCGAGGATATAGCCGGCGAGGTCGCCTTTATAGCTGGTCCAGTTCATGATGCCTTCGAAATTGGCCCCACCCAGGAAGAAAAGGTGTTGCAGGGTCTCCAGCTTGCGGATCTTTAGCGGATCGAGTGCCATCAGCTTGTCGATATCGAAGATCGGAACGCCGTCGAGCAGGATCAGGGGATCATTTTCAAAGGATTGCGCCGCGTAGGAGAGGTTGAAAAGCGGCAGGTGGAAATGGCCCTCCCGTTTTCTGACATACATCAGGGTGACATATTCCCGCATTACTTCTTCCATGGTGGTGAAGCGAACAAAGTCGTCCAGCAGATAGGTATAGTCGGGCCGGTAGAAGAAGGCTCCCGTATCGGCGATGGGGACCCTGAATTGTTTTAGCCGCAGCCCGGCATACCGGTTGAGGACCTGGGACGAGATATTCCTGTCGGTGAGCAGGGAGGTATAGGTCTGCGGAACGATGAAGGGTGCAAAGGTCGCCGTGCTGTATTCCTCGGAAAAGGGATTGCTGATATCCACCTTATACTGGCTGTCGAGCGGGCTGGTCTGGGCGATGAGCTCCTGGTTGCCATAAAGATCTTTCATTTCGAATCGCAAATCCCCGTCCTCGTTGCTGCGGGCCGCGGTGAACTGGGTCCGGGTGCCCGGAATGGAGAGATAGGCGAGGAGCATCCTGGGCGCCGGCGCACCGGTATGGACATCGACGAGCCTTCCCGAAACGATAGATCCGTTGTATTCGAGGGGATAGTCGAAGGAGGGCGCCTTATGCCGTAAGACATCCTCCCACCGGAACTTTCGCCAGCCATGGGTCAGCATCAGGTTGTCCATGGCCTCTTCGTCTTCGGGGTGGCTGAAATAATAATCGGGCGATTCGACCTTTCCGTGCAGATCGGACGCCAGCAGCAGGTAGGGCAGGATATGTTCCGTCGTCACCGGCTGCAGCGAATCCACGAGATACACCGAAAGGGAGCAGTCCGAGGCCAGGGGCTGGCCCCCTTGATCCTGCGTAGCCACCTGGAGGTTGATCTTCTCGCGGATGGCATAGCTGCTTTTATCGGCCTGCACGTCGATCTGTAACCGCCGGGAAGGCTGACGGAAGACCAGTCTTTCGCAAACCGGCTGCCGGGCGGCATCGAACACGGTCAGATGCGAAACGCCTTCGCCCAGGCTGTCCCGGCTGAGCAGGAAGCTGGCCTTTCCACCCTGCAGGGTGGCGGTCATGGCCTGTCGTACGGACTGGCGGGTATGCGCCAGCAGGTAGACGGCGCCGCCGCCGGTGGTAGATTGGATATTCACGCGCCAATTATCTTTTCCTTCGGGCGAGACGGTCATTACCGTTCCTTCTTTTGCGGCCGTAGGAAGTAAGGCATTGATCGCCGTGCCATCTTCGAGACGGAAGATAGCGCGGTAATGGTGTCCTGTCCGGGGTGTATAGTTGAAACTGCCGATCCCGAAACGATGGGGGTTGGCCTGCACGAGGGTATCCTGTTCGTCCTCGGTGATGACCCCGGTGCATTCGATGCCGCGGCCATATTGATCGGTCACGCGGAATGCCATCCTGCCGGCCAGGTTCTCCACGAGGTTGCCGCCTTCGGGGTAGAACGATGCGCTATACTGGAGTGTCGGCGGAGTGACGGGAGTTTCGGCGCTTTTGCGGGAATTGATGATCGTTACCGTTTTTTCAAAAAACCAATCGGCGCCATAGTTCTTCATCCAGGAGGTGTACGCGCGGAGCTTGTAGTTCCCGGTGCGGACCGTCAGCGGAAGATAGAGGGAGCCGCCGCCCGAACCGCTGTCCAGTCCCGTCTTCGCCTGGAGGACCGGTTTGTTGTCCTTGTCCAGCCATTCGAGATAGGCGACCTTGCTCATATCCAGCGGATGATGCGTGCCGGCTTCCACGACGTAGACCTTGAACCAGCAGATCTCGCCGGCGAGATAGACCTCCTTATCGGTGTGGACGAACAGCTTCTCCTGCAGCCGCTTCATCCGGTATTGGTCGAGGTCTTCCTTCAGGGTCGCAGGGACAGATTGCTGGGAAAAGGCCGCCGGCGTGGTCAGCGACAGCGTGAAAAGAAGAAATATCGTTAGCTTTTGATTCATCGGTGTCTTATTGAGCCTTTATACTTAATTGGGCCAGAAAGAAGGTTTTTTTGTCGTTCCGCCCTGCAGCCGGCAGTCGACGCAGTAGTTGCCATTGGCGCTCCAGCCGAGAAAGCCGAACGCGCCGTATTGCCGGTCGATCGGGACGTATGCGCCGCCCGAAAAAAAATTGTCGATCTTGCTGGGGAAGACCAGCGTATCGGGGTCCGCACAGACAAAAATATATCCCCAGTTCGGCACGTCGGTCCGGCTGATGAAGATCCGCTGCTGCTGGACGGTGCCTGCCGAAACAAACCCGATGATCTGTTCATCGGGGTGGGTAAGGCTATGAATATTCCCTTGCAATTGGGAAGGCTGTGCGTCGAAGATGGAGCCCAGCGACTCGGTGTTAGATCTCATCAGGCTCAGGAAATCGTAGGCCTCCTTCGTCAGCGCATACTGCTGAGCGATCATGCTATAGAGCACGCTGATCTGGGAGGTCGCCCTGGGAATGAACTGCAGCTTCTGACGGTAGATCACATCCTGGGCCAGCTTTGCGCTGCTGCCCAGCAGCAAAGGTGTGGATGCGTCGCTCCGCCAGCAGTTGTAGATGTATTCGGAGTCGTCCCGGATGGTTACCGTATCCTGTTTGTTGCTGCCCCCCTTTTCCCGAAACGCATAGTTGGAGAATTCCGCCGCGGTATACTGCCAGGTCTCCTGGAATTGCCATTGATAGTAGTGGGTGGCGTTTGCCGGATCGTGGGTGTTGGCGTAGATATACACTCCTTCCGGAGCCTGGGTCCAGGTGAGGCTGTCTATCGGTGGGGTGATCTTATAGGCGACGGTATCGGACAGATAGGTATCGCCGTCGGAGGCAATACGCAGGCGGTACCGAACGGTCGCGTTCAGGGGAAGGGTATTAGCCATGTAGACGCCCGGGCTGCTCTCGGCAAGCGGATACACCGAATTGTCGGTGCCTTCCACCTGGACCTTTGCGCCTCTTACGACCGGGATCGTGGAATCGCCGGGCAGATGGATGACCCTGCTCAGCGTGAACCGGGTGGGCGCATTACCGGCGATAAACCCTTCCACCACCAGGTAGCCGGTCACCGGCGGGCTGTATGGGCTGTCATATTTCTGTTTACACTGACCCAGCAGTAATAGCAGCACGAACAGGGAGGTCAGTATTCTTATCCTGGAATTCATCGGTGTTGTTCTCTTTTGTTTCATCGTTTTTGTTATAGCGGCATTCATGTGTTCTTAAAAGGCGATATTATAGTTGATATAGGGTATCGCGCTGCCAAAAATGGAAAGTTTGTATCCATTGACGGCGCCGTTCTCCGACACATAGTACACCGAATAGGGGTTCTTTCTGCCCGTGAGATTATACACGCCAAAGGTCCATGAATTATGGGTCTTTTGATAGATGCGGTGATTCCCCAGCACGTTCAGCGACAGATCGGCGCGGAAATAGTCGGGGATGCGATAGGCGTTCCGGTCCGCATACAGTGTCCGCAGGGAGCCCGCATACGAGAAGACGCCGATCGGCAGGGTGATGGGCCTTCCCGTGCTATAAGTCGCGTTGAACGACCAGCTTACCCGGTGCGTGAGCCGGTAATTGCTGACCAGCGTGAAGTCATGCGGTTTGTCGTAGTTGGCGGGATAGAAGTGGCCGCCATTCACCAATTCGCCCAGGGTGGGGTCGTCCTGGCGGAGCAGGATGCGGGAATAGGTATAGCTGAACCAGCCGTTGAGCTTTCCGGTCAGCTTCTTGATCAGCAGTTCGACACCGTAGGCCTTACCTTTTGTTTCCAGGACATCGGTCTCGATATGGTGGTTCATCACCAGCACCGCGCCGCTCTTGTAATCGAGATAATCCTTTATCCGTTTGTAATAGACCTCGAGCGAGGTCTCGATCGTATTGTTCTTGAAATTCCGGTAGAGACCCATGGACACCTGGTCGCCGAATTGCGGCCGGATATTGGGATCGCTGAGCTTCCAGATATCGGTCGGCGCCATGGCGCTGGTGTTCGACAGCATGTGGATATACTGACGTTGGGTGTTGTAGCCGGCTTTTATCGAGAAATTATCGGTCAGCACGAAGCGCGAAGACACGCGAAACTCGGGGCCGCCATAGGTCTTTATGAACTTGCCTGACGGATACTGGGTCGTGCCGGTCTGGTTGTCCGTCGTGATGGGCTGACCCGGCGCATAGTGGTTGACGGTAGCCGGACCGAGGTAGTTGTAGAGCGAATACCGGACACCGGCTTCCAGCGAGATGGAAGAATTGATCGTATAGCGATCGCTCAGGTAGGCGCCGCTTTCGAGGGCCTGTTCCTTTTGCAGGGTGTCGCCCTGGACGAGGGATGCCTTGCCGTTTGGCGTGTATTCGCCGGGGTGCAGCGCATACTTGAGCGTGCTCACCCCGAACTCGAGGGTATGGCTGCTGCTGAGGAAATAGTTGAAATGCGTCTTGAAATAGAGCTGGTTGATATCGAAGCCGAGCTTATAGGCATTGACGGGGTTATCCCGGCTCGAAATAGAATACTGGTAGCGGTCGTACCCGGTGGAGATCAGACTGTAGAGTTTGTTATTGTAGATATGCTTCCACTTCAGGGAAATGTTCCGGTTGCCGTATCCGTAGGTGGTGTCGTTGTTGAGGTTGAAGTGATCCTGGCTGAGATAGCCGGTGAGGTAGAGATCGTTCTTTTTATTTATCTGGTGACTGATGTTCAGGTTTATATCATAGAAGGAGGCGCGGCTGTTCTTGTATTGATCGGGCAGACGGGCCAGCAGCCAGTTGGCATAGGTGCTCCTGCCGCCGAGGATAAAGGAGGTTTTGTCTTTGACGATCGGCCCTTCGATGTTGAGCCGGCTGGTCAGCAGGCCGATGCCCGCCGAGCCTTCGAAGTTCTTTTTGTTTCCTTCCCGCGTGGTGATGTCCACCACGGAGGAGAGGCGGCCGCCAAAACGGGCGGGGATGCTGCTTTTATACAGTTCCACATCCTTGACCACTTCCGGGTTAAAGGCCGAGAACATGCCGAAAAAGTGAGCGGTATTATAGATGGTGGCGTCGTTGAACAGGATCAGGTTCTGGTCGGTCGACCCGCCGCGAACGTTGAGACCTGTGCTTGCTTCGCCGACCGTTTTCACTCCGGGCAGGGTCGTCAGCACCCGGAGGACATCGGCCTCGCCAAAGACAACGGGCACCTGTTTGATCGTTTTGATGTCCAGCTTTTGCACACCCATCTCGGTCCGCTTGACGTTGCTGGCCTTCTCTGCGGAGACGATCACCTTTTTGAGCGTGACGATCTGTGTCTGGAGGTCGATATTCAGTTTGCCGTCGCCATAGACCATGATCAGCCTTCGCGTATCCCGCATCCCGATGCTTTGGATATTGAGGACGTGTCTGCCTTTTGGCAGGGAGATGGAAAAATAGCCATATTGGTCGGAGGTGACCCCGATCCGCGGATTCTCTACATAGATGGAGGCTCCGACGATGGGCTCGCCTGATTTGGCGTCCCGCGCATAGCCGGCAAGGTTGGCGACGCGGTTCGCGTTGGAGTTGCCCTTGTCGCCGATGAGGTATAGCTTGTTCTCCAGTGTAGCGACCTGTTGCTTACCGACGTCTTCCAGGTAGTCTCTGACGCTGTCCCCGGCGGCGAGAGACCCTTTTTGGCCGGGTTTGTCGAAATAGCCGGGCGGCAGATCGGTCCGGATCGCCGCGCCCTTTGTGACAAAGACATGCTGATGGCTGTCGATCGAATAGCTGATCTCCGTTCCTGCAAATGCCTGTTCCAACACTTTGTCCAATGGGGCGTTGTTGACGTTGATGTCGATCTTCGTGCTGTCGAGATCCGTTGTATCGTAGTAGAAGCGATAGCTGGTCTGTTTTTCCAGGTCATTCAGAAGATCGGCAAAGGAGGCGTGGGTGAGATGGACGGTGACGGGCTTGCTCCCAGGGTCCTGAGCGCGGACGGCGATACCGGCGAGTAACAAACAGGCGAGAAGAAATCCTTTATTATTGAGTAAGGCCATCGTACCAGGTTATGACTTTTATGAGAGTGTTTTCCTTATCCTTTCGTATTCCCAGATGGTTGCTGCGGATAAATTTCTTTGCCTGTTTGCTTTTGTCCTTTAGGGCGTAAAGCAGTGAGCGTTTATTGTTTACGGCGTAATAGGCCGATCCCTTCTGCAGGTAGTAGGAAATGGACGTCAGGGTATATTTTTCAAATCCATTCGTGAGGAAGGAGGCTTGCTGCTGGATCGTTTTGGACGTTCTTTTGAGCAGGCGGACCCGGCCCCGGTAGAGCTGCTCATAAAAGCCGTTGCGCGGCGCGGTGGGATTGAGACTGTCGCCGAGGCGGATGAAGGAATGGTCTTCGATGGTAAAGCTGTCGAGATGCTGGCGGTTGAGGCCTATTTTCCAAACGTCGTAAGGGTCGTGGATCACGACGATATCCTGTACGACATCATAGATCAGGGGGATATGTTCGTAAAGCACACCGTTGTACAGGAGCGAGCCCGCGATGGTGGAATCGACGAAATAAGGATCTCCGGTCGCTATCTGATAGGCATAATCGACGTAGACAATGCCTCTGAACAGATCCGTTTCGGGAGCGACATAGGCATGATACTGGCGGAGGGCGAAAGCGGAGGCGGAATCCAGGATCGGGCTATCTTTGTTCGCGGTCTGGGCCTTTAGTTCCGGACCCCATAGGGCATAAAAAAGCAGCAGGAAGCAAATAGTTTTGGACTTTCGTCGCATGTACACAGTTTAATCCTTTAAAATAAATAAACTCTTTTATATTAGGAGGATGTTTCGGTAAATTGGGCATTAAAACGGTATTAATGGTCGGTATTCTCAGAAGCATCATCCTGCTGGGCGCCATCCAGGGTTTTATCGTTGTGGCCCTGCTGCTCTCCGCTGCGCGGCGTGATCCTGGGAGTGCAAGACAAAACCGGCTTCTGGCGATTCTGATCCTTTTGCTGGCGATGGCCTGTCTGAACATCTATCTCTTCGAGACGCCGGCCCTGATGGATACGCCGGTGGGCAACCTGCTGAGTGCTCTTATCCCGATGGTCATCGTGATGCCGATAGGCCCGTTGCTTTATTTTTATGTTCGGTGCATTGGGGAGCCGGAGTTCCGGTTAAGCCGTAAATACCGGCCGCATTTCTATTCCGTGGGGCTTGATCTGTTTCCTCATGCGGCGGCCTTCGTCTACCTTCTTCTGCTGATCTTCGGGCTCCTTGATGCCCACCACAACTATGGGTTTGGGAGCTTTCTCGACTATTATCAACAGTATGCGGATATCCCCCGCTGGATTTCCCTGTCGGTCTACCTCTGGCTGGCGGTTCGGTTTTTGGCGCGTGCGCGCAAATTGGCGTTGGGCGAGAAAAAGGCTTCGGGGGAGAAACAGGTTTCGGGGGTGGCACCGGGGGAGAGACAGGCTTCAGCCAGGACATCGCGGGCGGCGTCGCGGGAGGAGTTGGCGTGGCCCCGGGCGCTGGTGCGGGGTTTTACGGCCTTTGCCGTGTTGTGGCTGATCTTTCTGGTGCCTTATGAGATCCCGCGCTATAGCGACAAGCTTCTCGCGCGCTTCGACTGGTATCCGCTGTACCTGCCCATTGTCTTTCTAATCTATTGGCTGGGGGTGAAAGGATTTTTTATCAGTGGCCGGAAGGTGCAGGCAAAAGCCGCGGGGCCGAGGACACCGCCGGCGCCGGAGGTGACGGAACCCGCGGTGCGGGCCCTGAAGAAGGCTATGGAGCAGGATACGCTCTGGCTCGATCCGGCCCTGAACCTAACGTTGCTGGCGCGGCACTGCGGGCTGACGCCAAAAACCCTATCGGCGGTGCTGAACCAGCATCTGGAAAAGACCTTCAGCGAGTTTGTCAATGAATACCGGGTGGCCGCTTTTAAGCACCGGCTGCTGGAGCCTGCCAGCAGGGAGCTGACCATTGCCGGGCTGGCGTATGAATGCGGCTTCAATTCCCTTCCCACCTTTCAGCGGGCTTTTAAGGCCCTTACCGGGGTTACGCCAAAGGAATACTGGCAAAAGAATGGGTTTCCGCTTGACAGGATGCCGTCCGGCCAGGAGAAAGCCTGATCAAACACGATAAAGCGGGATCGAACACGATAAAGCGTGATCAAACCCGATAAAGCCTGATCAAATCCGGATTTGAATAGGTGCGGCGTCGCCGTTCGGCTTGTTTTGTAAAAAACAAGACCATGCGAGATTTTTGCCATTTTTACCGGATCCTTCCTCTGTCTTTTCTTTTGTTGTTTCTCTTGCCGGCGCATAATGGGAGCGCACAAAATGCTGCGGCTGCGGCGGGCGGATCACATCCTTCTGCGGCACCCACTTCCGATGAGCGCATCGGGGTTTACCGGGCGAAGTTCGACCCGGCGCTGGAATTACGAATATCCCGCAACGGAGACCAGTTGTTGGTGCAGATCCTGGGGCAGGGTAGGACCGTGCTGGCGCCCCAATCAGGCGGCCGCTATGCGATGAAAGGTGTCCGGCCGGCCGCGACGATGGAATTTCTGAAAAACGACTCTGGCAGGATCGACGGGTGCCGCGTTTTCCAGAAGGAGCCGCTTTATACGTGGGAGCGGGTGGATGGGGGGGATGGACCCCTTGCCGGGACCTACCGGATGGCAATCAATCCGTATCATGTGTTTCATATCCGGGCGAAGGATGGCCGGCTGATCGGGCAGACGGGCAATTCGGCCGAGACGCCGCTGACGCCGCTTGGCCGGGGGCGATATGAGTTTGTGCGGGAGGGCAACAAATATCAGCTGGAGTTCAAGACCGTTGCAGGTAAGGCCGTGAGTATGGTTGCGCGGGGTTCCTATCCGTACCTGCTGACCAAGATCTCTTCCGTGTTGCCGCATGTCTCGAACCGGACCAATGGATTTACGCATGCCGATACCGTGCAGGGGATGCTGACACCTTTGCGAACTTGTTACGACGTCCTTTTCTACGGGCTTTCGATCACCGTGTTACCGGAGACCAGATCCATCCGGGGAAGCAATCTCATCCGGTGGCGGACTGTGCATTCTTTTCGGCGGATGCAGGTCGATCTTTATGAGAACCTGGCGGTGGACACGATCGACTATCACGGGAGACCGTTGCACTTTACCCGCGAAGGCAATGCGGTGTACATCGACCTGCCCGCTGAATTGCCGGAAGGCAGTGTCGATCAGCTGCGGATCTACTATTCCGGCATCCCGTTGCAACCGGATATCGATGCGCTGAAGGGTGGGATCTTCTGGTTGACCAACCGCGATAAGCGTATCTGGATCGAATCTGTTACGCAGGGCATCGGCGCGAGCGTATACTGGCCTTGTAAGGATCATCTATCCGACCGGCCGGACAGCATGAGCATCAGTATAACCGTTCCGCATGGACTGATGGATATCTCCAATGGCCGGCTTCTGGGCAGGACCGAGCTTTCGGATGGCCAGACGCGCTTCGACTGGTATGTGGACTATCCGATCGTTACCTATAATGTGGTCATGAACATCGGGGACTATACGCATTTTTCGGATAGCTATGTCCGTGAGGGCGGTGATACGCTTGCCCTCAAATTCTACTGTATGTCCTACAATTTGGACAGCGCCCGGAAGCTTTTTGCCGATGCAAAGCGGATGATCGCCCTTTACGAAAAGCTTTTCGGGCCTTACCCTTGTCCGCGGGACGGGTTTACCGCGTTGGAATCCATTTACCCGATGGACCACCAGGGTGCGGTCAGCATCGGCTCGATGCGGTCGCCCTTCAACGGCGATAAATACGACGGTGATGTCCGGCGGACGCTCTGGCATGAGAGTGCGCATGAGTGGTGGGGCAACAGCGTCGGCTGCAGCGACTACGCGGATATGTGGATCCATGAGGCGTTTGCCACCTATGCCGAATACCTGAACGAGGAATCGCTCCGGGGCCGGGCGGCGGCGCTGAAAGACCTGACGCGGGATCACCCTGAAAATAAGGAACCGATCATCGGGGTTTATAATGTCAACCATTTCCACATGGGCGATATGTATCTGAAGGGGGCGTTGATGCTGGAAACGCTCCGCAGCGTCATCGGTGACGATAGCCTCTGGTTTAGCATCTTCCGCGGGATCCAGCAGCGATTCCGGCAGACGCCGGTGAGTTCGAAAGAGATCGAGGCCTATTTCAACACGGCTACGGGGAAGGATTATAGCTGGTTTTTCGATGAATACCTGCGTTATCCGCATATCCCGGTGCTGGTGCTTAGTGTTCAGCAGGAAGGCGATGGGCTTCGGGTGAGCTATAAATGGGAAGCGGATGTTCCCGGTTTTCGGATGCCGGTGAAAGTTACGCTTTCAAAAGGCGGGTTTGCCTTTATCTATCCGACCACGACGCCGCAGACGATGGAGATAAAGGGAATGGGGCCGAAGGATTTTGCGGTGGACAGGGAGGATTTTTATATCGATGTGCGGGGGCTTTAGGATTTTTTCCAGGAGGGTTACGACAAAAAAAACCGCCCTGCTTGCGCAGGGCGGTAAAAATCTTGTAGGGCTCAATCAGTTCGGATTTTTTCCAGGATTGGATGTGGCTTTTTTAGGGTTTGGGACTTTTACGGTTTTTTTGGGGTTGGATTTGGGGGTTTTTCCTGGATTTAATTTTATTTAGTTTTCAAGGGTTTTGGACGTTGCTTGCTTCGGATTTGGACATTTGGTTTTGCAGGACCTGGATTTCGTTCGTTGCTGATACAAAGATGAGAAACGGCGCGAGGTTTTCAGAATTTATTCGTCAAACATTCGGTTCCGCCCGACGAAGGGCAAATCCGCCCGACGAACGAAAAATCAGGGGCA
>NZ_DASYCH010000050.1:0-3245 GCF_036500295.1 Puia sp. | reverse complement strand
GGCGTATTGCAGCGGTAACTCCTTTAACACTGGTTTGCGGTCCTCTTTTTTTGCCTTGTATAATTCTACCAGCTCTGCGACGACAAGACCGATCGACCAACCGTCAAAGGCAATATGATGGGTCAGCATCAGCAGCAAATGTTCCCGTGCGGACAGTTCGATCAGCGTCACCTTCAGCAGATAGTCCTGGGCCAGGTTGAACCGTTTTTCGATGCGGCGATGCACCAGCGAATGCCAGTCGATGCCGCCTTCCGGCGCCACCTCCTCCATTTTCCATCCCCCTGCCGGCAGACTTTGCTGGTAGCCGATCCCGCCTTCCTCGCGGATCACGGTCCTTAGGATCTCATGACGGGTGATCACCTGGCGGAAGGCATCGGCAAGCGCCGCTTTGTCGAGCGGACCTGTCAGCCGGAACAGCCAGGGCATATTGTATTGAACGCTTCCCTGTAACCGGTCGATAAACCAAAGCCGTTCCTGGGCGAAGGACAAAGGGGCCTTGTTCGATCTCTCCCGCCGGCGCACCGGCGGCAGACCCACTTCGCCCGACGGCACGACCACCCCGGCCGCCGGCACGACCCAGCGTTGGGCCAGTGAAGCAATGGTGGGATTTTCGAAAATATCTTTTATGGAGAGTTCTTTCGCCAATTGCTGACGCACCGCAGAGATGAATTGCACGGCAAGTAACGAGTGGCCGCCCAGTTCAAAGAAATTATCCTGTATGCCTACCCGCTCCACCTCCAGCAACTCCATCCAGATCTCCGCCAGCTGCTCCTCCACCCGTGTCTGCGGCGTCACATATTCCTTGCCCGACGACCCCGACAGGTCCGGATCGGGCAATGCCTTCCTGTCCACTTTGCCGTTGGGCGTCAGCGGGAAGTTATCCATTTCCACCAACGAGGCGGGGATCATATAGTCAGGAAGTTTGGAGCTTAGGAAAGCAGACACGGCATCCCGGTCCAGCTTCCCTGCCGTCACTACATACCCTGTCAGGCGTTTGCCTGAGGCTTTTTCATCCGATACTGCGACGATCGCCTGTTGCACACCCGGTGCCTGTTGTAAAACAGTTTCTATTTCGCCCAGCTCGATCCGGTAACCGCGGATCTTCACCTGGTGGTCTTTTCTTCCCAGGAATTCGACATTACCATCCGGCGACCACCGGCCCTGATCGCCGGTCTTATACCATCTGTTTTCGCCGTCAAAAGAAACAAATCTCTCTTTGGTGAGGGAATCCTTGCCTACATAGCCCGTCGCCACACCCGCTCCCCCGATATAAATTTCCCCGTCCACCCCGACAGGAACTATTTTCCCATTACGGTCCCTTATCGTTATTTGTGTATTTGCCAGTGGCCGGCCTATCGGAATGATGTCATTGTCCATCACCTTCGTTATCGGGTAATAAGTGGCATATACCGTTGTTTCCGTGGGGCCGTAAACATGAATGATCTTATCGCTCCCCAGGATATCTATCGCTTTTCGCACATGCGGCACAGAGACATTCTCTCCGCCGAACAATAACTTCCTGACCTTGCTGAACGCAGCCGGATGATGGTCGATAAATGTGTTGAACAGGGCAGTCGTGATAAAACACATCGTCACTTCCTGTTGCCGGATCGTCGCCGCTATCTCGTATACGTCGGCGGCTGCGCTATCCTTTATCAGACAGAGCCGGGCGCCCATCAGCAGGCAACTGTAGATCTCATAGACACTTCCGTCAAATGCGTAGTTTGACCATTGCAGCATCCGGTCCCCGGGTCTCACTGCTATTTCACCCGGTTCATAGACCAGCTTCAGGATATTGCCCTGATTCACCAGGATCCCTTTGGGTTTGCCAGTCGTACCGGAAGTATACATGATATACACCCCTGTCTGGCTGTCGCGCGTGAGGACGGGACGATCCAGGGGGTAAGCGAGAGCTTCCTGTATAAAAACGGATTGACAGTCACCCGTCGCCGGCAGATCGGGCAATGCCGCTCCGGTAGTCACGATCATGGAGATTCCCGCGTCTTCGCGGATATAGGTCAATCTGTCCGGCGGATATTCGAGATTGAAAGGCACATAGATACCCCCGCTTTTCAGAATACCCAGCATAGCCGTTATCATTTCAATGGAACGGCGCGAGAACAGCCCGATTCGGTCACTGGGGCCGCTGCCTTTCGCCAGTAGCAGATGCGCCAGCTGATTGGCGCGTTCATCGAGCTGGCGATAGCTCAACGCCTGATCTTCGAACACCACGGCGGTGGCCTCCGGTGTCCGGTCTACCTGTTCTTCAAACAACTGCACGATCGTCTTGTCCCTGGGATATTCTGCGGCCGTGGCATTGAATCCTTCCAACAGCTGATGTCGTTCGGCCGTCGTTAAGATATCCAGATCGCCGATCCGCTGACCGGGATCGTTTACGATGGCGTGCAGCAGGGTACTGTAATGCGCCCCCATCCGTTCCATCCGTTGGCGGCCGAATAACGCCGTGCTGTAACGCAACAGGAAGGACACGCCTTCTTCTGTCTCCGTTGCTATCAAATGCAGATCAAATTGTGTTGTCGATAAGGTTCTTCCATATTCCGACAGGGTCAGCCCATCCAGCGCCATTGCCGGGGTTCCTTTTTCTTCGGTATTCTGCAGCGCAAAAAGCACCTGGAACAGCGGACTGCGGCTGGTGTCCCGTTGCTTCACGACCCGCTCCACCACCTTCTCGAATGGCGCCTGCTGATGATCATAGGCCTCAAGCGTGGAAGCCTTCACCTGCGCCAGCAGTGACTGGAAAGAAGGGTCTCCCTCCACTGTACTGCGGATTGCCAGGGTGTTCACAAAAAAGCCGATCAGTTCGGATAGTTGCTCCTGAGTACGGCCGGCGACCGGTGTCCCGACCACGATGTCCTGCTGTCCGCTGTAGCGGTGAAGCAGGACGTTAAAGCCCGCCAGCAGCAGCATATATAGCGTCACCCCCTCCCGTTGACACAGGGCACGCAACCCCGCCGTCAACTCCGGGGCGATCGTAAAAGAAATAGCCGCTCCTGCCACCTCCTGCACCGACCGGCGAACGAAGTCCGTCGGCAGCTCCAGCGTTGCCGCATCCCGCAGCTTCTCCTCCCAGTACCCCAGCTGCTCCTCGAGGTAGTCGCCGCTGATATAACGACGCTGCCATACCGCATAGTCCCGGTATTGCACCGGCAACGGCCGCAGCGCCGGCGTTGCCCCCCGGCTATAACTGTTGTACAGTTCCACAAACTCCTTTACAAGGATATTAC
>NZ_DASYCH010000049.1:0-77847 GCF_036500295.1 Puia sp. | reverse complement strand
TGAGAAGGCCGCAAGCAGAGATGAAGCGTTTGAAGAGGAGGATCTTAATCCTTCGGATGACGTGGGAAACATATCGATTCAGAGGCAGGTTTTACAGGCAGCCCTGGAAACATTGAGCGACGAGCAACGTTACATCCTGATGGTATACGTCGATTATGGAGCACTTATGATCAGCAGAAAATTGGGGCAAAACCCGGACGATGAGAGAGAAATGCGCCCCGGAGAGGTGACTTTCAAAAAAATTAGGGCTTTGGAACGGAAAAGATTGTGTGAAGAACTTAATATTACAGAGGGTAATCTCCGAGTAATAAAGTTCAGGGCAGTCAGGAAGGTATTAAACTATATTAAAATACATACTTAATACTCGCTTCTCCGGCGGATATTTATCGAACCTATTCATCAATAACAAAAAGTGTATGGCAAAAAAAAGCAACAAGAAAACCTCGAACCCATTGAAGGCGGAAGAAGTCTTGTATGCTGCTTTAAAAAAATTCGGTTTCTCTTTTCCTACAACTGAACAAGAGGTAGAAGAATTTGAAAAGAACTTTGGCAAGACGAACTTTCCGCTCCCCAAGGAATTGGAGGATTTTCAATTCATCGCAGAAGCAATGGCCAAGAAAAATTTGGTCATGCCAGCGCCTGTCTTTATCAAACCTGGGGACAAGACGGGAAAAAGACAAAAAAAAAAAGATGGAGGGCCTGCAAAAGTGTCTCCCTCGAATGTGGATTATTACCGCAGAATCGTCTTAGCCGCCGAGTTCGTGCAAGAACTACATATGGAGCCCACTTTCGGGCATGTGAAGTTGCAAAAGCTGATTTTTCTCGCTCAGAAGACCGAGAAAATGACCATCCCGGTTAATTTTCTCCGGCAAGCTATGGGCCCTTATGATCCTGGGATGATGCGATCCATCGACAAACAGCTTTTGATAAAGCATTGGTTCATCTATCATTCTGACAAAACGCCAAAATATTATCCTTTGGAGAAGGCAGGGGAACACCATAGAGACTTCGAGCGATATTATGCTGATAAGAAGGATAAGATTGGATGGTTAATCAATGTTTTTAGAAAGGAGAAAACCGACCGGGTGGAGATTGTTGCCACCCTCTTTGCAGTATGGGAAAAATTGCAGCTAGAAAGCCTTGTGATTACAGAGAGAAGTCTGACATTGGCGTTTTATGAATGGTCCACGGAAAAAGTCAGATTCAAAGAAAAAGATGTTGTTAAGGAGATTAAATGGATGGGACAGAATAACCTGGTTCCAAAGTTGCTATTGGTCGCTTTAATCTTTGTTTTTAGGACTTGTGTTGAAAATTTTATAAATCATGGTTCTCCCCATCTGATTAAATTTTCGGAGATGTGGCAATTAAGTGTCTAAACCTTCTGAAGGGCGATATTGGAGCAGGAATCAGTCGAATTTACCCTTTGATGAGCATGGCCAAGACCAACAATCTAATTTCATGGAAACGTATCTCGCTTACTTTGACATCTTGGGATTTAAGGAGTTCATATTTAATGCTGATTCGAGCACACGCTCTACGCTCATGAATCACCTCATACGCGACAGTCAGATGGCGTTAAGTAGGGGGAAAACTGCTGAGAGACCCGGTGGCGGTCTCATGCCTGACCTGTCAGATTGTAACATTCACTGTCTGCACATTTCAGATAGTATCATTTTTTGGACGAACGACATTTCGACTGAGATGTTTAAGGAATTGGTTGAGTCCAGCGGCCATTTTCTAAGGCAATGCATGCAAATCACGTTTCCAGTAAGAGGCTGCATCGTAAAGGGCGAAATTGAATACGAGCCATTCAGTTTCAAGAATAAAAAGGAGTCACAATTTCAGAATAGTTCACTTTACGGTAAGGCATTGACGGACGCTTATTTAAAAGCAGAATCCCAGGACTGGGTTGGCTGTTTTATTGACCGGTCAGCAGCTTCGGCTGGAGACGAAGTGCTTACTGAGCTCATCTACGAAAAGCAAATTGTATATTATCCTGTGCCATTCAAGGGTGGATCTTCTTCCTACGAGTATGCATTAAGGACAATTAATAAGACGATTAACGACGTGTTTTTAAAGAACCTTGCTAAGAGTGCAGAGCTGATGTTCAATCGTCATATGGATGGTAAACCCCTAGGGGCGGATGTACTTCGGAAATTGACCAATACAGTAAAATTCTATGATTATTTCAGAGCAAATATCGATAAATAATAAACTAGCATGATTGCCTCATAAATAAACTGCTGGGGGAAAATGATCCAGCATCTTGTGTCTCACAAAGGTATTGGAATCGGTAAAAATTTTCATCAGCGTTTTGCCAAAACAACATATTGCATGGTTCGCGCGATCGCCCGCAAATTCTGTTGGTTTGTGGATGTGGGGAACCTTACAACCACTTTAGTTTAGATAAAATACTTATATTAGCCAAAACTTCCCCTAAATGCCTAGTTTTGAAGAATTTATTAAACAAATCGGACTTGAAGAATATCCATTTTCCACGTTTACAACCGAAAACGAACTCGGAAAGGAAGAGACCTTGTTCATTAAACCAAATGACTATTCTCCGATTGTTCAGTCATTTAATCAGCAAAATACCATAATTCTAATCGGGGATCGAGGCACTGGTAAGACAGCTATTCTCCTTGATTTTGAAAGAAAGTTAACTCCTAACAACTCATTGTTCTGTAGCATTGACAATTTTGTCGCCTTACCAATTTCTTTTAAACCTATTGACTTTTATAAGTTTCTTTTATCAAACTTATCTATTACACTTTTTCAGAAATTATCTGATGAAGTTAATAGGATAAATAAATTAAAAAAGGAAGAGAAGGTACTCTTATCGTATCTGCTAAAGAATTTTGTGCCGCTGGTATCCAAGAGACTTCTTAAGGAAAAAATCGAGAAAATACAGGTCCCTTGGTATAAGAGAGCTTTAAGGCGAATATTTAATAGAGGGAGGGGCGTTTTAAATTACAGCGCAAGTATCGGCGTGAAATTCATAGATGAATACATCGCTCAGCATTTTAAAGGCATGCCTACTCTGGGAGAAAGTTCTGAATTAAAAAACTTCTTTCCAGAATTGCCATTGACAATTGACGTCGAGTTTAATGATGTGGAAATTGGTTACCAATTGCTGAATGATACACTTGGCGTTATTACCAAATTAGGATATAGCAGGATTGTGGTAATTATGGACAAAATAGATGAAGATTCAAGACTAGAAAATAATGGTGAAGCAATCGCCGACTTTATAGTGCCACTTTTAACAGACAATAAGCTGTTACTTAATAAGAAATTGCAACTGATAGTTTCGATGTGGTCAACGCCATTCAATTATTTACTTGAGCATGTTAGAACGCAAAAGCACTATTGCCCAAAATTGAATTGGACACATGATGATCTTGCAAAAGCTTTAAACAAACGATTGAACATATTCTCAAATGGAAAGGTTAAAGATTATAGAATGCTCTTTGAGGAGCAGTTTGCAACTCAAGATTTTACTACACTGCTCGACCTAGCTAATAGTAACCCAAGGGATTTATGGCATTTATTTGATAAATTATTGCGATGCCAATATAAAATAAATCCGGAAATGAATGTTATTGAGGTCAAATCATTTAAACCAGGTATTGAAGACTTTGTCACGGGATTTAATTATTTCGAGTATTATCCAAGAAAGCAAAACGCGAAATCTAATTCTATGGATTTTTATTCCTACACTGCTCATCTTTTAAAGTTAGATCGCGAAGTATTTACAAGAAATCAGTTAAATGAGAAGGCCGGGACGGGCAGTTCTACTCAGAATTACGTCATTGGCATGGAAAGCATTGGCCTTGTCGAAAAAGTCGGTCAAGAAAGTGGTGGAACGACTTATAGAATTAAAGACCCCAAAGTCATATATGCGCTTAAAAATAATATCAAAGTCGAAAAGTAGAAATACCTCGAGCTCGAACCTGTTTTATAAGAGGCCGATAACGGTTTCTATGATAAGATGGCAATAAAAAAGGCCACTCGTATGAGTAGCCTATGTTTTCCTTTGTGGAGAATATCGGGGTCGAACCGATGACCTCTAACATGCCATGCTAGCGCTCTACCAACTGAGCTAATTCCCCATGATACTTATCAAACCCTATTAAAGAACTTCATTCTCTGGTTTTAAACGAGTTTTAAAAAAATATTTTTCAACTTTTTTCCTCGTTGTAACCAATTCCTTATCAATTTGTTCGGCTGAAAAAAAGGCTTGCATGCCATGCAAGCGCTCTAGCCAACTGAGCTAATTCCCCTTATTTGGCCCGCCGGTGGTGAGGCCGGTTTACCTCGAAACCATTGGGCCTTTTTAAAGGACTCGGTGATTGCGAGGCAATTGGGGAGTGCAAATATAGAGGAATTTTGGACATACCGTTCAAAATGCCGGGGGCAACGCTGATTTTTTTCGATGGGACATGGATTTTTCCGGCGGGGGCGAACGGCGTATCTTTGGGGTGTAATCTGGAAATTATGGGAGTCTGGAGACAAGTAGCGGAATACTTTTATATCAGGAAGCGGGACCCGAATTCGCCCAATACGCAATGGATGCGCTATATGCATGGGATCAACCGGATCTCCATCTTCATGTTCCTGGTGGGGATCATCTTTCTGATCCTGCGCATTTTCGTTTTCAAGAGACATTAGGGAGTGAGGCATTAGCGCCAGGCGAGCCTTGACGGCTTGGCGGCGGCTTTGGCGTGGGGCCTGGCTGGGCGTTCAGCGGGTGGCTCGGGTGCGGTTGGATGCTGGGCTGAGTCGAATGCTTAGCGGGCGGAGACGGTGGCGGGGCATTGACCTGGACCCTGGCCGAACGCTTAGCGGGTGCAGGCGGAGGCTTGTGCGCGGAGCCAGGCGACGATGCTGCGGGCGGCGTTGGCGGAGGCGTGGCCGCCCTGGCTAAGCCATTCTTTGAGATCGTGGTAGTCGCGGGTGAGTTGTGCGCGGCGAGCAGGATCGTTGAGCAGGATATCGAGTTCGCGGCGGAGGTTTTCGGGGGTGAGATCGTCCTGAATGAGTTCGCTCACGACGAGTTTGTCCATGATGAGGTTGACGAGGGAAATATACTTCACCTTGATCAGGCGGCGGGCGATCTGGTAGGAGATGGCGCTGCCCTTGTAGCAAACCACCTCGGGGACGCCGAAGAGGGCGGTTTCGAGGGTGGCGGTGCCGGAGGTTACACAGGCGGCATGCGCCTTTTGCAGCAGGGCATAGGTTTGATTGCTGACGGCGGCGACGTTGGGGTAGGGGGCCAGCAACTCATCATAAAAACCCTGGTCCTGGCCGGGGGCGCGGGCGACGACGAATTGATAGCCGGGGAAGTAGGTGCTCACCTTTAACATGACCGGCAGTTTTGCCAGGATCTCCTGTTTGCGGCTTCCCGGAAGGAGAGCGATGACGGGCTTTTCGAATGCGGGGATGGCGCCGGTGGGAGCCTGATAGCCATCGATCACCTCGACCAGCGGATGGCCGACATATTCCACTTCATAGTTCCATTTGCGGTAGAACTCCTTTTCGAAAGGAAGGATGACGAGCATCTTGTCCACGCATTTGCGGATCTGCTTTACCCGATTCTCTTTCCAGGCCCAGACCTGCGGCGAGATATAGTAGATTATTTTAAAGAGGTTGGTGGAGGAGGTGGGCGCAGCGGGCGCGTTGGGGGCAATACGTTGGGCGTGGGCCCATTTGGCGATGCGCATGTTGAAGCCGGGATAGTCGATGAGGATAAGGGCGTCGGGCCGGAATTCGAGGATGTCCTGTTTGCAGAAATCGAGATTGCGGAAGATGGTGCGGAGGTTGGTGAGCACTTCGACGAAGCCCATAAAGGCGAGCTCTTTGTAGTGTTTGACGATGCGAACGCCGGCAGCCTGCATCAGGTCGCCGCCCCAACCACGGAATTCGGCCTGAGGGTCCTGTTTTTTTAGTTCGTTTATAAGATTACTGCCGTGGAGGTCGCCGGAGGCTTCACCGGCAATGATGTAATACTTCATGCAGGGGCAAAGATACTTTTTCTTATCTTGTTGCTCAAACCCCCTACTACACTTTATGGCTGCTTATAATCGTCGTTCCTTCCTGGACGCACTCGGCACCTTTTCCGCCACTGCTTTTCTGGCGGGCCTTGCGAAACCCGCCTGGAGCCGGAACCTGGATAAGGCTCTATCCCATGCAGAGCTACGGACGCCGGAACATCTGGCGAGCGATGAGGATTTCTGGTATTATGTCCAGCAATCCTTTACCGTCAGTCCCGAACTGATCAATCTGAACAACGGCGGGGTCTCGCCAGCACCAAAAGTGGTGCAGGAGGCGATGAAACGATATGTCGATTTCTGCAATGAAGCGCCCAGCTATTATATGTGGCGGATCCTCGATCAGGGACGCGAACCGCTGCGAAAAGACCTCGCGCGGATATCGGGTTGCTCCGCCGAGGAGATCGCGATCCACCGGAATGCTTCGGAGGCACTGGAAACAGTTATCTTTGGTCTTCCGTTGAAGGCCGGCGATGAAGTGGTGTTGAGCAAGTTCGATTATCCCAACTGTATCAATGCCTGGAAGCAACGGGAACTGCGTGACGGCATCAAATTGGTCTGGGTGGACCTTAAGCTACCAAGCGAGGATAATGAATATCTTGCTTCCCAGTATACAAAGGCTTTCACTGCCCGAACCAAATTGGTGCATGTCACCCACGTGATCAACTGGACCGGGCAGATCGTGCCGGCGCGGAAGATCGCCGATGCAGCACACCAACGGGGGATCGAGGTGCTGGTCGACGGGGCGCATAGCTTCGCGCATTTCGAGTACAGCATCCCTTCGCTGGATGCGGACTATTTTGGCACCAGTCTTCACAAGTGGCTGGCGGCCTGTATCGGCAGCGGGATGCTCTATGTGAAGAAGGAAAAGATCGCGGCGTTGTATCCCCTGTTCGCGGCGCCCGAGGCCAAGTCGGATAATATCCGAAAGTTCGAGAATCTGGGAACACGGCCCTTTTTTATCGAGCAGGCGATCGGGAAGGCGATCAGCTTTTATGACATGATCGGGGCGGAACGGAAGGAGAAGCGGCTTTTCTATCTGAAGAATTATTGGATGGAGGCCGTCAGGGATACACCGGGGATACAGTATCATACCAGTCTGAAACCGGGTTTCGGGTGTGCTATCGGGGTGGCGGGTTTTACAACTAAGCCCGATGCGAATAAGCTCGAAGCCTATCTTTTTAACGAATATAAGATCCACGTGACGACTATCAACTGGGAAAACATTCATGGAGTGCGGATCACGCCCAATGTTTACACGACTACAAAAGATCTCGACAAACTGGTCACCGCGCTAAGGGAGTACGGCAGAGCATGAGTCAGGAATTGAAGCGGGAAATAAGTTTGTTGCAGGCAACCTCCATCAACATGATCGATATGGTGGGGATCGGGCCCTTTGTCATGTTCTCCCTTGTGATCCGGCTGGTGGGCAACAACCTTTTTATCTGGGCCTGGGTATTCGGAGCGCTTACGGCGCTTATCGACGGGATGATCTGGAGCGAACTGGGCGCGGCCTATCCCCTGGCCGGCGGAAGTTACAATTTTCTCAAAGAGGCCTATGGTAAGAAGGGCGGTCCGCTGATGTCCTTTCTTTTTGTCTGGCAGACCTGTCTGCAGTCGGCCCTGGTAGTGGCTTCGGCGGCAATCGGGTTCGGGCAGTATTTCAACTATCTCGTTCCGCTGACATGGTGGGAGGAGAAGGCCGTTTCGGGGGTACTTGTGATCCTCATCACGGCGCTGCTTTTCCGCAATATCCGAACTATCGGAAAGATGGCGGTGTTCCTATGGGCGGGGGTGATCATCATCCTGCTATGGATCATCATCAGCGGGTTCACGCATCACCAGGTGGCCTATTCGCCCCTGCCACAGCATGGGGAGAACATGTTCAGTATTTCCTTTATGCTGCTGATCGGAAACGCCTCGGTGAAGACGATCTACAGCTATCTTGGTTATTATAATGTTTGCCACCTGGGCAGCGAGATCCGAAACCCGGGAAAGAATATCCCGCGAAGCATCTTTATCTCCATCTTCTGTATCGCCGCGTTTTATCTTACGATGAACTGGAGTGTCGTCGGGGTGATCCCCTGGCAGGAGGCGATGCATTCGAAGTTTGCCATCAGTCTTTTTATGGAGCGGATCTATGGTCCCCGTACGGCACAGGTAGCGACGATGCTGGTATTATGGATCGCCTTTGCTTCGCTTTTCGCGGTGGTGCTCGGGTATTCGCGGGTCCCTTACGCGGCAGCGGCGGATGGAAATTTCTTCCCCTGGTTTGCCCGGTTGCATCCCCGGCTGAACTTCCCCTATGTGTCCTTGCTTTTTGTCGGCGGGCTGGGGTTCATCTGCAGCCTGACGCTACGGCTGGAGGATGCGATCAATGCGATCCTGGCCATGCGTATCCTTGTTCAGTTCGTTGCGCAGGCGATCGGCGTGGTGTTGCTCCGGCGAAGGAAGGGGACGGCTGACCTGCCGTTCCGGATGTGGCTGTATCCACTGCCGGTGGTGCTGTCGGTGGCGATCTGGCTTTTCGAGTGGTATTCGACGGGTGTCGCGGCATTGCTAGGGCTGTTTTTGATGGCTTGCGGCACGGTGGTGTATTTTCTGGCCCGGAACAGCTGGCCCGCGGTTGCTAAAAAGAAAATAACGTAGATTCGGCCCGAGCCGGAGGATCCGGCGCGATCCCAAAATTGTTGGTCCATATGATGAAACGCAGAAAATTCCTTCAACAGGGTATGCTTGCTTCGGCGGGGGTAATGATAGCCGGCCGGGGTATCGGTGAAATCAGTGAGAGTGCCGCCAGGGCCGAGTTCCCTGTGGTGAGGATACCGGAGGCACAGCGGAAATTCAAGAGCCAGGCCGTAGAAAAGATGGTCCGGGAGGTGCGGGCCAGCGCCGGCAACAAGGAGATCGGGTGGCTTTTCGAGAACTGCTTTCCCAATACGCTCGATACGACGGTTGACTTTGGACTGATCGGCGGCAAACCTGACACCTATGTCATCACCGGGGATATCGATGCGATGTGGCTCCGGGACAGCAGCGCCCAGGTGTGGCCCTATATCCCGCTTTGCAAAGAAGACAAGGACTTGCAGCAGTTGATCCGCGGGGTCATCCACCGCCAGGTGAAGTGTATCCTGAAGGACCCCTATGCCAATGCTTTTTATAAGGACGAGACCAAGATCAGCGAGTGGAAGGCCACCGATCTGACGGATATGAAGCCGGGCGTTCATGAGCGGAAGTGGGAGATCGACAGCATTTGTTACCCCATCCGCCTGAGTCATGGCTACTGGCAGATCACCGGGGACACTTCCCCCTTCGACGCGGAGTGGATATCGGCGATGGAGAAGATCCTGCAAACCTTTCGCGAGCAACAGCGCAAAGAAGGGAAGGGGCCTTACCATTTTATGCGGAAGACCGAGTTTGCGACGGATACGGTGCCATTGCGAGGATATGGCTATCCGACGAAGAAGGTAGGGCTGATCCATTCCATGTTCCGCCCCAGCGATGATGCGACGATCTATCCCTTCCTGATCCCCTCGAATATTTTTGCCTTGAACAGTCTTAGCGATATGCGGGCGCTGTTCCAGGCCATCGGGGCGCATGGCAAGCCGGTGGATGATGCCGCTTATAAACTGATGGATGAGCTAAGCGCGGCCATCACGGAGCACGCGATCATCACCCACCCGGTGTTTGGAGAGGTGTTTGCCTATGAGGCAGACGGTTTTGGGAATCATACCCTAATGGATGATGCGAATGTACCCAGTCTGCTGGGGCTGCCTTATCTGCAATCCCCGCATTTTGTGGGTCCGCTATCTGTGCTGCATCCAGAGCAACGGGGATATACTGTCTATCAGAATACGCGGCGGATGCTGCTCAGCGAGTCGAATCCGTTCTTCTTCAAGGGCAAGGCCGGGGAAGGGATCGGCGGGCCGCATGTCGGCACCGAGATGATCTGGCCGCTTAGTATTATCATCCGCGGACTAACCAGTCATGACTCGCAGGAGATGGCGCATTGCCTGAAGATGCTGCAGCAAAGCAATGCCGGGACGGGTTTTATGCATGAATCCTTTCATAAGGATGATGCGGCGAAGTTCACGCGCAAGTGGTTTGCCTGGGCGAACACCCTTTTTGGGGAGTTTGTGCTGAAGGTGTACCATGAGCATCCTGCGCTGCTGAGTTAGACGGAGTTGGCAATGGCGACCTCTGTCGGTCAGGTCCACAGGGGTTCTTGTCGCCATTTTTGATCAAAGCCTAATGCGGCCAGATCAACGGAAGGATATTTTTCAAATAAGGCTGCCAGTTTTTCTTTCAAATGATGTCCGGGGCTTACCGCGTCGAGCAAGTACTTCATGCAGCAGACGTGGATATAGAGTTTATTGTGTTCGTTTGCCGGAGGCACGTTCTCAATCCAGGGAGCAGGTGGTTTGGGTAGCAGGCTTGGTTTTATCGCCAAACTTTTATTCCATAGCCGACTATGATGAGCGCAGGTATTGCGAATCTGCGCAATAGATTGCAACCAGCTATGCAGATAGGTATGATTGACGGTTTTGAGTTCGGATGCGATGGCATCTTTTGCAGCTACGCCAGGTTTGAGGTTGCCGTACATTCGGGACAGGTTTCCGAATGTCGCGATCTCGAGTGTTTTGATACTGGGTGGAAAACGAAGATCGTCGGAATGCTTTTTTTTGTGGTCTTTGATGAAAATATCTTTTGATCGTTGTAGTTCTTCTTCCAGACTGGCTAAAGTGACGATCAATTGCCGGGTATCCAGGAAGAGCTCTGTTTTTTGAAACCACCAAAAGCCATGTTCATGGGACAGATGATAGCTCATTTTGGTCCTGAGTGAGATCTCAATTCTCTCGATGACATCAAAAAGCAGGATACGAAGCTCTCTATCGAAGTTGTACAAGGCAATGACGTCATCGAATTTGCTATTGGGTTTGAATATGTGGGTTATTTTGTCGGCTTGCATTGGCCACCAGTATCCCACCCGGCGATAGTAGCTGATATTTGAAAGGTAATGAGCAGCGGCTTCATCGTCGGAGATCAATAATCCTCTTTCTTTTAATTGCCGGATCTGCTGGGCGATCGTAGTAACGGGCTTGGAGTACATCTGAGTTCGGATAAGGTGTATTCATATGGGGTAAAAAAGCAAAAGACGCACCCTGGGACGCTGTTCTGATGGGTAGCGTGGTGCGTACTGTTGGGTGCAAGATAAGGAGAAAAAATAACCTGGTGGAGGGGAAGGGGGCGGGTTGGATTTGGGGGGTGTTGTGTGCTTTTGTTAATCAAATAAATGTGACCAGAAAATAATTTTTTTTGCCTTTTTGAACGAGGATGTATTTTCCGTGAAGGAGCAGAGAGGCGTCGACGGAGAATTGGAGGCCTTCCACTTTTTTGCGGTTGATGCTGATGCCGCCGCCCTGGATGAGTTTGCGGGCGTCGCCTTTGGAAGGGGCGATGCCGGTATCTGCCAGAAAGGAGACGATATCGACTCCCATGCGGGCTGCCTCGTAGGTGAAGCGGGCGATGCCGTCGAGGGATTGCAGGTCCGCTTCGCTTAGGGACTCGGCGGGTGCAGATTGGTTGGCGAACATCTTTTCGGTGTCGGCCAGGGCCTTTTTATAGCCTTCTTCCCCGTGGACGAATAGGGTGACCTCGCGCGCCAGCGTTTTTTGGAGCAGCCGGGCTTCCGGTTTGGCGGCCTGATCGGCGGCGAGCGCTTCGATCTCCGTGGCCGGGAGGAAGGTGAAGATCTTTATCCATTTTTGGGCGTCGGCGTCGGTGGCATTCAGCCAGAACTGATAGAAGACATAGGGAGAGGTCTTCTCCGGGTCGAGCCAGACATTGCCTTTTTCGGTCTTGCCGAATTTTCCGCCGTCGGCCTTGGTGAGGAGGGGGCAGGTGAAGGCAAAGGCTTCGCCGTTACCGATGCGGCGGATGAGTTCCGTGCCGGTGGTGATATTGCCCCACTGGTCGCTGCCGCCCATCTGGAGTTTGCAATTTTTATTGGTATATAGCCAGTAGAAATCGTATCCCTGCACTAATTGATAGGTAAATTCCGTGAAGCTCATTCCATTCTCCCCCTCCAAACGCTTTTTAACGCTGTCCTTGGCGGACATATAATTTACTGTAATATGTTTGCCAACATCGCGGATGAAATCGAGGAACCGCATGGTCTTGAACCAGTCGTAGTTGTTGACCATTTCGGCTTTATTGGGCAGGCCGGGGTTGAAGTCGAGGAATTTTTCGAGCTGTTTTTTTACGCAGGCGAGGTTGTGGTTGAGGACTTCTTCGCTGAGGAGGTTTCTTTCTTCGCTTTTGCCGCTGGGGTCGCCGACCATGCCGGTGGCGCCCCCGACCAGCGCAAATGGCTTATGGCCAGCCTTTTGTAAATGGACCAGGAGGAGGATGGGCACCAGGCTGCCGATGTGGAGGCTATCGGAGGTGGGGTCGAAGCCGATATAGGCCGAGGTCATTTCCTTGTTGAGCTGTTCTTCCGTGCCGGGCATGATGTCCTGGATCATGCCGCGCCATTTGAGTTCTTCGATGAGATTCATGCTATTGGTTGGGACCCCATGGTCCCTTTTTGCGCAAAACTAGGGGATTCCACCAATTTATGGTAGGGAAAAGGGCAATTGGAGGGGCTTGGAAGTATGTTAACGGGACAATATTGTCAATGGCAGGCCGTTATAACTTAATGATCCGTACCGTTGAAAGCCATGTGCCTGAGCGGCCTGTGGCCGCTCTGACCGATAGGTCAGACATTGAGATTTTGCGGGGACGGTGCTATTTTTCGAGTAGACCCGGCCCTGCAAAAAAAAATACCATATTAACCGTTGGCTTATGCTGAATAGAATGCGGGGCAGCAAAACCCTCTGCTCCATTTTACTGGTGGTTACCGGATCCTTGATTCACTTGTCGGCGTTTGCCCAATTTACAAAATATTCGAACGAATTTCTGAACATCGGCGCGGGTGCGCGCGGGCTTTCCATGGCCAGCGCGCAGGTGGCTTCGGTGTCGGATGCAACGGCGGGATACTGGAATCCTGCCGCGCTGGCCAATATCCGGGACAATCCCCAGCTTAGCCTGATGCACGCGGAGTATTATGCGGGTATCGGCAAGTATGACTTTGCGAGCCTGGCGTTGCCGTTAAAGGACAACAAGCGGGTGCTGGGGCTGACCGCGCTGCGTTTTGCCGTCGACGATATCCCCAATACGATCTTTCTGGTGCAGCCGGACGGGACCGTGAATTTTGATAATATCACCACTTTTTCTTCGGCCGACTATGCTTTTATCGTTTCGCTGGCGCAGCATGAGAAGATGTTCGGTGACAAGCAGGTGAATTTTGGCGTGAATGCAAAGATCATCCATCGCACTGCGGGGGATTTTGCCAATGCGTGGGGTTTTGGATTCGACGCGGCGGCGCAGATCTCGGGCAAACGCTGGAAGGTGGGGATCGTTGCCAAGGATGTGACGACGACCTTCAATGCCTGGTCCTTTAGCCTCAATGAAGCGATACGGGAGGTGTTTTACGAGACGCAGAATGAGATCCCGGGAAAATCTATAGAATTGACCGCTCCTCAGCTATTGATCGGCGGCAGTTATAATTTCAAGCTGAGCAGGAAACTGAGCCTGCTTGCGGAGGCCGATCTCGATCTGACCTTCGACGGCCGGCGCAACACGGTGATCAGCACCAACCCGGTGAGTATCGATCCGCGGCTGGGGCTCGAACTTTCTTTCAAGGATATTTTCTTTGTGCGTGGCGGGATCAATAATTTTCAGCAGGTGCTGGACGACCGGGATACGCTGAACAATAGGAAGATCTGGATCTACCAGCCGAGTGTCGGCGCGGGTTTCAAGGTAGGCGATATCCAGATCGATTATGCATTTGTCAATCTTGCGAACCAATCTTATCCGTTGTATACCCATGTTTTTTCATTACGGATCGATTTGCGGAAAAAGGAGAAGAAGCGGTGACGGATCGCGGTCCGGGAAGAACAAAAAACCCTACTGGTATGAAAAAATTATTTACTTTCTTTTGTTTATTGGTGGCCCTGGGAGTGACTGCCCAAACCTACAATAACGAATGGATCGATTATTCGCGGACCTACTACAAGTTCAAGGTTGCGCGTACCGGAGTCTGCCGGATCCCCCAGAGCACCCTGGCAAACGCCGGGTTGGGTGGGGTGGCGGCGCAGAATTTCCAGCTTTTCCGTAATGGAAAGGAAGTTCCGATGTATGTGACGAACGGGTCGGGGATCATGGGAGCAAGCGACTACATCGAGTTTTGGGGGCAGATGAACGATGGGGCGCCGGACCGGGCTTTGTACCGGAATGCCATCTATCAGCATACCACTTATTATAGCCTGGAAACGGATACTGCGGTGTATTATCTGTCGATCAATCCGGCGGGTAATTCTTTCCATTATACGAATGCGACGAATGATGTACTGGGATCGCCGCTGGGGCTCGAACCCTATTTTATGTATACGGATGGGGATTATTTCAAGTCCGGCGGGATCAATCCGGGTTTTGCGCAGGTGGTGGGAGAATATATCTACTCTTCTTCCTATGATCTCGGTGAATTCTGGGCTTCGCCGCCGATTGCGCCGGGTATACCGTTCCCGGATAACAAATTGCCGGCTGTTTATGCAGCCGGTCCGGACGCCACCGTCAAATTCGGGATGGTGGGCAATGCCGATAATCCGCGAACGGTTCAGGTGTCCGTCAATGGGACTATCCTGGCGGATACGACGATGAACAGCTTTAACGACCTGGTGACGAGCCGGCCGGTGCCGTTGGGGCTTATCGCCGGCGGATCTGCCGATATCAGTTTCCTTAATAACTCAACGGTGAGCACGGACCGGATGGTGGTTTCTTTTTGTGAGCTTACCTATCCCCGGGCGTTCAATTTTGGGGGACAGGCGAATTTCGCTTTTCAACTTCCGGCGAAGGCGGCAGGTTACCGGATAAATATTATCAACGTTCCGCTTGCGGGTCCCAATCCCGTTCTTTATGATCTGACCAATGGGTTGCGATATACGGCCTATCTTGCCGGCGCAACGGTCGCTTTTGCCGTTCAGGGGTCGACTGCCAATACGAACCTGGTGTTGGTGAACGAGGACCCGACGCTTGTGCAGACCGTGACTACTATGACCCCCCGGCTCTTTGTCAATTTTGCCAATACGGCCAATCAGGGGAATTATATCATCATCAGCAATCCGGCGCTTTATACCGGGAGCAGCGGGAACAATCCCGTCATGGATTATAAGAATTACCGCAGCAGTCCGATGGGTGGCGGGTTCGATGCGCAGGTCTATGATATCAACGAGCTGGTTGACCAATTCGCATTTGGGATCAAGAAACACCCGATTTCCATACAGAATTTCCTCCGGTATGCGCGGGCAAAATTTGCCGCCAAGCCGCAATTCTGTTTGCTCATCGGTCACGGGATGACCTATGATCTCTACAATAACTACAGTGAGACGATGCATGACCCGCTGGCCGACCAGCTGAACCTCATCCCCACTTTTGGCACACCTGCTTCCGATAACAAACTTGCGGCCGATGATGGCGCGGGCGCCACCCCTGTTACGCCGATAGGCAGATTATCAGTGGAGTCCGGGACGGAGATAGAGGCTTATCTGAGCAAGGTGAAGGAATATGAGCAGGCGCAGTCTACTTCGCCGAATACCATCGCGGGCCGGCTCTGGATGAAGAATGGGGTCCATCTTACGGGGGTGAGCGAACCCTACCTGGGGACGATCCTTTGTAACTATGAATCCTATTATGCGAGTATCATCGCCGATACCCTGGCCGGGGCCATGGTGTCGCTCTATTGTGACGGGAATGCCAGCCAGGTGAGCCAGGTGCCGACGAGCATTATCTCAAGCCTGTTTACGACAGGGCTTAGCTTCTTGAACTATTTCGGTCACTCCTCGAACCAGGTGCTTGGTTATAACCTCGATAACCCGACTGACTATAACAACCAGGGCAAATACCCGGTGTTCCTTATCAACGGTTGTGATGCCGGCGACTTCTTTATCTATGATGCGCAGCGGCCCGCGGGGGTGAGCAAGACCTTGTCGGAGACCTATGTCCTGGCCCCTGAAAGGGGGGCGATCGCCTTTGTGGCGAGTACCAACTTCGGGATCGTCAATTATCTGAATATTTTCCTGACGGGCTTATATAACCTGATGGCCGGGAGCGATTATGGGAAGCCGATCGGTATCCTCGAGAAGGATGGGTTGAACAATCTTGTCAATTCCGTGCCGGGCGATTTTTTTGCGCGGTTGCATGCCGAGCAGATGACGATCCACGGGGATCCTTATCTTAAGCTTAACCAGGGGCAGACCGATTATGACGTCGAGTCTTCGCAGGTAACGATCAATCCGACCCTTGTTTCGGTGAGCAACACCGTGTTTACCTATAACGCCAGGATCTATAATCTTGGCAAGGCCGTCTCCGACAGTGTGCAGGTGACGGTGACGCGAACCTATCCGAATGGCACTTCGACGGTGTTGCTGTCCAAGAAGCTGAGGGGTATCCGGTATGTGGATTCCGTCCAGCTGGCGGTGCCGGTTGTCGGGTCGAGGGACAAGGGCGACAATAAAATAACGATCACCGTCAATCCGGGGAATGTAATCCCCGAGGTGACCTATGCGAATAATTCGCTGACCACGGATGTCTTTGTCTACCAGGATGGGGCGACGCCGGTGTATCCTTATAATTATTCGATCATCAATACGCCGACGTCGAAGCTGGTTGCCTCTACGGCAAACCCGCTGATCCCGAGTACGCAGTATGTGATGGAGCTGGATACGACGCAAAACTTCAATTCTTCGATGAAGGTGGATAAGTACCTGACGTCGGTGGGTGGTGAGCTGGAGTTCGATCCCGGGGTGAATTTTATGGATAGCGTGGTTTACTACTGGCGGGTCTCGCCGGTGCCGACGACGCCAACCGGTGTTTATACCTGGAGCAACAGTTCGTTTGTGTATATCGATCCGGCCAGGAGCAGCACCGGGATGAACCAATCCCATTACTTCCAGCATGAGGGTTCGAACGGGGACAGCGTATCGATCCTTGCTAACCGTCAATGGGGCTTTGGCACTGCCACGCACTATTTCTATCTCTCCAACGCGATGTTCCCCACCTCGGGGCAGTTTGAGCAGGACTTCGCGGTAGGCGTGGATGGGAATTCCTATATCCAGAGTGCCTGTGTCGGGCATTCGCTGATCTTCAATGTCTTTGACCCGGTGACCTTGCGGGCCTGGTTGAATGTGGACCCCACTACGGGCAACAACCTTTATCTCAGCGGCAGCGGCGCGGCGAATTGCGGTACGCAGCGGTGGTGGAATTTTGAGTTCTCCTATGAGACCCAGGGCAGCCGCGGGCTGATGATGCGATTCATGGACAGTATTCCCAACGGGTATTTCGTCGTTGTGCGCAGCGATGACTATGATGCCGGTGGTTCGTCGTATATTCCCAACTGGCGGGCCGACACGACGGCGTTCGGCAGCGGCAAGTCGATGTATAATTATCTGCTGAATGCCGGGTTTGCCGATGTGGACTCTGTTACCTATCCGAGGGACTGGCAGTTTATCTATAAGAAGGGTGATCCTTCCTTTGTCCCGCAGTATAAGATCTCGCATGATATCTACGATAAGATAACTCAGTCTGTGAATGCTTACGCGCCGATGTACAGCGGAACGGTGACCTCGCCGTTGTTTGGGCCTTCGAAGAAATGGAGCCAGATGCATTGGCGGGGCCATGATCCCGTCGGCGTGCCTGCCACCGATACGGTGGGGGTACAGGTGATCGGGATCGATTCGCTTGGGAATTTCAGGCCGCTTTATAATCTGACCCGGGGGGTGCAGGACCTTGACCTGTCCACGGTGAATGCCAGGCAATATCCCTATATCCAGCTGAAGCTTACG
Organism: Puia sp.; assembly: GCF_036500295.1. Taxonomy (NCBI): domain Bacteria; kingdom Pseudomonadati; phylum Bacteroidota; class Chitinophagia; order Chitinophagales; family Chitinophagaceae; genus Puia; species Puia sp. Next base: position 59,858 of record NZ_DASYCH010000049.1, on the reverse strand, counting down.
ACGCTGGACACGGTCCATGCCAAGCCCTTCCAATTGGATTACTGGCGGGTAAACTATACGCCGGTGCCGGAAGGGGCGTTGGCGCCGAACCTGTTGTTCAAGGCGCCGGATACGGTGAGCCTCGGCCAGCCGATCGAGATCGCCATTCCTTTTAAGAACGTGAGTCCTTATGCCTTTGACAGCATGCGCATCAAGCTCTATGTCCAGGACCGGTCGAACAGTATCCATACGATCGTGCTGCCCCGGAGAAAGCCGTTGAACACAGGCGATACGCTGACCCTGGACTACACCATCGATTCGAAACCTTTTACGGGGGCCAATACCCTCTATATCGGATTCAACCCGGATAATGACCAGCCTGAGCAATACCTTGGAAATAACTTCCTGTACAAGAGTATCTATGTGAGAGGTGATGGCCGTAATCCCAACCTGGATGTGACCTTCGACAACATTCACATCCTGAATGACGATATCGTTTCGGCCCGGCCGCATATCCAGATAAAGCTACAAAGTCCGTCGCAGTATCTGTTGCTCACCGATACTTCGCTGCTCAGCGTGCAGGTGAAATATCCTGACGGATCGTTGCATGCCTTCCGGTTCAACACCGATACGCTGCGATTCATCCCGGCGACGAGCGGCAACAATAACGTAGCCATGGTGGACTTTACACCGGCCTTTACCACGCAATACAACCCGGAAGGGGACGAATATCAGCTGATCGTCACAGGGAAGGACCAGACGGGCGTCACGGCCGGCGCGACGGCCTATCGCGTCGATTTCAAGGTCATCACGAAACCGATGATCTCGAATATGCTGAACTATCCCAACCCTTTTACGACGTCAACGGCGTTTGTCTTTACGATCACCGGCAGCGAGGTGCCCCAGAATATCAAGATCCAGATACTCACCATCACTGGTAAGGTGGTGCGGGAGATCACCAAGGAGGAACTGGGTCCGCTGCATATCGGAAGGAACATCACCGAGTTCAAGTGGAATGGAACGGACAGTTATGGGAACCGGCTGGCCAACGGCGTCTATCTATATCATGTCGTTACCAACCTCAATGGTCAGTCGCTGACAAAGTACAAAGCTGCGGGGGATAATACCGACAAGTATTTCAATAACGGCTATGGGAAGATGTACCTGATGAAGTAGGGGGCTTCCGGCAGGCGGCAACCAAAAGCAGGATCCCTGTAGCCAGGGATATCGCCAGATAACTGAATAGCCGGCCTTGCCGGAAACTGAATACGAGATGGTTGGCTCCGGGAACCAGCGGCACGGCCATGAACGAGTAGTAACTTGTTTGCAGGGCGACGGCGCTGTCGTTTCGCCGGACCTGCCAGCCGGGGAAGGCGTTTTGGAGGAGCACGAGCGTGTCCGCGGCGTCAGCGGTGACGTCAAATTCCATTTTTGACGGGGAGAACGAACTTATCTTTAACGGCGCCTGTGGCGCCTTTTTCACGAAAACAAAAGCATGGCGATTGACGGAGTCCGAAAGGCCGGACTGGAAATACTGCATCGTCGTGGTGAGCAGGGTCGGATAGCCGCAGAAGCTGGGTGTGCCGGGCTGTTTGCTGTAATAGGGCCAGCAGCCGACGATCTTATCGATCGGTTCGCCGGAGCGGCGATTCGCCGAGATCGGTGCTAGCGTTGGGATGGGAATACCCGGGGGCGCGAATGAGATCAGGTTTTCGATCTCAGCTGGAGACATTTGTTGCACGCCGGTGACGGGCAGGACGAGCCAGGAACTGAGCACGAGGTCGACCCCGATGAACAGAGAAAGCGAAACGGCCGGACTGAGACGTTTCCCGGCGAGGAAATAGAGAAGGATCAGCAGCAGGATCACGATCGCATTGATCAAAAGGCGCCAGTATCCGTTCAGATTATCGAGTCCCCATTTCATGGTTGCGGGGATGTCCATACCCGGGACAGGAGTATCGAACGAGGGGTGGCGGATGACGATCACGGTCGTCACGGCGATGACCGCGGCCGAGACGGCTGCCATAACGGCGAGTATTTTTCTGAGTTGCTGTGGCGGGATGCCGGTCCTGAGCAGGCCGTCGAGCGGGAATGCCAGTACGATAATAAAGGAGAACAGCGAGAACAGGCGGAATTCTCCATTTGTCCGAATATATTTCAATAGAGGCAGGAAGGAGTAGAGGGCAGCCTTGACGGGACCGCCAAGGGAGAGGAGCAGCATTAGCGAGCCGCCGATGAGGAAGACCCACTGGGTTTTGTTTTTAGTATGGAAGATGGTGAGGAGGAAGATGGCGAGGCCGGCGAGAGAAAAATAGCCATTGCGCATTGTCGTGGCGGTGCCGAACCAGGCCGACGGGGCGCTTGTGCCGAAAGGAAAAAGGAAGGATAGCCAGGATTGGAAGGTGAAGCCCGATCCCTCTTCGATCAACTGGTTGACGGGGACGGCCCGGTTAAACAAGGGAAAAATCTCACGCCAGGAGAGGAGCAGGGGAGCGGCGAGGCCGAGGAGGCAGCCAATGAGCAGGATATTTGTCGTTATTATTTTAGCCGGTGCGGGACGGGACTCACCGGGGGTTCTTATCCCAATGAGGCCGGCGAGGATTGCGGCGTAGAAATAGATGGCGCCGATGGGAAGGGCGGGATGGCCGCCCGCGATAAAGAGATAGAGGCTGACGGAGCATCCCAGCAGGCTGGAAGAGGTAAGGCGTTGTTGCAGTTTTAGAAAATAGAGTGTGGCCAGCGGAAGGAACGCTGCGGAGGTGAGAAAGTTGATGTATTGCAGCGTGCCGACGAAGAAACCGCAGCACATATACATTGCCGCAATGAGAAATGCGGTGCGGGTGATAAAACCAAGAAATACCCCGAGACGATACATGAATACGCCGCCGAGCCAGATGTATACCAGTACCTCTACAGTAAGCATGTGGACGTTATACCCGATGAGCCCGAAGAGCCAGGTGAGGGGACTCCAGAACGCGAAGCCCGGGTCGGCATACAATGGCAGTCCGAAGTTGACATAGGGATTCCAGGAGGGGAAAAAGCCGGCATGCAGGGCGGCCGAAAAGAAATATTTATGGGGGAAGTTATCGACCAGCGCGTCATTTTTCAGTGCGAAGAGAAAGGAGGAAAGGGGCAGATAAGCCAGCAGCAGGAAGAGTCCCAGCAGCCCGTAAATGCGCCAATCCTTCCGGGTAGTTCGACTGTTTGGCATGGTTGTCAAATTAGCCAAAAGTATTTATATAGTTTTGTATTTTAGCAGTAAATGATCAAATACAGGAGGTATTCCCTTAGCGAGTTGACAGGTGCCGGACTGTATATCGTTCCCTTCCTATGTTTTGTACTGCTCGTGGCGCTTTCCTTTTTCACTTACCCTTCGGCGGAGGATCTGGCCGTTCATTACAACGATCACCTGCTGGGCGTCGGCAGCTATATCCGGCTGTTTTATCAGGAGAGCAGCCGTTATGTGTCTTTTCCGCTGATCTTTTTTTTGCTTGATGGTTCCTTTTTGATGGAGCATTATTTTCTTGCGGCCCTTGTGTTGCTGGTGATGTGGTATGGGGTGATGGTGTTGCTTGTGCGGACCGTGACCGGGCTTTTGTTGCCGGAGCAGACCGGGATGCGGCGGGTGGCGTGGCTGGCGATGACCTTGCTGGTGTCGGGTGTTGCCGTCCTTTTTCAGCCGGCCAGCGTGCTGTATTGGGTGTCGGGGTCGATGATCTATCTGCTTTCTTTTTTGTTGTTCCTGCTTTTGCTGACGGTTTTGTTGCGGGTAGCTGCCAGGGGGCGTGCGACGGGCGGAGAGTGGGTCTGGGCCCTTGCGGCGGCGGTGTTGGTGGCCGGAACGAATGAGATAACGCTTTTCTTTACGGGGATCATTTTGGTTTGGGCCCAGCTGGTCTACCGGGAGGTGACCGGTAGGTTCTTATGGCCGGCGGCAGGGATGCTGGCGGTGCTGGTGGTTTGTGTCGTGGTGGCTGTCCTGCCGGGTGGCGCGGCGAACCGGGCGGGTCATTTTGGGCTTCATTTTTCCGTGGGGAACGGGGTTGGAGTGGCCGTGCTTTATACCGGGCGGATCTATTACCGGATGATCACCTCGCCGTTGTTGTGGTTATGTCTTGTCCTTGCGGGGACGGCGGGTTCGATAACCCGGACGGATATTCGAAAGAGGCTGGCGGGCAGTAAATGGTTTCATCCGCTGGTCTGTCTGGCGCCCGCCGTGCCTGGGGTGGCGGCGTTCTATTTCCTGATCTATGTCTTTAGCGGTGAGCTTCTCGCGCCGCGGGCAAACGGGACGCTGGAACTTTTTGTGTTGCTATTCCTGCTGGCGGCCTGTTATTCCTGGGGAACGAGGGTGGGGGAGACCGAGGTGTTGCGATTGGTCGTACGGAGGGAGCCGCTTGTCCTGGCGTTTGGGCTGCTGTTGTTCATCGGCAGCGGTCTATTATCGCAGGGGGTGGGCGACCTGGGTGCGGGGATCATTTACCGGGGGATCCTGGAACAGAGGAAGGCGGATATCCAGGCGGCGAAGAACAGGGGGGAGCATCGGGTGGTATTGCGCAGTTATTCCACGGATTATTCCGAAGCGGTGAAGCGCCGGGCTCCGGGGTTTGTGCAGAAGAGCCTGATCCGGCGGGGAGCGGCCTATCCAAGGCTGAGCTTTTATCAGGACCCGCTGGCCGATACGGGGTTGTACATTCACTATTATGCCGAATACTATGGTATCGATACGATCGACTATGAGGGTCACGCGTATGGCCGGGTGGGGTTAATTCAAAGACAGTATCATCCATGATAAGCTTTATACTTCCGGTGTACAACTGTTATGCGGAGTTTGCGGCATTGTTGCCGGTATTTGTCCGTGGGCTGGAGGAGGGGGGCGAGGCCTGGGAAGTTATCGTGGTGGATGATGGTTCCTGGGATGGGGAGTCGATCCGGGAGGCAGCGATCGGGAATGGCTGTAGCTATTTGCGTAACGAGCGGAACCGGGGCAAGGGATATGCGGTGAGAAGAGGGTTTGGCGTCGCCTGTGGCGAGGTGCAGATCTTTATGGATGGGGATTTTCCTTTTTACCCCGAGGTGGCGGGGCGGATGATCCGGGCTTTTGCCGATGGGCAGATGGATATCGTTGTTGGGGACCGGAGCCTGGCGGAGTCGGTTTATCCGAAGGATATCGGGGCGATGCGCAAATGGGGGAGCAGGGTCTTGTCATTTTTTGTGGGCAATTTTTTTACGCCGGGTTTTTTTGATACGCAATGTGGGATCAAGGGTTTTCGGCGGGCGGTGGCGGCGCAGTTGTTTCCGGTGATGCAGGTCGATGGTTTTGCCCTTGACCTGGAGCTGTTGTATGTGGCGATCAGGAGGGGGTATGTGATCGGGCGGATCCCGGTGGGGACCAGGAAGCAGGGCAGCAGCAGTGTCCGGGTGGTGCGGGATGCGTTGGGGACGGTGGGGAGTATTTTATTGATATGGGTTAATCGGATGCGGGGGAGGTACCGGGTTTAGGGAAGTTGTCCTGTCACTTTTTCTTACCGGGGTATCCCTGGGCATTGGCGACGTATTTGCCGATGAGATCGAATTCGAGGTTGACGAGGCTGCCGGTGGTGATGGTTTGGATATTGGTATGTTCGAAGGTGTAGGGGATGATGGCGATGTCGAATTTGGATCGCTTTACGTTAAATATGGTCAGGCCGATGCCGTTGAGGCTGATGGAGCCTTTTTCGATGACGAGGTGGCTGAATTTTTTTGGGAATTCGAACCGGAACTCCCAGGAGCCGTCGAGGTCTTTGCGGGAGATGCAGGTGGCGGTGGTGTCGACGTGGCCCTGGACGATGTGGCCGTCGAGGCGGCCGTTCATGATCATGCAGCGTTCGAGGTTGACAAGGTGGCCGGGTTGCCAGGCGCCGAGGTTGGTTTTTTCGAGGGTTTCGTGGATGGCGGTGACGCGGTGGCGATCGTTTTGAACTTCTTCGACGGTGAGGCAGGCTCCGTTGTGGGAGATGCTCTGGTCGATCTTTAGTTCGTGAGAGATGGCGGAGCCGATCCAGAAGGTTTTGTTGGTGCCGTGGGTTTCGATGGAGTGGACCCTGGCGAGTGATTCGATGATTCCGGTGAACATGGGGGCAAATTTCGGGAATTGGGGTGGAAGTCGGGTTATTTGGACTGGAATTTAGAATTTGGGGGGGGAGTTTTCGATTTTCCGAAACTTTTACTATTTTTGCAGTCCTATCAAAGGGCGGACCACGGGTTCGCCGACCGAAGGTCGATCATTAAGCGAATTTGAGCCGAGCGCCAAATTCGGGAGAGGCCCGAGGCGAAAATTTAAACAAGGGGGTATATAAATTATGCTGATCATTGATTCCAAAGATTGCGAAAACATCGACAAGGCGCTGAAGAAGTACAAGAAGAAGTTTGAAAAGGCCAAGACCCTGGTCCAGTTGCGTGAGCGCCAGTCCTATACCAAGCCGTCAGTACGCCGGCGGGGTGAGGTGTTGAAGGCGATCTACAAGCAGCAGGTTGCTGCAGGCAAGTTCGAATAATAGAATTTTGCAATATAATTATACAGGCCATCCCGGTTGGGATGGCCTTTTTTATGTAATTTGGGTATTGTGATCCAACCTTTTATCGATTATTTGAAGTTTGAGAAGCGTTATTCGCCGCATACGATCCGGTCGTACCAGGACGACCTGGAGGGGTTTTTTGACTTTCTGAGGGAGGAGTTTGGGGAATTGGCGTTGAAGGAGGTTTCGCCGGTGGTGGTGCGGTCGTGGCTGGCGGCGTTGAAGGATGGTGGGATGAGTTCGAGATCGGTGAACCGGAAGATCTCTTCGTTGCGCAGCTTTTATAAGTGGCAGTTACGGGTTGGGGGGGTGGAGCTGTCGCCGATGACGGCGATCATCGGGCCGAAGACGAACAAGCGGTTGCCGGTGTTTGTGGAGCAGGGGGATATGGCGGAACTTTTTGACCGGGTGGTGTTCCCTGGGGACTGGGAGGGGTTGACGGACCGGCTGATCCTTGCGATCCTTTATCATACGGGGATGCGGCTCAGCGAGTTGGTGGGTTTGCGGGAGCGGCAGGCCGATTCGGGAACGGGGACTTTCAAGGTATTGGGGAAGGGGAATAAGGAGCGGGTGATCCCGGTGAGTCCGGTGTTGTTATCGATGGTGGAGGAGTATAAGCGATTGAAGCGGGTGGAGCTGGAGGAGCCGGATCTGGAGTTTTTGCTGGTGGGGCGGACGGGGAAGAAGTTGTATCCGAAGTATGTATACCGGGTGGTGCGGGAATATCTGGCGCAGGTGACGACGATCGATCAGAAGAGTCCGCATGTGTTGCGGCATACGTTTGCCACACATTTAATGAATGCGGGTGCGGAGTTGAATTCGGTGAAGGAGTTGCTTGGGCATGCGAGTCTGGCGGCGACGCAGGTATATACCCACAATACTATCGAAAAATTGAAGGATATCTATAAGAAAGCGCATCCCAAAGCGTAGCCAATTTTAATGCAATGACATGACATTCGGGGCCATTTTATTTGGAAATCCCCTTTGCAAACGTTAACTTCATTGTCCCACTGAAGCGCAATTTCATGGTTCGGCGCGAGTGACCTTATCCTAAAGCAGAAGTAGTTCTTTCATTTATTGTTTCACTGATTAAAATTTGGGATGTATGAACGTAAACATTCAAACTGTGCACTTCGATGCAGACGGTAAGTTAGTAGAGTATGTTCAGAAAAAAATGACAAAACTAAACACGTTTCATGACAGGATCATCAAAGTAGACGTATTCCTCAAATTAGACAATGTGGTTCACAACATCAAGGACAAGATCGCGGAGATCAGGGTCCATGTTCCCCGGCATCACTTTTTTGTAAAATGCTCCTCAAAATCATTCGAAGAATCTTTTGACAGCGCGTTCGAGTCGCTGGTCAACCAGGTAAAAAGAAAAAAAACCAAACAATTGGCATAAGACAGCAGCTTCCTTTCAGGGAGTCGCCTCCGGGGCAGGCGGAGCCACCCCGAAAAATATGAAAAAACAGGCCATCTACTTTTGACAGAAGATGGCCTTTTTTTATGCCCGTAGGGCGCCGGTTCTTTTGTCGGCGGAGGGTTGGAAGACGGCCGTGGGGAAGCGGGGAGACCTGCCGGGCCGGCGCTGGAAAGGAATAACTTAAAAAAACGGGTTTAAAATTTTTGAAGTTCACGATTTTACCTACCTTTGCCTTCCCAAAAAAAGCAGTAGATCAGTGTGATAAGCGTTGGGATGAGTTATTAGCCGGCGTAGCTCAGTTGGTAGAGCAGCTGATTTGTAATCAGCAGGTCGGGGGTTCGAATCCCTTCTCCGGCTCGGTTTTGGGGAGGTTTGGGCTCCCGGTATTGAAAAAATGGGCGAGTAGTCAAGTGGCCAACGACAACAGACTGTAAATCTGTCCTCTTACGAGTTCGGTGGTTCGAATCCATCCTCGCCCACAGCAGAGCGAACCTTGGGTTCGCGGACCGAAAGGTCGGTAGTTATTTGATCTTGATAGTTCATGCGGAAGTAGCTCAGTTGGTAGAGCGACAGCCTTCCAAGCTGTAGGTCGCGGGTTCGAACCTCGTCTTCCGCTCCGCGAGAGCCATTGATGGACGCAGGTCTGTCGGGGTGGGTTAGCCGGTGAGAAGGGATGGAGGCGGTTTGGGTGTGCGTGCCGATGGATGGAATGAACCAGCCGTTGTAGCTCAGGGGTAGAGCACTTCCTTGGTAAGGAAGAGGTCGTGAGTTCAATTCTCATCAACGGCTCTTTTTAAGTGAGAAGAATCGATTTGCGGGAATAGAACAGGTTTCATCGACTCCAAAGACCTCCGGCGGGACGGGGAAGAGGGGGTGGGGGACCTGCTAAAATTATAAGGCCGCCGGTGGGTGGCATGTCTTCGGACAGATATTTTAAACACAACTTAAAAACAGATAACAATGTCAAAAGAGACCTTCAAGAGGGACAAACCCCACGTTAACGTTGGTACGATTGGTCACGTTGACCATGGCAAGACCACTTTGACTGCTGCTATTACTACCATCCTTTCTTCGAGAGGTTTGGCTGAAGCAAAGAAATATGACGAAATCGATGCTGCGCCGGAAGAAAAGGAGCGTGGTATTACCATCAATACAGCACACGTTGAATACGCGACCGCAAACCGTCACTATGCACACGTTGACTGTCCCGGTCACGCTGACTATGTAAAAAATATGATCACCGGTGCTGCTCAGATGGATGGCGCTATCCTGGTAGTTGCTGCCACTGACGGTCCGATGCCCCAGACGAAGGAGCATATCCTGCTTGCGCGTCAGGTAGGTGTTCCCCGTATCGTGGTATTCATGAACAAGGTTGACCTTGTTGATGATCCCGAGCTGCTGGAACTGGTTGAAATGGAAATCCGTGAGCTGCTGTCTTCCTATGGTTTCGACGGTGACAATACGCCGATCATCCAGGGTAGCGCAACCGGCGCTCTTGCTGGTGAAGACAAGTGGGTTAAAAAGATCGACGAGCTGATGGCAGCTGTTGACAGCTATATTCCCCTGCCTCCCCGTCCGGTCGATCAGCCCTTCCTGATGTCTGTTGAAGATGTGTTCTCGATCACGGGCCGTGGTACTGTTGCAACGGGTCGTATTGAGCGCGGCCGTATCAAGGTGGGTGAAGCTATCGAGATCGTAGGTCTGATGGAGGCTCCGTTGGCCTCTACGGTTACCGGTGTGGAAATGTTCCGCAAATTGCTGGATGCGGGTGAAGCCGGTGACAATGCCGGTCTGCTGCTCCGTGGTATTGAAAAGACTCAGATCCGTCGTGGGATGGTTCTTTGCAAACCCGGTTCGATCACTCCGCACACTGAGTTCAAGGGTGAGGTTTATGTATTGAGCAAGGAAGAAGGCGGTCGTCACACCCCGTTTTTCAATAAGTATCGTCCCCAGTTTTACTTCCGTACTACGGACGTAACGGGTGAAGTTACGCTGCCTGCAGGCACTGAGATGGTTATGCCTGGTGACAACACTTCGCTGAGCGTTGTGCTGATCCAGCCGATCGCCATGGAGAAGGGTCTGAAATTCGCTATCCGCGAAGGTGGCCGTACGGTTGGTGCAGGTCAGGTGACTGAGATCGTTAAATAAGCCGAGGGGAGAGACGAACCACGGGTTCGTCGGCCGAAGGCCCGACATAAGTGGAATGAGCGCCGGAGGGTATTTTTCGAAGAACCCGGAGGTGCGAATGGAATTCGGCGGATTTTTATATCTTTGTAATGAACTAAGAGCTGTTCCTGGGTTACCGGAATAGCTCTTAGCTTCTTCAGAGACAGACGGGCATAGTATAACGGTAGTACAGAGGTCTCCAAAACCTTCAGTCTGGGTTCGAATCCTAGTGCCCGTGCGACGGTCGGTTGGCGCAGCTGGAAGGCTGGTGTTGGCTGGCGGTAGAAAATTGTAAAACATGAACAAAATCACGACCTATTTCCGGGAGTCGTATAAAGAGTTGCTTGAGAAGGTGACCTGGCCGACCTGGTCGGAGTTGCAGCAATCTACGGTGATCGTGTTGGTAGCAACGTTGCTGATAACGCTCGTCGTTTGGGTCATGGATATGATATCCAGTAGTATGCTGCACTTTATCTATTCTTTATTCGGCTCTTAATCGGGTGTTTTTGCTTGCAAACTCATTTTTATGACGGAGACAGTCAATCAACAGGAAACAAAGACGCAGCCGGAGACCAAGTGGTATGTGCTGCGGGTGGTCAGCGGGAAAGAGCGTAAGGTAAAAGAGTATCTCGACAAGGAGATCTCCCGCGGCGGTTGGAGTGAGATCGTGAAGCAGGTATTCCTGCCCGTGGAGAAGGTGTATAAGGTGCAGAATGGCAAGAAGGTGATGCGGGAGCGTAACTATTACCCCGGCTATGTGATGGTGGAAGTGACGGAGGGGAAGTTGGGGGACGATCTGAAAGAGGTGATCAAGAATACCAACAGTGTCATTCATTTTTTGGGCAAGGAGAATCCGATCGCGCTGCGTAAGGCGGAGGTGAACAAGATGCTTGGGAAGATGGATGAGATGGCGGAGTCGGGCAGCATGAGTATGAGTGAGCCGTTTATTATCGGTGAGACGATTAAGATCATTGAAGGGCCTTTCAACGATTTCAACGGGATCATTGAAGAAGTCAATGACGAGAAGAAGAAGTTGAAGGTGACGGTGAAGATCTTTGGCCGGAGTACGCCTGTGGAGTTGAACTATATGCAGGTGGAGAAGATTGCCTAGCAGTAATAAGAAGAGATCGAAACTTTATAAAAACAAAAAACCTTCCAAGTGGAAGGTTTTTTTTATAAGTATATCTGCTATATCGTTCTATTTAGAAATTGCCATTGTCATTGTCGGTATCGAGATGATGAGTTGCGGGAGCGTCATCAAATGATGAAGGAGCAGTTGCCGGCATTGGCTCGGGCATCGAAGTTACGACGGGTTTTGGAGCGGGCTTGGGAGCCGGTTTCCGGACTGCCTTTTTCGGGGCAGCCTTTTTGGGAGCAGCCTTTTTGGGAGCAGCTTTTTTTGGAGCGGCCTTTTTCGGGGCAGCTTTCTTAGCGGCTTTTTTTGGAGCGGCTTTCTTTGCTGCTTTCTTTACGGCTTTTTTGGCGGCTTTTTTTGCTGCCTTTTTCGGGGCAGCTTTTTTCGCAGCTTTTTTGGGAGCTGCTTTTTTCTTAGCCGCTTTCTTTTTTGCAGCCTTTTTAGGAGCCGCTTTTTTTACTGCTTTCTTAACAGTTTTTTTGGCTGCCTTTTTGGGCGCTTTTTTGGCCGCTTTCTTAGACTTTGACATAGTTTGTTGAGCGTTTTAAGTTGTTAGTAAGAATTGTAATGGATTAATAGTGCAAAAGTTAGTCAGAAAATTCGAATTATAAAAAAATGAGGCGGAAATTTCTTTGATAAAATGCTCGCACCGAGGTTGATGGGTTCGGGTGAGGGATGGCGCGAGGAGTGACGGGAGACCTGTTTGGTGGTGGGATCGGGGGAGGGGGCTGACAATTTTTGCCGGATTTTTGTGTTGTTTATCCAGGATTTTATTAACTTTGCGTCCCCAAATAGAAGTTCTTTTAGAAATTTTAATGGTTTGGGAGTCTCGCCGGGCTGAAGCCTGAGTGGGACGTTAACACCAAAAACAAGTAACATGGCAAAAGAGATTTCCGGTTATGTCAAGTTGCAGGTAAAGGGCGGTCAAGCCAATCCTGCACCTCCTATCGGTCCGGCGTTAGGTTCCAAAGGCGTGAATATCATGGAGTTCTGTAAGCAGTTCAATGCCAGGACCCAGGATAAGATGGGGAAGGTTCTTCCCGTTCTTCTTACGGTATACACCGACAAATCCTTCGAATTCATTATCAAGACTCCGCCGGCGGCCGTACAGCTGCTGGAAGCTGCCAAATTGCAGGGTGGTTCAAAAGAGCCTAATCGTAACAAGGTTGGAAAAGTTACCTGGACACAGGTGGAAGCGATCGCAAAGGACAAGATGCCTGATCTGAACTGCTTCACTGTCGAGAGCGCGATGCGCATGGTGGCTGGTACCGCCCGTAGTATGGGTATCACCGTCGAGGGTAAGGCCCCATTTGTAACCAATTCCTAACCTCAAAATCATTACGAAATGGCTATCACGAAAAAAAGAAAAGCAGCCGCTGCGAAGGTTGATAAAAATAAATTCTATACGCTGAAGGAGGCTTCAACGCTGGTGAAGGAAGTGAATACGACCAAGTTCGATGCTTCTGTCGACCTGCATGTACGCCTGGGTGTCGATCCCAAGAAGGCGGACCAGTCGATCCGTGGGACGGTGAGCCTGCCTCATGGTACCGGTAAGACCAAGCGGGTATTGGTGCTTTGCACGCCCGACAAGGAGAATGATGCTAAGGCAGCCGGAGCTGACTTTGTAGGTCTTGATGAGTATATCTCCAAGATCGAGGGCGGCTGGGTCGATGTGGATGTGATCATCGCGACTCCCTCGGTCATGCCGAAGATCGGCAGGCTGGGTAAGGTGCTGGGTCCCCGTAACCTGATGCCGAACCCCAAGACCGGGACGGTTACCAATGATGTAGCTGCTGCGGTGAATGAAGTAAAGGGTGGGAAGATCGCTTTCAAGGTAGATAAGGCAGGGATCATCCATGCTTCTATCGGCCGGGTTAGCTTTGCCACAGAGAAACTGGTGGAGAACAGCCAGGAGCTGATCAACGCCATTATTAGAGCAAAGCCGGCTACGGCCAAGGGAACGTACGTGAAGAGCGTGTTCATGGCCAGCTCGATGAGTCCCGGTATCGCTTTGGACGCTAAAGCATTTATTCAATAGATGGACCACGGGTCCATCGGCCGAAGGCCAATCATTAGCCCTTTTTCGTCGCGGGGCTAAATTCAAAAGCAGACCAGCGGCGCAAAAAAAAACCAGTAACCCGGATCCTGGTCATTCGGGACCTACAAAGCAAGAGTTATGAACAAAGATCAAAAAAACGAAGTCATTGAGCTGTTGAAAGACAAGTTCAATCAATATAACAACTTCTACATCACCAACACCGAGTCGCTGACGGTTGAACAGGTGGGTAAGCTGCGCCGGATCTGCTTCGACAAGAAAGTGGAGATGAAGGTAGCTAAGAACACGCTGATCAAGAAGGCGTTGGAAAGTATCGACAGCGCCCGGTTCTCCGGGGTTTTCGAGAGTCTTAACGGCGTGACTGCGCTGTTATTCTCCGAGAATGCAAAGGAGCCGGCGATGATCATCACTACGTTCCGCAAGGACACGAATACGGCGAAGCCGGTGTTGAAGGCTGCTTTTATCGACGGTGATATATTTGCCGGAGACGAGCAGCTGAAGACGTTGACCACGCTGAAGAGCAAGCACGACCTTATCGGCGAGATCATCGGTCTTTTGCAGTCGCCTGCGAAGAACGTTATCAGCGGCCTGAATGCAGGTGCGAAGCTGGCGGGTATTGTCAAGGCATTGGAAGATCGCGCCGCTGCGGCTGGAGCGAATTAGAGATAAGGCTTACGCCGGGGGCCTGAAGACCCGGCAAATTTTTTTAAACTCTCCGCCGGAGCGACTAAACAAGCGCCGTGAAGGTGGAAAAAATTTACAACTATGGCAGATTTGAAAGCATTCGCAGAACAGCTGGTTGGGCTGACTGTAAAAGAAGTTAATGAATTAGCAAAGATCCTGAAAGAAGAGTACGGTATCGAGCCTGCAGCTGCTGCTGTAGCCGTTGCTGCCGGTCCTGCTGCTGGTGGTGGCGCTGCTGCTGCTGAAGAGAAGACCTCTTTCAACGTAATCCTGAAGGCTGCCGGCGCTAACAAGCTGAACGTCGTTAAGGTCGTTAAGGATCTGACCGGTCTGGGTCTGAAGGAAGCCAAGGACCTGGTTGACGGTGCTCCCAAGCCCATTAAGGAAGGTATCAGCAAGGCCGACGCCGAGGCGTTGGTTGCCAAGCTGAAGGAAACCGGAGCTGACGTAGAGATCCAGTAAATTTTGCGATAATAAGGTTTGTAACCCCAACTGCAAGGCTGGGGTTATTTTTTTGTGGGTAAGTGAAAAAGTGCTATTTTTGCGGTCCGTTTCCCTTGGCTAAGTTACTCATTGATAGTCGATTATACATTTAACTCGATGGTAGTCAATGAGTTGGATTTATTATAATAAAGGCGACCAGGACGTTTCGAAACATAAAAAAAACCGGTTTTTAAGAATATGTCTTCAACAAAATTGCAAAACAGGGTCAATTTCGGTAAAATCAAGCACCTTGCCGAAACTCCTGACCTTCTGGAAGTGCAGATCCAATCTTTCAAAGAATTCTTTCAATTAGAGACCACCCCGGACAAGCGTAACATCGAAGGTTTGTTCAAGGTTTTCAAGGAAAATTTCCCGATCACCGATACGCGGAACATTTTCATGTTGGAATTCCTGGATTACTTCATCGATCCGCCCCGTTACACCATCGAAGAGTGTATGGAGCGTGGGCTGACCTATGCGGTTCCCCTGAAAGCCAAGCTGCGTCTGAGTTGTAACGACGAGGAGCACGTGGATTTCCAGACGATCGTGCAGGACGTATTCCTTGGCAACATACCGTACATGACCCCACGTGGGACCTTCGTGATCAACGGTGCTGAACGCGTTGTCGTTTCGCAGCTGCATCGCAGTCCCGGGGTATTCTTCGGTCAGTCCATTCACCCGAATGGCACGAAGATCTACTCTGCGCGGGTGATCCCGTTCAAGGGTGCATGGATGGAGTTTGCCACGGACATCAACAACGTGATGTATGCTTACATCGACCGGAAGAAGAAATTCCCGGTGACGACGTTGTTGCGCAGTATCGGTTATGAGACCGATAAGGACATCCTGGAGCTTTTCGGCATGGCCGACGAAGTGAAGGTGGACAAGAAATCATTGCAGAAATATATCGGCAAGAAGCTGGCTGCCCGCGTACTGCGTACCTGGGTGGAAGACTTCGTGGATGAGGATACCGGTGAGGTTGTGTCCATCGAGCGGAACGAGATCGTTCTCGAGCGGGATACCATCCTCGATGAGGAAGCGATCGAAATGGTCGTGGAAATGGATGTGAAGAGCATCTTTATCCAGAAGGAAGATGTCGGCGGTGATTATGCGATCATCTACAACACTCTGAACAAGGATACCTCGAACTCCGAACTGGAAGCGGTTCAGCACATCTACCGCCAGCTGCGCGGTGCCGATGCTCCCGATGACGAGACGGCAAGAGGCATTATCGATAAATTATTCTTCAGCGACAAGCGGTATGATCTCGGCGAAGTGGGCCGTTATAAGATCAATCGCAAGCTGAACCTGCACCAGCCGCTGGATCAGAAGACCCTGACGAAGGAAGACATGATCGAGATCATCAAGTATCTCGTCAGGCTGACCAACGCCAAGGCTGAGATCGACGACATCGATCACCTGAGCAATCGCCGGGTGCGGACGGTTGGCGAGCAGTTGTATGCGCAGTTTGGCGTGGGCCTGGCGCGTATGGCGCGGACGATCCGGGAAAGGATGAATGTGAGAGACAATGAAGTGTTCACTCCGGTGGACCTGATCAATGCGCGGACGCTGTCCTCGGTGATCAACTCCTTCTTTGGTACTTCACAGTTGTCGCAATTCCTCGATCAGACCAACCCGTTGTCGGAAATTACGCATAAGCGGCGTATCTCGGCGCTCGGACCTGGCGGTCTGTCGCGTGAACGTGCCGGCTTCGAAGTCCGTGACGTACACTATTCCCACTACGGAAGGCTTTGTACGATCGAGACGCCTGAAGGTCCGAACATCGGGCTTATCTCTACGCTTTGTGTACACGCGAAGATCAATGAGATGGGCTTTATCGAAACTCCTTACCGCAAGGTGAACGAGGGCAAGGTCGATCTGAAGAAGCTGACGTATCTCAGTGCCGAAGAAGAAGATATTGCCAAGATCGCGCAGGCGAATATTGCGCTGGACGAGAAAGGGAACTTTGTCGAGGATAAGATCGTTTCCCGGCAGACGGGTGACTTCCCGATCCTGGACAAGGGTGAGGTTGAATTCATGGACGTCGCGCCCAACCAGATCGTTGGACTTAGCGCGTCGCTGATCCCCTTCCTTGAGCATGATGACGCCAACCGTGCGCTGATGGGATCGAACATGCAACGTCAGGCCGTGCCGCTGATCCGTCCCGAGATGCCGATCGTCGGTACCGGGCTGGAAGCGAAGGCTGCCCGTGACGCGCGGATCCAGATCCACGCGGAAGGGGATGGGATCGTTGAGTTTGTCGATGCAAACGAGATCCACGTCCGTTATGATCGCAACGAACAGCAAAAGCTGGTCTCTTTTGAAGAAGACCTGAAGATATACAGGCTGACGAAGTTTATCAAGACCAACCAGGAGACCTGTATCAACCTGAAACCGGCCGTTAAGAAGGGTCAGAAGGTTCGGGAAGGTGACTTCCTGACCGAGGGTTATGCGGTGCAGGATGGTGAGCTGGCTTTAGGTCGTAACCTGAAGGTGGCGTTCATGCCCTGGAAGGGTTATAACTTCGAGGATGCTATCGTTATCAGTGAGAAGGTTGTGAAGGAAGACCTGTTCACCTCCGTTCATATTTCCGAATACGAACTGGAAGTGCGGGATACGAAGCTGGGTGAAGAAGAACTGACCCCGGATATCCCCAACGTCTCCGAGGAAGCCACCAAGGACCTCGACGAGAACGGGATCATCCGTGTCGGCGCCCAAATCAAAGAAGGTGATATCCTGATCGGTAAGATCACGCCGAAAGGTGAGAGCGATCCGACTCCGGAAGAGAAGCTGCTCCGGGCCATCTTTGGCGACAAGGCTGGGGATGCTAAGGATGCTTCCCTGAAGGCACCGAGCGGTACCGAAGGGGTGGTCATCTCCAAGAAACTGTTCCAACGTGCGAAGAAAGATAAGAATGCCAAGGTCCGTGAGAAGGCTGCCCTCGAGAAGATCGAGAAGGTTCACGAAAAGAACACTTCCGATCTGATGGATGTGCTGCTTGGAAAGCTGACGGTGTTGCTGAAGGAGCATGTCTCTGCCGGCGTGAACAACAACTTCGGTGAAGTGCAGATCGGCAAGGGCGCCAAGTTTACGGCGAAGAACCTGTCGGGGATCGACTATCTGAACGTGAACCCGTTGGGTTGGACCGGTGATGCAAAGACCGATGATTCGATCAATATCCTGCTGCACAACTACAGCATCAAGTACAATGAAGAGCTGGGTCGTTACAAGCGGGAGAAGTTCAATATCTCTATCGGTGACGAGTTGCCCGCGGGTGTGTTGAAGCTGGCGAAGGTTTATCTCGCCGTCAAGCGTAAGCTGAAGGTGGGTGATAAGATGGCCGGCCGCCACGGTAACAAGGGTATCGTCGCGAAGATCGTAAGAGCTGAAGACATGCCATTCCTGTCCGATGGTACGCCGGTGGATGTGGTCCTGAACCCGCTGGGGGTTCCCTCCCGTATGAACCTGGGTCAGATCTATGAAACGGTTCTTGGCTGGGCCGGTGAGAAGCTGGGTGTGAAATTCGCAACGCCGATCTTTGATGGGGCTACTGTTGATGAAATTGCCGATCATATCTCGAAGGCTGGTTTGCCGAGCTTTGGTCATACCCACCTTTTTGATGGGGAGACGGGAGAGCGGTTTGACCAGAAGGCGACGGTCGGGATCATCTATATCATCAAGCTGCATCACATGGTCGATGACAAGATGCACGCGCGGAGTATCGGGCCGTACAGTCTGATCACGCAGCAGCCGCTGGGTGGTAAGGCGCAGTTTGGTGGTCAGCGTTTTGGTGAAATGGAAGTTTGGGCGCTGGAAGCCTATGGTGCGTCGAATATCCTGCAGGAGTTGTTGACCCTGAAGTCCGATGATATCATTGGGCGTGCGAAGACCTATGAGTCGATCGTGAAGGGTGATAATATTCCGAGGGCGGGTATTCCTGAATCCTTCAACGTGCTTGTGCATGAGTTGAGGGGGCTGGGATTGGACCTGAAGTTCGATTAATGAACATTGCTCCGCTAACTGATGAATAATACAGAAGCCACCCGAGGGGGTGGCTTTTTTTATGCGGATGGGCGTATCTTTTAGAAATAGCGCAGCCACCACTGGGTGGATTGGTGGGCTCTTTTATAGCTGTCGAAGCGTTTGCTGAGGGGGTATAAGAGAAGAAGAACGACGAGCCAGACCCCATAGACGACGAAGAGATCGAAGCCATAGCCTTTTAGTGCCGCGACGCGGGATAACCGGCTGGGCAGGAAGAACATGATCGCGGGGTTGTGGATGGAGATGGCGGCGCCGGCAACGGCCAGCAGATGAGCGAGATAGATGTGGGCGATATAATAGAACATGGGGACGCGGCCGAAGACCTGGATCCGTTTGGTCCAGGGGTTTTTGAGCTGTTCGGACACGGCGAGGAAGAGCATCGCGGGACCCAGCGTCATCAGGACATACAGCAGGGAAGGAGGATATTTTGTGGTATTTAAAAAGGAGAGCAGGCTGAAGGCTGCATTCTTCTGAACCGACCAATGAGCTGATTCTCCATAAGCATTGAGGGCCCGCAGGATGATGAAGAGAGTGATGGCCCCGGCGCCAGCGCAGATGAGGATGGACCTTCTTCCGCCGGCCGCCGCCCCGGGGCGGTAGAGATAACCCACGCAATACCCCACTGCAATTACGCCAATCCAAGGCAGGATCGGATAATGAATGAACACCGGAGTTTGACCGATGCGAAAGTCTCCGCCATCATGGAGGAACCCCCATAAGATGGCGGTTGCGCTGTTGCCGGGAACATGCACGGTATCCAGGAGATTATGTCCCGCGATCAACAGAAGGCCCGTGAGCAGAACGAGTTCCAGCCGCATATAGATCATTGCCGACAGCGCGATCATGCTGCAGCCGATGGCCCAGATGACCTGTAGATTGAAATAGGGAAAGGTGGGGTTGAAGGACCAGCCAAGGCCAACGAGGAACAACTCGACGAAGATGAGCCAGATGCCGCGGGTAAGCAGGAAGAACGCCAGGGCTTTCCGGCCTTTCCGGGCGCCGTATAAATAAGCTGAGACGCCGGCGAGGAACATGAACACGGGGGCGCAGAAGTGCGTGATCCATCTTGTAAAGAAGAGTGGAATGGTGGTGCGGGTGAGGTCGGTGGGGTCATATAAAAATACATCCCGGTGAAAATAGTCGCGAACATGATCGATGGCCATGATGATCATGACGAGTCCCCTTAGCAGATCGATCGAGTCCAGCCGCAAGCGGGGTGCTTCGAGTGGCCTCTGGCCGTTGACGGGACGCGTGGCGATGGCGGGGGAGAAATTATACATGGGCGCAAAAGTAAGCGGCGGCTTTGGTTTCCGGGAGTGAGAATCAACGACTGGATGCTTTGATCTGATGTTCGGCGGCGGCAGGTTCTGCAACGGTATTTTTTCTCTTATCTCATGAAATGCGGGCCACGCCGGTCCTTAGAAGAAGCAGACCGTTCGTGAAGATGCGCTTTTCGACGGCGGCAATCCACATTAGTTTCGCGGCCGTTAACCAAAACATCCCCCAACAATGAGAAATGCCAAAGGCCCGCTACGCGGTGCGTGCTGCACTATTTTCCTGCTCCTTTCCCTTCTACAGACTTTTGCCCAAACGAACGATAGATTTGCCCAAACGAATGATACAAAGAAGGCGGACACGCTTGGCGAAGTGGTCATCGTCGGGTCGCGGGCAAGGGATGCGAGGAGCAGACTGCTGTCGCCTGTTCCCGTGGATGTGATCCGGATCAAGGATATTCGGTCTTTTGCACAAATGGATGTGGCGCAGATGCTCACTTATTCCGTTCCTTCTTTTCAGTCGGCGCGGCAAACGATCTCGGATGGCACGGATCATATCGATCCCGCGGGCCTTCGCGGGTTGGGGCCGGATCAGACCCTGGTGCTGCTCAACGGCAAGCGGTTGCACAGCACGGCGCTTGTCAATATCAACGGTACGGTAGGGCGGGGTTCTGTCGGCACGGATCTGAACAGTATTCCCGCGGCGGCGATCGACCGGATCGAAGTACTGCGTGACGGCGCGGCCGCACAATATGGATCGGATGCCATTGCCGGAGTGATCAATGTCGTGTTGAAAAAGAATTACAATGGCTGGAATGTCTCGGGTACGGCAGGCGAGAATTTCACGCGGGTGCCTTATAAAGGAAGGACCGGTATCCGGGACGGAGCGAATGCCCAGCTGGATATCAACGGCGGCTTTGCCCGAAGCAATGGAGCCTATCTGAATATCAGCGGGCAATGGTTGCGACGTGAGGCGACCAACCGCAGTGGCGATGATAATTTTCCGCTGATCTACCTGGGTAACTCCGGCGCTTTTCCCGCCAACCCCTACCCAACAGGAACGGTGAGCGATGTCCACTACCGGCAATGGCTGATGGACCAGGACGCGGCCATCGTCAAGCAACGGGGTTATGACCGGCATAATATCGTTGCCGGGAATTCTTTTGCGCAGAGTTTTTCCGTGTATGTAAACGCCGGGGTTCCGTTGTCGCAACGCGTGGAATTTTATGCGACGGCCGGGGTGACGCGGCGGGACGGACGGGCGACAGGACAGAGCCGCAACCCCAATTCGGTTGCCCAGCAGCCGGTGCTGGCCGATGGGCAACGCTTTTATCCTGATGGCTTTCTGCCACAGATCGCTCCTACGATCGATGATTGGAATATCCTGGAAGGGGTCCATATCAAGGCGGGCAACTGGCTGGTGGAGTTGAGCGATATTACCGGACAGAACCGTGTCGGATACGAGGTGAGGCATTCGGGGAATGCCTCTTTGCCCGCGAGCGATGCGGTGCAGACAGAATTCAATGCCGGGAATCTTCGTTTTTTGCAAAACACTGCCAATGCGGATATCAGCCGGCTGATCCGGTGGTCGGCCAGGACCTCGCTGAACATTGCGTTTGGCGGTGAATTCCGAAGCGAACTATTTCAGATTGGCGCGGGTGAGCCAGCCAGTTATAGCAATGGCGAGAGAATTGCTCATGTGGATCCGATACAGCCCTATCCGGGAACGACCACCTATACAACCTTTACCACCCCGGTGGCGACGGCGATCGGCGCCCAGGTGTTCCCCGGTTTCAAGGGATCGGATGCCGTCCGGGCTACCCGGAATATCTACGCGGCGTATGCCGATGTGGAGCTTACCATCGGCCGGTTATTGCTGGATGGCGCCCTGCGATATGAAGACTATGCGGAGAAGGGATTTCGTTATGACAATCTGGGAGGCAAGCTAAGCGGGCGTTACCAGGTGAGCTCGTGGTTGTCTATCCGGGGAAGTGTGAGCAACGGCTTCCGGGCGCCCTCGCTGCATCAACGGTACTTCCAGAATACCTCCACCCAATTCGTGAATGCGCAACCGTCCAATTCCTTAACGGCAAACAACTATAATCCCATTGTCCGGGAAGCCTTTGGGATCAGGGAGCTGAAACCGGAGACGTCCACCAACCTGAGCTTTGGGTTTTGCGGGAAGACCGGCAGCGGTATTGTGTTTACGGTTGACGGATATTTTATTTCGATCCGCGACCGGATCGTGTTGTCGACGGCGTTTAACCGGAGTAACCCCCTGGTCAACACCATTCTGAACGACAATCACGTCGATGCATCCACCTCCGCCCTGCAGTTCTGGACCAATGCCGTCAATACGGAAACGAAGGGGATCGATGCCGTGGTGACGGATAATTTTCGGATCGGAAAGGGAAAGGCGGTGCTTTCGCTGGCTGCGAATTTCAATAAGAACCGCGTTGTCGGCGGGATCCATACCAATTCGGTGGTCGATGACCCAACGAACAACCCCAGTCATAACAATCCTTCGGCTAATCCTGCCAATGACCTGGGTGCTACCCTGTTCGACCGGCAGCAACGGGGGCGGATAGAGACGGCGCAGCCGAACAGCAAGATCAGCGTGTTATTCACGTACTCGATCGGCCGGTGGGAGTTTTTAACGCGGAGTGTGCGGTTCGGCAAGGTGCAATCGCTGAACAATGTGGATCCCGGGCTGGTGAATAAGAGTACGGGCGCCTTCTTTAACGATATTGCTCCCGGTATCGATCAGGTATTCAGCGCGAAGGTGACCAGCGATCTTGTGGTGACATACCGGCTCAAGCCGGGGATCGGGCTTTCGGTCGGCGGCAATAATATTTTCGACGTATATCCCGACAAGGTATATGTTGATCCGCGAAACGATCCGGCGGCGGTCTATGCGAATCCCATAGTGGGTGCAAACAAGGCGCCAGGCGGATATAATTCCGGGCGGGATGCGTCTAACCGGGGGCGGTATCTATTCAATCCCAACCAGTTTGGGTTCAATGGGCGGTTTTTGTTTACCCGGGTCTCGGTTACTTTTTGATGATGCGTTGGGTTTCCGTGCCGGTGGCGGAGCGGACCTCGAGCAGATAGACACCGGAGGCAAGGCGTGTTCCGGAGAGGCCGACATGGATGCGGTTTCCGTCATACCGGGCGCTGGTCTGGCGCCAGAGTTCGCGACCGGTGATATCGAGAACGCGGATCTGGATGGAGCCGGCAGGAACATGACCAAAGGCGACGTCGATATCGGTGGTAAAGGGATTCGGCAGGACCGTGAAGCTGGGTGATGCATGGGGATCGCGGACGAGGATGACCTTGCTGTAGGTTGCGCGGCCGTCGAGGGAGATCTCTTTCAGCTGGTAAAAATTGCTATCGGTGGTGAGCGATGGATCGGTGAACGTATAGTCTTTCTCTGTGGTGCTGTTCCCGGCGGCGGGTACGTAGCCGATCTTCGAGAAATGGAGGCCGTCGTAGGAGCGGTCGACCTCGAAGCCGGCGCTGTTCTGCTCGAAGGATGTGGACCAGGCGAGGACGGCGTCATCGTTATCCAGCCGGCCGGAGAATTGGAGCAGCGTAATGGGCAGGTCGGTGAGACTTGGGATGCCGGCGCCGAAGCCGGAGAAGCCGTTCGCAAAACTGTAAGTGAGGCCGGTATTGGTGCCGAAGCTTGTGATCGTCGGGGTTACGATGGTTACCGTTCCGGCGGCGGTTGGATCGGAAGGGGTCACCGAGAATATCTGCCCGGGCACTTTGACCAGCTGAATGGCGCTGAGGGTTTGGCCCGTCGTGGTTTGCCAGCCCTGGACCTCGGCCTGGGTATAGTAGAGGGTGATATTATAGTTACCCGATGAGTGGTTTGTCGTGGGAATAACATGGAAGGTTTTATCCATCAGGTAATTGGCGGTGTTCGTGTTCCAGAACTGGGTAGCGGTTGAGCCCGCGCGATCGATCTCCACCTGTGTACAGCCATAGTCGAGGTTGCTCAGGTTTTGGATGCGGGCCATCAGCTGACCGTTGGTCTGGTCGTAGAAGTAGATATCGGCATTGGGGCCGAGATATTGGGATTGGGAATTGAGGGCCGTCGTGACGGTGTTTGGCGCGATGCCGTAGTTGAATCTCGCCTGTGGTTTGTAGGAAGCGGCGGCCAGCGATGAAAAGTTCTCCCAGCAGTTGATGCTGTTTTGCCAGAACATATTTCCATGCGACCCGTCGCCATCCACGTATAAGGCTACGCCGTCGGCGGCGTCACCGGCTGCGGGGGCGCCATTTTCATAGCAGATCTCCACGATCACGCTGCTGGTCCCATTCCAGGTGAAGGAATTGTCGAAGGTGAAGGTATTCCATCCGGTGGTTGGACTGTATGACGGCAGCGATTTGACGGTTGTCATCGACGACCCGATGGTGATCACCCCGACGTTCAAGAGGTAGGTAGCCGAAGTCGTTCCTAGTTTTATAAACATGTTCCTATAGGGGCGGGTGCTGTTCTTCGAGGCGAAGAACAGGGAGAGCGCACTGAGTTTTCCGGCGGTGACGCCGGCGGCGGTGAGCTCGGAAGCTTTATACAGGAATTGCGTGCGCAGCGAGGTCTGGGTGGCATCGAATGGTGGGCCGGGGATATTGCCCTGATTGGACCCGATGGACGCGGTACCGTTTGGCAGCGTCCCTGTCGTCGGCGCCACGTCGTTATCGTCGATGATCATGGTGAAGCTGGGCCGGCCATCGCCTACGACAGCGTTGCCGCCGCCGTTGTTGACGGTGAAGCCCAGGGAAAACTGCCGGGTGCCGTTGACGCTTGCGTCATCATAGACCCGGACCGTGAAGGCCTGCGCCGTTGTTGAGCCGGCGGCAAAGGTGAGCTGCTGACTGGGGGTTGCAAAGTTGCCGTTGGTGGTGATATCGAAGTCCAGTCCCTGGACGGCTGTGCCGCTGGCCGAGAGAGTTGCCGTCGCGGCGGCGGATGGGCCGACGCCGATGTCCATATTATAGGTATAATCTGTATAAGCGCGGCATCCGGAGGAAGCGGCGGTGGATTCGGCGACCCTGTCGCCCATCAGCTCGAAGTCGATCTTTGGAACGGAGCAACTGCCGCCGGATGGGGCGATGCCGCCGGAAGAAGTTGTCAGACTGGCCCGATCGACGCCGACTACCGCGGCCTGCATTCTTGCTGCCTGGCCGAGGGTGAACTGATTATAGCAGTTCGTATAGTTCATGTAGTTGTACTCTGTGGCAGGAGTATAGAGCGTGGTGGGAGGGAGGCAGGTATTGATGTTATTGGGCGAAGCCAGGTCGGAGCGGCAACTGAAGTCGATGACGCCCGTGCCGGAATTGATATTCTTCGAGATTGGCGGGGTGTCGCAGACCTGGTCGCCATCCATGCTACAGTCGGTGTTTGGCGGACATTGCGAGGCGTCCGTGGAACCTTCGAAAGGGTGATAGAGATTGAAGGCATGGCCTATTTCGTGGGGAAGGGTCTTCTGACCCGCTTCCATCTGGGTGGCGAGCATTACGATCCCATCGATGGCGGCCGAGACGCCAGGGAAATATGCGTAGCCGGCGATGAATTGCCCGGATGTGCCGTCGTTGCCGTCGAGTTTATTTACGATCCAGATATTATAGTATTGGGTATTGTCCCAGCGACTGAGCGCTTTGATATTGAGTTCATCGGCTCCGCCGGTGGTGTTATCTACCATGACGCCGCCGGACGTGTAGCCGGGAACGCCGGAGCCGTTGACCCGATTGATCCCGTTGGTGGGGTTGCAGTTGGGGTCGCGTTGGGCGAGGACGAACTGGATACCGAGATCACCTGCGCCTTGTGTTCCGGGGTAGGTACCGTTGTACACCTGATTGAGGTAGTTGATGGCGCGGAGGATCTGGGCGTCGGTGGGGTTGTAGATGGTGCCGATATCTCCGCCTGTATTTATGACGTGAACGACCACCGGGATGGTATAGCCCGAGGAGAGGGTGTGAGGGGCGTTGCCGCCGGTCACTATTTTATGAGATGAGCCGGGTCGGGTGATCGGTTGGGGATGCTGTTTGAGATAGGTGCGGATGGAGCCTTCGTTCGAGATGACATTCTTGCGATAGTTGAGGTCTTCGCGCATTCTTTTAGAATGAATATTGTCGAAGCCGCAGATCGGCTGGGCGATTGAGGAAAGGGCGGAGAGCCCGAGCAGAACAGTAAGGATTAGGGAGTAAACGTTTTTCATACCTGGATAGGAGAAAAATGGTGAAAATTTCCGAGAGTTCAAAGCAGAACCGGGAACTTATTTTATTGCACCGGGTGCGGGGGAAAGGATTGCCTGTGGCGACCGCTTGAGCAGCCGGTCGCGGAGGCGGAGAAAGGGTTTTTCGATGATGATGTGGAGCAGCCAGCCGCCGAGGATGGCGACGCCGGTGCAGATAAAAAAGGAAAAATAAGTGTCATCCTCTATGCCAAGGGGGCGAATAACCTCATGGGTGAGGTGGATCAATTGTTTATGAGTGAGATAGATGGCATAGGAGAGTGTGGCGATCCAGCGGGTGAGGCGGGAAACATAATGTCGGGGGCCGGACTCCGTCCGGCCGGACCGATAGAGCACGCTTGTGGGGCTTAGTGCGGCCAGGACGAGGGCTCCGTAGGCGATGGAGATGGCCGGGTAGCCGAATATGGCGCCCTGCATCTCATATTGATGATCGTCATGGGCGAGTAACCAGGCGCCCGCGACCAGGAGTAAGGCGATGAGCAAGAGCCTATTGCCATGGCGGGTCAGTTTTTGCCAGGACGCCGGTTTAAAATAATAGAGGGCTGAAAGGGCTACGCCGGCGAGGAGGCCGTCGAGGCGGGACCATGTCGGGTAGTAGATGAGACGGTAGTACCCTCTTCCAAAGGATGGTTCGCCGGGCAGGATGGAATACCAGATGAAACTGCGAACCAGGAGGCCTGCGAGAAAGAGGATGGGGAGGATCCAGATGGTATTTTTACGGCTGCCGAAGATGATGATGAGCAGGGGAAGGAGGAGATAGAACTGTTCTTCGATGCAGAGCGACCAGGCATGGGAAAATGCCCCATGCTGGGAAAGGTCGAGGCCGAAGTTTTGGGTAAAGGTGAGAAAGCGCCAGAAGGGGGGCAGTGTGCTACGTTCGGTAAATGTGGGGACCGTGAAGTAGATGAGCAGGACGGCGAAGTAGGCCGGGAGGATGCGCAGGGAGCGCTTAAAATAGAATTCGCCGTAGTGGATGGGCTGGTTGCGGGAGAGCTTTGCGAAGAGCTGGCCGCCGATGAGGTAACCGGAGAGGACGAAGAAGAGGTCGACGCCCGTCCAGCCCCAACTCCCCAAATACTCGTACAGGCCGGGCGGGTGGCCGAACATGTTGTAGTGATAGACGAATACGATGATGATGGCCAGGGCCCGGAGATGGTCCAGGCCGGCGAAGCGATTGCCGGTATTGGTTGCGCCGGCGGTGGCGGTTTGCACGAGCGATAAATAAGGGGGATGAAGGAATTAGTAGGTCGTCTCTAAGATAACAGGAATTCCTTCAAATTAGTGTACTGTGCCGTTATTTTTTTGCTGTGTTTTTGTTTGTCGAGTAATTCCGCGACGGAAGGGGGTAACGGGATCTGCTGACCGATGATCGGTTCCACGGTGTCGTAGAATTTTACCGGGTGTGCCGTTTCCAGGAAGAGACCTTTTGCCTCCTTGTGATTTTCGAGATAGCGTTGGAGGGCCAGCCAGCCTACGGCGCCGTGGGGATCGGCGAGATAGTGATGGTGGTGGTATAGTTCGCGGATGGCGGCGATGGTCTCTTCGTCGCTGATGCTGGTGCTTGAGAGTGTTTGTTTGAGGGTGGGGATCTGTTGCTGGAAGATCTCCAGGATGCGGACGAAGTTGCTGGGGTTGGCGACGTCCATGGCGTTGGAGAGCGTGGCTTTTGCGGGTTTGGTTTGGAACTCGCCGGTTTGAAGGAAGACGGGGATCACGTCGTTGGCGTTGCAGGCGGCGATGAAATGCCGGGCGGGGAGACCGGAGTGGTGGGCGAGCAGACCTGCGCAGATGTTGCCGAAGTTGCCGCTGGGGACGCTGATGACCGGTGGGTTTGCTTTGTCGGCCCATTGCTGCCAGGCAAAGAAATAATAGAACTGCTGGGGGAGCCAGCGGGCGACGTTTATCGAATTGGCGGAGGTGAGGAAGAGTTCTTTCTGGAGGGACTCGTCGGCGAATGCCTGTTTTACCATTTGCTGGCAGTCGTCGAAGCTGCCGTCCACTTCGAGGGCTGTGATGTTGCGGCCGAGGGTGGTGAGTTGGAGTTCCTGTACGCTGCTGACCTTGCCGGAGGGGTAGAGGATGACGACGCGGACGCCGTCTACGTCATAGAAGCCGTTGGCGACGGCGCCGCCGGTGTCGCCGGAGGTGGCGACGAGGACGGTTACCGGGCGTTTGTTGTCGCGGACGAAGTAACCGAGGCAGCGGCTCATGAAGCGGGCGCCGACGTCTTTGAAGGCGAGGGTGGGGCCGTGGAAGAGTTCGAGGGCGAAGGACCGGGGTGCGGGTGAAGGGCTTCCGGGGGAGCCTGCTACGAGGGAAGGATTTCCGGGGGAGCCTGCCGGCGATTCGATGGGCACGAGGGGGAAGTCGAAGGCGATGGTTTCGGCGACGATGCGGCGAAGCTCGGATTCGGGGAGGGTGTCGCCGGTATAGGGGCGGATCACCTGGTAGGCGAGCTCTTCGCGGGGGAGGGTATCGATATTTTGAAGCAGCTCTTTTGACAGGGTGGGGATTGACTGAGGAAAGTAAAGCCCTTTGTCCGGGGCCTGGCCGCGGATGGTGGCTTCTTTGAAACTGACGGACGTGGATGGGCTATTCAGACTATAGTACTGCATATCAGATGATCTTTACTCCCTGGTGATTGATGGTGGTGACATAGGTATGGTGGTCCAGCCCGATGCGGGTATAGATCTCCTGCATCGTTTTCTCGACGGCGAGGGCGGTGGAGTGGTCCCTGCTGAGCATGAAGATGGAGGGTCCGGAGCCGGAGATGCCGCCGCCGAGGGCGCCTGCGGCTTTACATTTTTCCTTGACCTCGTCGAAGCCGGGGATCAGCATGCTGCGGACGGGCTCGATGATGACGTCTTCGAGGCTGCGGCCGATGAGGTCGTAGTCGTTCTTCATGAAGCCGGCCACGAGTCCGGCGATGTTGCCCCATTGCCGGATGGCATCCTTCAGCAGCACTTGTTTGCGCAGGATCTGCCGGGCGTCCGCGGTGCGTACCTCGATCTGCGGGTGGACCGCGGTGACGTGGAGTACGGGGGCGGGGATGGAGATGATATCGAGGGGGAAGATGGAGCGGATGAGCGTGATGCCGCCGTAGATACAGGGGGCGATATTATCCGCGTGCTTTACGCCGGAGGCGACCTTCTCGCCGAAGAGCGCGAAGCGAACCATGTCTTCTTTGGAGAACGGATTGCCCAGCAAGTGGTTGGCGGCCACTACGGCGCCTGCCGCGCTTGCGGCGCTGCTCCCGATGCCGCTGCCGGGTTTTATCTGTTTTGTGATGATGACCTCGAAGCCGATGGGAAGATCCAGTTCTTCCAGCATTTCGAGCAGCGGGGCGCCGGCGGTGTTCTTTGCCGGGTCGGCGGGTAGCGGAAAACCGTCCTTGCTGGTGATGATGACGCCGGGTTCGTCAAGAAGCCTGACCTCCATGATATCAAAGGGCTGCTCGAGGGCCATGCCTAGGACGTCGAAGCCGCAGACGAGATTGGCGACGGTGGCCGGGGCCTGTATAGTTACTTTCTCCATGTTTATGAGTTGATGACGCGTAAGACATCGGCGAATACGCCCGAGGCGGTCACCTCGGCGCCGGCGCCGGCGCCTTTTACGACGAGCGGTTGTTCCGAATAGCGGTCGGTATAAAACAATACGACGTTGTCTTTGCCATAAAGATGGTAGAGATCGTGTTCGGGGCCGATGTGCCGGAGACCGACGGATGCCTTTCCGTTGTCAAACTGGGCGACGAACTTCAGTTTTTTCCCTTCTTTTTCGGCGGCCTGGAAGAGGGCTTTGAAGTGGGCTTCCTCTTTTGACATGGCCTTATAGAAATCATCGACGCTGCCCTGCATGCAGGACTCGGGCATAAAGGAATTGTTCCCGATGTCTTCCATTTCGGTCTTTTCGCCGGATTCGCGGGCGAGGATCATGATCTTGCGCATGACATCGGTGCCGCTGAGGTCGAGGCGCGGATCGGGCTCGGTATAGCCTTCATCCTGGGCCTGGCGGACTACTTCGGAGAAGGATCGTTTACCGTCGTAGTTGTTGAAGACGAAATTGAGTGTGCCGCTGAGGACCGCCTGGATACGCCGGACCTTGTCGCCGCTGCGCAGCAGATCGTTGAGTGTGCCGATGACGGGGAGGCCGGCGCCGACATTTGTTTCAAACAGGAAGCGGGCGTTGAATTCGCGGGCCAGGTCCTTCAGCTGGCGGTAGTTGCCATATACCGAGGAGCAGGCGATCTTATTACAGGCGACGACGGAGATGCTTTTTTGCAGGAGTGCGGCATAGCAAGAGGCTACATCGGCATTCGCGGTGACATCGGCGACGACGGTATTGCGGAGATTGCGGCTGGTGATGCCGGCGATCCATTGGTCGAGCTTCATGGGCTGGCCCTTATCGAGCTGTTCCTGCCAGTTGCGAAGATCGACGCCTTCGTTATTGAAGATCATTTTCCGGCTGTTGGCCAGGCCGATGACGCGGATCTGGATGCGAAGATGTTCCTGCAGATAGCTCCGTTGTTGCAGCAGCTGGGCGATGAGCCGGCGGCCGACGTTGCCGGCGCCGGTGATGAACAGATTGAGCTGTTTATAGGAGGTCTCGAAAAATTCTTCGTGGAGGACGTTGATGGCTTTGCGGACGTCGGCCGCGGCGATCACGGCGGAGATATTTCTTTCGGAGCTGCCCTGGGCGATGGCGCGGACGTTGACACCATTGCGGCCGAGGGCGCCGAAGAGCTTTCCGCTGACGCCGGGGTGGCTTTTCATATGATCACCGACGAGGGCGATGATGGAAAGGCCGGTTTCGATGATGAGGGGTTCGACGGTGCCGGTACTGATCTCGGGACCAAATGCGTTGTCGACGGCGATCTTCGCGGCGGCGGCGTTCGATTCGTCGATCCCGACGCAGATGCTGTGCTCGGAGGAGCCCTGGGTGATCAGGATGACGTTTATCTGCTGGCTGGAGAGGGCTTCGAAGAGGCGTTTGGAGAAGCCGGGGATGCCGACCATGCCGCTGCCTTCGAGGCTGAGCAGGGCGATGCCGGGGATGCTGGAGATGCCCCGGATGCTGCCTCCGCCGTTGTGCAGCGTTTCGAATTCAATGACGGTACCGGGATCGGTGGGGTTGAAAGTATTTTTGATCCAGACGGGGATCCCTTTTTTCATCACCGGCTGGATGGTTGGCGGATAGATGACCTTTGCGCCGAAATGGGAGAGCTCCATGGCCTCCTGATAGGAGATGTTCGGGATGAGGCGGGGATTGGAGACGAGGCGTGGGTCGGCCGTCATCATTCCGGAGACGTCGGTCCAGATCTCGAGGGGATTGGCGTCGAGGGCTGCGGCTACGATCGCCGCGGTATAATCGGAGCCGCCGCGGCCGAGGGTAGTGGTAATATTATTATCATTCGCGGCGATGAAGCCGGGGAGGATAAAGAGACTGACGCTGGGGTTGTCGAGACTGTATTGCAGGATCTGCGCGTTTGTGCGGACGAAGTCGACGGTGGCATGGCCATAGCGGGAGTCCGTGCGGATCAGCTGGCGCGAGTCTTTCCAGGTGTTGGGAACGCCGAGGGAGTCGAAGCGGGCGGAGATGATCAATGATGAAAGCAACTCCCCATAGCTTACGATCTTATCCTGGGTGCGGGGGGACAGTTCGCCAAGCAGGAAGATGCCGCTGCAGATATCTTCTATTTCGTTGCACCGGGTCTTCACCGCGCTGAGGACGCTGCTTTGGCCAGTGAGGGGCAGAAGAGCGCGCACCGCTTCGAGATGACGGTGTTCGATCTGCTGTAATTTCTCTTTGTACGACTCGTCGCCGGCGGCCGCGGACTGCGCTGCCTGGATGAGCATGTCCGTAATGCCGCCCATTGCGGATACGATGAGGATGGTTCGGTCTTTTGATAATGCCTGTCTGACTAATTCTATAACCTTGTTAATATTTTCAGCGTTTGCTACGGATGAGCCGCCGAATTTTAGAACCTGCATACAATAAATAGTTGTGTTTTGTTAGTGAAGGAAAGTGATCCCCAGGGGTGATATGGAAATTGACAACCCTTAACGGGTTGTAATGGAGATAATAGTTGTAATTTCAACAACTGTGGAGGAGGAGGCGATATGGTGATGACGAACGATCACGCCCCTAAGGTAGGAAGAAAATGAATGCAAAAACAAAAAATTGGCTGTTTCTTATCATGAATGAAGTAGTTTTGCGATTGTTTTGAACGTTTAAGGGGTTTTGCCTGCATTCATTGAACAGTTTTAAATTCAGCGTATGAATTATCAGCCATCACAGGGGTTGCAACAATTCAAGAACCTGGTCGGGATCAAATTCCAGTTATATAATAGTCTGTTTACTTCCCTGCCTTTCCATCGGATAGAGAAGACGGGCATTCTGCTGTCGCTTTTGCTGACGATCTGCGAGGACGGATATAAGAAGAAGCAGAGTCCGGAGCAGATACTCGATGAATTTTTTCAGAAGCATACGGCATTGACGGGTGAGCGGGAGAAGGCGGATGTTCTTTTCCGGTTTGTGCAATATGTGGAGCGGCAGATCGTGCTCTTCGATGCGCTGGAGGATGCTTCCTTCAAGTATGTGAACGATATGAGCGGCGCCGGGACGTTGAAGCATTTGATGTCGGAGGTGATCCAGACGAATAAGGAGGAGGAGTTGACGGAGAAGTTAAAGGACTATTCGGTGCGGATGGTCCTTACGGCGCATCCGACGCAATTCTATCCGGGGGCGGTGCTGGGGATCATCAACGATCTGTCGAGAGCGGTGATCGAGAACAATGCGGGGGATATCAATCTCTATTTGCAGCAGTTGGGGAAGACGCCTTTTTTGAAGAAGCACAAGCCCACGCCCTATGACGAGGCGATCAGTCTGATCTGGTACCTGGAGAATGTTTTTTATCATGCCAGCGGGCGGATCATTTCCGCGCTGAAGGATCAATTCCCGCATGCGGTGGACAAGCGCAATGCGGTGATCAAGATGGGTTTTTGGCCGGGAGGGGACCGGGACGGCAATCCGTTTGTAAAGGCGGAGACGACGTTGCGGGTGGCGGAAGCGTTGAGGGGAGCGATCGTCAAGTGTTATTACCTGGATGTCCGCCGGCTGAAGCGGCGGCTTACCTTTAAGGGGGTAGATGTGCTGATCGCGGAGCTGGAGCAGAAACTGTACAACAATATCTTTGTTCCGGGTCAACGAACGGAGCTTACGCAGGATGAGATCCTGGAGCATCTCGTGCAGATGCGGGAGATCGTTATCTATCAGCACAACAGTCTTTTCCTGCCCATGATCGATAATCTGATCGGGAAGGTGATGATCTTCGGGTTGCATTTCGCGACCGTGGATATCCGGCAGGACAGCTCTGTGCATGGGAGTGTGATGGCGGCGATCGCGGCAAAGGAGCGGTTGTTGCCCGAGCATTATAGTTCGCTGCCGGATGAGCGGAAGATGGAGTTATTGACGGAGCTGAGCGGCGAGGTGAACCCCAAATTGTATGATGACCCTTTGATCCGGGATACGCTGGATTCGATTGCGGCGGTGCGGACGATCCAGCGCTTCAATGGGGAGGATGGGTGCAGCCGGTATATTATCAGTATGTGCACCCGTGCGGTGGATGTGCTGGAGGTGATGGGGCTTTTTCTGCTTTGCGGCTGGGTGAAGGAGCAGCTGACCGTGGATATCGTGCCGCTTTTCGAAACGGTGGATGATCTTCAGGCGGCGGCCGGGGTGATGAAGAGCCTTTACGAGCAGCGGGATTACCGGGCGCATTTGCGGCGGCGGGGAGACACTCAGACGATCATGCTGGGTTTTTCCGACGGGACGAAGGACGGCGGTTACCTGATGGCCAATTGGGCGATCTATAAGGCGAAGGAGGAACTGACGGCTATTTCCAAAAAATATGATGTGGATGTCGTGTTCTTTGACGGGCGCGGCGGTCCGCCTGCGCGGGGCGGGGGCAAGACGCACCGGTTCTATGCCTCGATGGGAAAGAACATCGCCAATAAGCAGATCCAACTGACGATACAGGGGCAGACCGTGAGTTCCAATTTCGGAACGGTGGATACGGCGCAGTACAATATCGAGCAGCTGATCCATGCGGGGATCAGCAATGATCTTTTCTCTTCGAAGGAGGTGACCTTGCAGGCCGGGGAGGAAGAGCTCTTACAGTTGCTCTCGGTGGAGAGTTATAAGGCCTATACGAAACTGAAGGAGCATCCGTATTTCCTGCAATATTTAAATGAGGTGAGCCCGTTGCGGTTCTACAATGAAACGAATATCGCCAGCCGGCCTACCAAGCGAAAGAGCGGCGGGCGGCTGGAGTTGAAGGATCTCCGCGCCATTCCCTATGTCGGTTCCTGGAGTCAGCTGAAGCAGAATGTGACTGGCTATTATGGGGTAGGGACGGCGTTGCAGTGGATCGATAAGCAGGGGAAGTGGGCGGCCGTGAAGCGATTGTACACCGATTCACCGTTTTTCAAGACGTTGCTCGACAACTGTGAGATGGCGATGAAGAAATGTTTCTTCCCGTTGACGGAGCATTTCTCGGTTCATCCGGTGTATGGAGAGATCTGGGCCCTTATCTACAATGAATTCGAGCTGACGCAGAAATATATCCTGAAGCTGTCGGGTAAGAATGAGCTGATGGCCGATTACCCGGTGGAGCAGCTGTCGATCCAGATGCGGGAGCGGATCGTGCTGCCGTTGAGTACGATCCAGCAGTATGCGCTGACGAAATTCCAGGCGCTGGAGCAGAGTGGGGCCAATACGCCGATGAAGGAGGTGTATGAGCGGCTGATCATGCGTAGCAGCTTTGGGATCATCAATGCGGCGCGGAATAGTGCATAGGGGTTGCGGCGGCCTAGCATTTTGAGCGCAGGACCTGTTCCACGAATACGGAGTAGAGTTGGGATGGCATGTAGGACTGGACCATGCGCCATTCCACGATATTGCAATTGCACATCAGCGTAGAGAAGGAGTAGATGAAGATATTCTCTACGGCGTTGCGGACGACGGCATTGCCTTTTTCATATAGCTTGCCCATGATGGTCATGCATTTCCCCACCATTTTAAAATCGTGTTCGAGCGCCATGCGTTTGGTGTAGTCTGTCAATACCTGGATGGATTGAAAGGCGGTGACGGGAGCGCCTGAGGCTGCGCGGCAGAGATCGGATTGCACTTGCGGAAGTTGGCGGGCGATGAGGGCGGGGATTTCCTGTTGAGTGAACATAATCTTTCTTTGTAGTTGTGGCTATAGGAGGCCAAAGGCAATGCCAAACCGCTTTTAAACGGGAAATGAAGGTTTTAGGAAGTTTTAAGCCTACCGGAATGAAAAGACTTTTCAAAATAGAGGGGTTGGATTTTTGGCATTTGGGGGTGGGTGATTGATTTTCATTGTTTTGTGTGTATTGGAATGACCTTTGGCCTCTATCTGGCAAAAATTGAATTGAAAATGAAAGAAGAACCCGAAGGTGGGTCATTCGACATAAGAATTGCCGTACCCGCCGATATCAAGTATGTATACCCTATTTTGGAAGAGATGGAGCGAAGCGCCCGGGCCAGGGGGACGGGTATTGCGCGACGAACTCCGCAGTCGCTTTGCCGGAAGATCTATGAAAGCAAGGCCGTTATTGCCGTTACGGCAACCGGTGATTGGGCTGGGTTCTCCTATGTGGAGGTGTGGGGTGAAGGAAAGTTTGTTTCCAATAGCGGGCTTATCGTCAACCCCGCGTATCGTGGCGGAGGCGTGGCCCGGGGGATCAAGGAGAAAGTGTTTGCGCTTTCGCGTGAGCGGTATCCCGGGGCGGCGGTGTTTAGTATTACGACGGGCGCCGCGGTGATGAAGATGAATCACCGGCTTGGGTTTGAGCCGGTGACGTATGAGCAGATCACGGGGGACGAGCGGTTTTGGGATCAGTGCAAGCAGTGTGTGAATTATGGGATCCTGGAGAGTACGGCCCGGACCAAGTGTTTGTGTACGGCGATGTTGTTTAGACCGGTGAAAGAACTTAATTAAAACAAAGGGCCCGATTTGGGGCCCTTTTGATTTGGGGTTTCGGGGTGTAGACGACGGCGTAGGACATCGGGAAGTTGGAATTCTTCGAGGTGCTCAGATTATACGAGCCGTTGACCCAGCCATAGACTTTTATCCTGCTTTTATTGTTGGCCCATCCCAGTGCTTTTTGGAGTGCGTAGTCGGGGGCGTCGGCGGGTTCACCGATAATTGGTGAGCCTGTCCAGTCGGCGCTTGGGAAGGGTGGTGATGAGAGCGGTGAGGGGAGGGCACGTGAGGGGTCCTGTGCCTGGACTCCTTTTACAAGAGATAGTGAAGTCACAAATAGCAAAAAGAACTGCTTCTTCATTTTGAGAATTTTAAAATGTACGCGGCAGGAGACGAAAAGCATGCCAGCTGAAGAATAGCCGATGATCAGGGCGGAGGCCGCGGAGAGGGAACGGAGGTGATGGCGGATTGGGGTGGAAGGGTTATATTGAGGAAAATAGAACCAGGATGGCCCTTTATAATGCCTTTGCGATATTGACGGTGCTGGCGGCGCTTTTTGCCTGGCTCAATCATCGGTTTATCCGGTTACCGGGCACTATCGGCATCATGTTTATTTCGCTGCTTTTGTCGCTGGCGCTGCTTGTGGCCGGGTGGATCGATCCGGCGCTGTTGAGCGAGATCACGAGAATGGTCAAGAGCATTGATCTGTATACGATCGTGATGAAGATCATGCTGGGCTTCCTGCTCTTTGCGGGGGCCATCCATATTGACGGCAGGAGTATCCGTTCGGAGCGGTGGTCGATTTTGACCTATGCCACTATCGGGACGGTGTTGTCGACCTTTGTTGTGGGCGGGCTGCTGTATGGGGCCTGTCAGCTGCTGCATTTCCCCCTGGATTTTATGTACTGTCTTCTTTTTGGCGCGCTGATCTCGCCGACGGATCCGATCGCCGTCATCAGTATTCTGCGGCAGGCGCATATCCCGCATTCGCTGGAGATGAAGATCAGCGGGGAGTCGCTTTTTAACGACGGGGTGGCTGTCGTCCTCTTTATTGCCATCTATGAGATCGTCTCGCCCGGTCCTATTCAGTTTGATGCCGGGCATATCGCGCTGCTTTTTCTGCAGGAAGTGGGTGGCGGGCTTATTTTGGGGGCGCTGTTGGGATATTGTGGTTTTTTTCTGCTGAAGAGCATCGATCATTACCAGGTGGAGGTGATGATTACGCTGGCTCTTGTGTTGGGAGGCAGTCTGCTGGCGGACAGATTGCATATCAGCGGACCGATAACGATGGTTGTCGCCGGACTGATCACGGGTAATGTGAGCCGGGCCGAGGTGATGAGTGATACGACGCGGGACTATCTCGATAAGTTTTGGGAGATGACGGATGAATTCCTGAATGCGATCCTGTTCCTGCTGATAGGCCTGGAGTTGCTTGTCCTGCCCTTTAACAAGATGTATATCGTGCTGGGTTTTCTTTGCATCCCTATTGTTTTGCTGGCGCGATATTTATCGGTCCTTTTGCCGATTGGCTTCCTGAAATACCTGACCACGTTCGAGAAGAATGCGATCCCGATACTTACCTGGGGTGGTTTGAGGGGGGGTATCTCCGTGGCGCTTGCTCTTTCCATCCCGATCGACATGCAGGGGGAATTCTTTCTTGTCATTACGTATATCGTCGTTCTCTTTTCCGTTCTGGTGCAGGGATTGACGATAGGTAAGGTGGCGAAGCGGCTGGCGTAGTGGCCGGCCAGACTTTGGGGTGGGTTTAGAAGGCGTAGACGACGGCCAGGAGGAAATTGCCGGCGGTGTGGGCGGGGGAACCATCGGCGTGGAAGAAGATGGGGGTATTGGCGTTGTCGACGCGCCATTCGGGGATCAGGGTGAAGCCGTCGATCCGGAAATTGGTGGAGAGGGTGGCGGCGAAGATATTCGCCGGTGCGGGCAGTTTTACGCCCTGGGCGTCGTTGAAATATTCCGTTCGAAGGGTGAAGCCGAGCCAGCTTTTTGGATCGAGGTTGCAATAGAGTACGGTTCCCCACCAGCGGTAGTTGGTGGAATATTTATCGGTGGCGAGGCTGGATTGATTAATGGTCCCATTGAAGCCGAAGCTGACCTGGGGGCTGGCTTTTGCGGTGACGACGAGGTCGACCTGCTGGGCGTGGTTGTTGTCGACATCGCGGCCGCCGACGTAGTTGAGGCAGAATTTTGTGTTGTCAGCGAGGGTATAGCTATACTGGGCGATGATGTTTTTGTTGTTGTGGCGATCGGAGGGGATGCTGCGGTAGTCGCAGGGGTTGGCGAGGCCGATCATCAGGCCGTTGCGGCCGAAGGTCAGCTCGGCTTTTATGCCGGTATGGGAGAACGGGTCGTTGGAGAAGAGATAGGACATGCTGTAGTTGCGGTTGGCGGCGGCGTCGGGGGATTCATAGCAAAGGTGGGTGGCCCAGGTGCCGGCGGTGAATTTGAGCCAGGTGGCGGGTGAGTAGCTGATATAAAGTTGTTTGATGGCCTGGGTGATGCCTTTGTCGTTGTAGGCGTAGACTTCTTCGCGGGGGCCGAAGGCCAGGTCGGCGACCATGTCGACGCGGGTGGTCTTGTGTTCGACTTTGATGTTGGCCATTCCGAGGTTGAATTGGTTATGGGAGTGGGTGAAGGCTGTCAGGTCGTTGTCGGCGGTGCGGGCGAAGTCGTAGCGGTAGTAGGCGTCGATGGCGCCGGTTATGGTGAGGGGGTGTGGGGGGTGGAGGCTGTCGGCGGACTGGGATTTGCAAATTATAGAAAAAAATAATATGACAAATATTAAGAGATATGGTCTAAAAGTTAGCATGGCTTGGCGATTTATGATGGAGGACATACTAAATTAGCTAAAATTTAGACTAAACAAGCCAGTATTTACATAGATATGAAAAGTTTTGAATTTATCAAAAAAGCCGGCCCAGGGGCCGGCTTTTTTGATAGAGGAGTAATTAAAGGGCTATGAGGCTGGCGTCTTTGCGTTCGAGCTGGGAGGCGCCGATGAGGTATTCGTCGACTTTTCGGGCGCATTCGCGGCCTTCGCTGATGGCCCAGACCACGAGAGACTGGCCCCGGCGCATGTCGCCTGCGGTGAAGATCTTGGTGATGCTGGTCTGGTAATTACGTTCAGAGGCTTTTACGTTACCGCGATCGTCGAGTTCGATATCGAGTTCTTTGAGGAGACCTTGGTGTTGTGGGTGGACGAAGCCCATGGCGAGCAGGGCGAGTTCGCAGGGCAGTTCCTGTTCGCTGCCCGGGACTTCGGAGAAGGCGGCTCTGCCGTCTGCGCCGGTCTTCCATTCGAGTTTTACCGTTTTCAGCCCTTTCAGGTGGCCTTGTTTGTCACCGATGAATTCTTTTGTGGCGATGGCCCAATGGCGGTCGGCTCCTTCTTCGTGGGAGGAGGAGGTTTTGAGGACCATGGGATAGGTGGGCCAGGGCATGGTGTCGGTGCGGGTGTGCGGTGGTTTGGGCATGAGTTCGAACTGGGTCACGGACATTGCCTTGTGGCGGTTGGAGGTGCCGACGCAGTCGCTGCCGGTGTCGCCGCCGCCGATCACGACGACATTCTTGTTTGTTGCAAAGATATCCTGGCCGTCCACGGGGAGGTGGCTGACGCGTTTGTTCTGTTGTTTGAGGAATTCCATGGCGAAGTGGACGCCTTTGAAATGCCGGCCCGGGATGGGCAGGTCGCGGGGGACGGTGGAGCCGCCTGCGAGGACGATGGCGTGGAATTCGCGGAGGAGGTCGTTGATGCTAACGTTTACGCCTACTTCGGCGTTGCATTTGAAGACGATGCCGGCTTCTTCCATGAGTTTTATGCGCCGGGCGACGACCCATTTTTCGAGTTTGAAGTCGGGGATGCCATAGCGAAGGAGGCCGCCGGGTTCGTCATCGCGTTCGAAAACGGTGACGGCGTGGCCTGCGGCGTTGAGTTGGTCGGCGGCGGCGAGGCCGGCGGGGCCCGAGCCGACGACGGCTACTTTCTTGCCGGTGCGCAGGGCGGGGCGGTTGGCTTTTACAAAGCCTTTGTCGAAGGCGATCTCGATGATATGGCGTTCGATCTCCTCGATGGCCACGGGGGGCTGGTTGATGCCGAGGACGCAGCTGCTTTCGCAGGGGGCGGGGCAGATGCGGCCGGTGAATTCGGGGAAGTTATTGGTCGAGGACAGGATCTCGTAGGCTTCCTGCCATTGCTGGCGATAGACGGCGTCATTGAATTCGGGGATGACGTTGCCCAGGGGGCAGCCGCTGTGACAGAAGGGGATGCCGCAGTTCATGCAGCGGGCGGCCTGGTGGTTGAGTTGCCCGTCGCTATAGGTGTTGACGAATTCGTTGTAGTCGTTCTTCCGCTCGTTGACGGGACGTTTGGAGGGGAGTTGACGATCGAAT
Source organism: Puia sp. (assembly GCF_036500295.1). Lineage (NCBI taxonomy): Bacteria > Pseudomonadati > Bacteroidota > Chitinophagia > Chitinophagales > Chitinophagaceae > Puia > Puia sp. The sequence continues at coordinate 19,384 of NZ_DASYCH010000049.1, read as the reverse complement.
TCCAAGAAACCGGTTGGTTTACCCATTTTCTTTTTTGTTTTTTGTCTGCGCACTATGGGCGCGAATCTAATGTCTGCGCGCTTTGCGCGCGAAGCGCCCGGAGGGCGCTTCCGTCCACAGAGAACTACGGAGTGGCTGAGTCACACATGAGAGCCTACTCCGCGTTCTCAAGCGTTTCTACTTGTGAGTAGTTCTCTGTGGACGGGCTGCTTTTTCCAATAATGCTTTTTTATAGTCTGTCGGGAAGACTTTTACGAAATGGCGGAGCTGGTTGTCGAAGTCGTCGAGGACGAACTTCGCGACGTTGCTGCCGGTGTAGGCATAGTGTCGTTGGATCATGTCCTTCAGTTCGGCGATGTCTTCCTGGCCGACGGGATCGAGGTCGACCATCTCGCGGTTGATGTTCTGGTTGAATACGCCCCGGACGTCATAGACATAGGCGATGCCGCCGCTCATCCCGGCTGCGAAGTTGCGGCCGGTGTTGCCGAGGATGACGATGCGGCCGCCGGTCATGTATTCACAACCGTGGTCGCCGACGCCTTCGACGACGGCTTTGACGCCGGAGTTGCGGACGGCGAACCGTTCGCCGGCCTTACCGCGGATGAAGGCTTCACCGGAGGTGGCGCCATAGAAGGCGACGTTGCCGATGATGCTGTTCTCTTCGGGGATGAAGCCGGCGTTCTGGCTGGGATAGACGACCAATCTTGCGCCGGAGAGTCCTTTGCCGAAATAATCGTTTGCATCGCCTTCCAGTTCGAGGGCTACGCCTTTTGTATTGAAGGCTCCAAAGCTCTGGCCGGCGGTGCCGGTGAATTTGAAGTGGATGGTCTCTTCGGGGAGGCCTTCACCTCTATAGCGTTTGGAGATCTCGTTGGAGAGGATGGTACCCGCGGTGCGATCGGTGTTTTTTATTGGGAATTCCGCGAAGACCTTTTGCCGGTGATCGAGTGCGGGTTTGGCTGCTTCGAGCAGTCGCCAGTCGAGGACATCCGCCAGACCATGATCCTGTTCTTCCTGTTTGTGCAGACCGGTGTAAAGACTTGCCGGTTCCTTGTACAGGATGGGGGAGAGGTCCAGCTTGCCATATTTCCAGTGGGTGACGTTGTCACGGATCTGGAGGCTATCGACCTGGCCGACCATTTCATCGATGGTGCGGAAGCCCAGTTCGGCCATGATCTCGCGCAGTTCCTGGGTGATGAACTTGAAGAAGTTGACCACGTGGTCGGCATCGCCGGTGAAGCGTTTGCGGAGTTCGGGATCCTGGGTAGCCACGCCTACCGGGCAGGTATTGAGATGGCATTTGCGCATCATGATACAGCCTTCGACGACGAGGGCGGTGGTTGCGAGGCCCCATTCTTCGGCGCCCAGGAGTGTTGCGATGGCGATGTCGCGGCCCGTCTTCATTTGTCCATCGGCCTGCAGGACGACGCGGCTGCGCAGTTTATTTTTCACCAGGGTCTGGTGGGATTCGGCGAGGCCGAGTTCCCAGGGCAGGCCGGCGTGGCGGATGGAGCTGAGGGGGGATGCGCCGGTGCCACCGTCATGGCCGGCAATCAGGATGACGTCCGACTTTGCTTTTGCGACGCCGGCGGCGATGGTGCCTACGCCGGCTTTTGACACCAGCTTTACGCTGATGCGGGCGGCGCGGTTGGCGTTCTTGAGATCGAAGATAAGCTGTGCCAGGTCTTCGATGCTATAGATATCATGGTGCGGGGGCGGCGAGATGAGGCCTACGCCGGGTGTGGAGTGACGTACTTTGCCGATCCACTCGTCCACTTTATGGCCGGGCAGCTGGCCGCCTTCGCCGGGTTTTGCGCCCTGCGCCATTTTTATCTGGAGTTCGTCAGCCATGGTGAGGTAGTAGCTGGTGACCCCGAAGCGGGCCGAGGCTACCTGTTTGATGGCGGAGCGCATCGAGTCGCCGTTTGGCAGCGGTTCGTAGCGAAGTTCGTCTTCGCCGCCTTCGCCCGTGTTGCTTTTTCCACCGAGCCGGTTCATTGCGATGGCGAGGGTGGAGTGGGCTTCGTGGGAGATGGAGCCGAAGGACATGGCGCCGGTGGCGAACCTCCGGTAAATATTTTCGGCGGGCTCGACCTCTTCCAGCGGGATAGAGGGCCGGTTGCGTTTGAAGGCGATCATCGAGCGGAGGGTTGCGGCCTTCTCGCTTTGGTCGTTGACGAGCCGGGAGTATTTTTTGAATGTCTGATAATCGTTCATCCGGGTGGAATGCTGCAGCAGGTGGATGGTATTCGGATTGAAGAGATGGAACTCGCCTTTCCGTTTCCACTGGTAGATGCCGCCTACGGGGAGTCTTTCCACGGGGATGTCTTTTCTGCTGAACGCGAAGAAGTGTTTGGCGAGTACTTCTTTGGCTATTTCATCGAGGCCCATCCCTTCGATGCGGGAGGTGGCGCCGGTGAAGTAACGGTCGACGACGGTGCGATTCAATCCCACGATCTCGAAGATCTGGGCGCCCTGGTAGGATTGGAGTGTCGAGATGCCCATCTTGGAGAAGACTTTGAGGAGTCCTTCGTTGACGGCTTTTGTATAATTCTTCTTCAGTTGTTCGGCGTCGAGTTCGGTCAGGATCCGGTTACTGAGTTTCATATCCCGGATGCTGGACAGGGCCAGGTAGGGATTGATGGCGGTGGCGCCGAAGCCGATGAGACAGGCGAAGTGGTGTACTTCCCAGACGTCGCCGGCTTCCACGATGATGCCTACCTGGCCGCGATATCCTTTGCGGATGAGGTGGTGGTGGACGGCGGAGCAGGCCAGGAGGGAGGGGATGGGTGCGTGGTCGGAGTCGATGGCTCGGTCGGTGAGGATGAGCACTTCGAAGCCGTCTTCCACGGCGTCTACGGCATAGCGGCAGAGGCGGTCGATCCCTTTTTGGAGGGAACCGGGTTTGCCGTCGGCGCGGAAATAGGTCTGCAGGGTCTTTGCCTGGAAGATGCCGGTGTCGATGGAGCGGATCTTCTCCAGTTCGTGATTGCTCAGGACCGGGTGTTTCAGCGCCACGCTATGACAGGCCAGGGGATCTTCTTCCAGCAGGTTGGCGTTGCCGCCGACGAAGCTGGCGAGGGACATGACCAATCTTTCCCGGATGGGATCGATGGGCGGGTTTGTCACCTGGGCAAAGAGCTGTTTAAAATAACTGCTCAGATGTTGGGGCTGGTCGCTGAGGATGGCCAGCGGTACATCGGTGCCCATGGAGCCGATGGGTTCTTTTCCGTCGAGGCACATGGGGGCGATGAGGGAATCCAGGTCTTCGGTGGAATAGCCGAAGGCTTTCTGGTATTTGAAGATCTGTTCGTGTTCGAGATGGGTGAAGAGGACCCGGGGTTCGGGCAGTTCTTCCATCCGGATCTTGTATTTGTTGAGCCACTCGGCATAGGGCTTCTGGGAGCAGATCTTTGTTTTGAGTGATTCATCGCTGATGATGCGTTCCTGTTCGAGGTCGACGATGAACATTTTGCCGGGCTGGAGGCGGCCTTTCTCGATGATTAGGCTGGGGTCGACGGGGAGGACGCCGGTCTCGGAGGCCATGATGACGCGGTTGTCCTTTGTCACGCAGTAGCGCGAGGGGCGGAGGCCGTTGCGGTCGAGGGTGGCGCCGATGATCTTACCGTCGGTGAAGGAGATGGAGGCGGGGCCGTCCCAGGGTTCCATGATGGAGGCGTGGAATTCGTAGAAGGCTTTTTTCACCGGATCCATCTGGTCGTTGCCGTCCCAGGCTTCGGGGATGAGCATCATCATGACGTGGGGCAGGCTCCGGCCGCAGAGACTCAGCAGTTCGATCACATTGTCGAGGCAGGCTGAGTCGGAGGCGCCTTCCGAGATGATGGGAAGGAGCATGTCCATCTCTTCTTTTGTGAAGTAGGGGGTTGTGAAGCCTTTTACGCTTGACTTGAGCCAGTTGAGGTTCCCCTGCAGGGTATTGATCTCGCCGTTGTGGGCGATGAAGCGGAAGGGCTGGGCCAGTTTCCAGGAGGGGAAGGTGTTGGTTGCAAAGCGGGAGTGGACGAGGCCGAAGGCCGAGACCACGCGTTTGTTGCTAAGATCGGGAAAGTAGTTGCGCACCTGGCCGCTGGTGAGCTGGCCTTTGTAGACGAGCGTTTTATACGAAAGGGAGGCCACGTAGAAGCCGATGGCGTCCTTTTTTATCGTGTTGTTGATCGTGTTGCTGGCGTAGTTGCGCAGCAGGAACAGCTTGCGTTCGAAGTCGTCGGGCTGTTTGAGATGGTCGGGGCAGGCGATGAACACCTGTTCCATTTCCGGTTCGACGGAGAGGGCAGTGGGGCCGATGCCGTCGGGGTTGACCGGGACTTTGCGGAAGCCGAGGATCTCGAGGCCGAGTTTTTCGGCGCTGCGTGCGAAGATGTCGCGGCATTCTTCTTTGAGGCGGATGTCGCGGGGGAAGAAGAGCATGCCGACGCCGTATTTACTGTAGGCGGGCAGGTGGATGCCCAGACGGATGCATTCGTCGAAGAAGAACTCATGAGGAGTCTGGATCATGATGCCGGCGCCGTCGCCGGTGTTGTTCTCACAACCGCAGGCTCCGCGGTGTTCCATGTTCTCGAGGATGGTCAGAGCGTCGGAGACGATCTGATGGGACTTGTTGCTTTTGATGTTGGCGACAAAGCCAATGCCACACGCATCGCGTTCAAATTCAGGAGAGTATAATCCTTCTTTGATCATTTTTGCTAGCAAGATTAGACGTTTTTCAAAAATTGTGGTAATTCCTTAGAATTTCTTATGGCATTAGCGTCGATCATCTGGCTAAAAATACGTAAAAAATCAAAAAACATGAATTTTTATTTGTCCACATAGCCGGTGGATTATTCACAGGACGGATCGTTGGCGGGTCGTTAGACAAGGTAGCTAAACAGGGTATTGTCTTTGTTGAGTTCGGTGTAATTGATATTGTATCTTCTCAAGTTTGTCATCAGGGTTTCGTAATCTTCTTTCGAAGAGAGTTCGATGCCGACCAGTGCGGGGCCGGTCTCTTTGTTGTGTTTCTGCATGTATTCGAAACGGGTGATGTCATCGTTTGGTCCGAGGACATGGTTTACGAATTCTTTGAGTGCGCCGGGGCGTTGAGCGAAGGTGACGAGGAAGTAGTGTTTCAGTCCTTCGTATTGCAGGGATCGTTCTTTTATCTCCTGCATGCGATCGATGTCGTTGTTGCTGCCGCTGACGACGCAGACGACGGTCTTCCCTTTTATGGCGTCGGCGAAGTCATCGAGGGCGGCGATGCTGAGGGCGCCTGCGGGTTCGACGACGATGGCGTTCTCGTTGTAGAGTTGCAGGATGGTGGAGCAGATGCGGCCTTCGGGTACGGTGGTCATTTCGTCGAGGACTTCGCGGCAGATGCGGTAGGTGAGTTCGCCGACGCGTTTTACGGCGGCGCCGTCCACGAAGCGATCGATGTTGTCGAGGGTAACGGGGTGACCGGCTTTAAATGCTTCGACCATGGAGGGGGCGCCTTCGGGTTCGAGGCCGATGACCTTTGTGTTGGGCGAATAGGTCTTAAAGTAGGCGCCGGTGCCGGAGGCGAGACCGCCGCCGCCGACGGGTACGAAGAGATAGTCGATGCCGGGGTTGCGGTCCGAGGTGAAGTCTTCGAGGATCTCCACGGCGACGGTGCTTTGGCCTTCGATGATGCGGAGGTCTTCGAAGGGGGGGATAAAGGTCATCGCTTTTTCTTCGGTGTATTTACGGGCTGCGACGGCGCAGTCGTCGAAGGTGTCGCCGGTGAGGACGATCTCGATATAGTCTTCGCCGAACATGCGGGTCTGGTTGACCTTTTGTCTCGGGGTGATGATGGGCATGAACACCACGCCTTTTACGCCGAGTTTTCTGCAGGAGTAGGCGAAGCCCTGGGCGTGGTTGCCGGCGCTGGCGCAGACGACGCCATTTTTGAGCTGTTCGGTGGGCAGGCTGACCATCATATTAAAGGCGCCGCGGAGTTTGTAGGACCGGACGATCTGGAGGTCTTCGCGTTTGAGGAAGACCTCGCACCCATATTTTTTGGAGAGGGTGTGGCTATAGGACAGGGGGGTACGGTGGACGACCTTGCTGAGCCGCTTTGCGGCGGCCTGGAAATCTAACTTCCAACCCCTGGCGGGGCTGGAAGTCTCTATGGAATTATGCGACTGCTTCACTTTTGCTTGATTTTGCGGGTTGATTTTCCGGACGGAGGCTGCGAACTGTTTTGCCGGCCTGCCAGAGTTCGCTTTCGCGGAGTTCTTTCAGTTCGGCGTCCAGTTTTTCGCGGTAGTCGGGTTGGCTGTTGGAGTCGATGCTGCGTTGGGATTCTTTGCCTGCGGCTACGCTTTCATACAGGTCGTTGAATACGGGCAGGGTAGCGTCGCGGAATTTTTTCCACCAGTCGAGGGCGCCGCGTTGTGCGGTGGTGGAGCAGTTGGCGTACATCCAGTCCATGCCGTTTTCTGCGACGAGGGGCATCAGGGACTGGGTGAGTTCTTCGACGGTTTCGTTGAAGGCTTCGGAGGGGGTGTGGCCCTTCTTGCGGAGCACTTCGTATTGGGCGGCGAAGATGCCCTGGATGGCGCCCATCAGGGTTCCTCTTTCGCCGGTGAGATCGCTGTATACTTCTTTTCTGAAGTCTGTTTCGAATAGATAGCCGCTGCCTACGGCGATTCCGAGGGCGGTGACGCGGTCTTTTGCGCGGCCGGTGGCATCCTGGAAGATGGCGTAGCTGCTGTTGAGTCCGCGGCCCTGGAGGAACATGCGGCGCAGGGAGGTGCCGGAGCCTTTGGGGGCGACGAGGAATACGTCAACGTCTTTGGGGGGATTGATGCCGGTCTGGTTGTTAAAGGTGATGCCGAAGCCATGGGAGAAATAGAGGGCTTTGCCGGGGGTGAGGTGTTTTTTCACCGTTGGCCACAGGGCGATCTGGGCGGCGTCGCTGAGCAGGTAGCAGATGATGGTGCCTTTTTCGAGTGCTTCTTCGATCTCGAAGAGGGTTTGGCCGGGGACGAATCCGTCGCGGACGGCTTTATCCCAGGTTTTTGAGTTCTTACGTTGACCGACTATGACATTGATGCCGTTATCCTTTTGATTCAGCGCCTGGCCCGGGCCCTGTACGCCGTAGCCGATGACGGCTACCACTTCATTTTTCAGTGTCTGCTGTGCTTTGGCGAGAGGGAATTCTTCGCGGGTGATCACGTTTTCTTCCACGCCGCCGAAATTTAGTTTTGCCATGGTGAGTGTTTATTTATTTTTTTTAGTGACTGTTTTTGGAGGCCTCCGGCCTGTTCTACATGCTAAATACTTTATCCTGGTCATTGAGATATTCGTTCTCGACGACCTCTTCGCCGGGTTCGGTGAGTTCGAATTCTTTGAGCTTCTCGTGGAAGCCTTTGCTGTTCTTGATGATGGCGACGCGGGCGCTGCGGACGAATTCGATGAGGCCGAGCGGGGCGAGGACCTCGACCAGTTTGTCGGTCTCTTCGCGCTGGCCGGTTGTTTCGAAGACGGTGTAGTCTTTGCGGATCACTACGGCGCGGGCGCCATATTCGCGGAGCAGGCGTTCGACCTTTACTTTTTCGGCGATCTCGTCGGTGGAGACTTTGTAGAGGGCCAGTTCCTGCCAGATGATCTCTTCGTTGGTATTATAATAAGCTTTCAGGATCTCCACCTGTTTTTCCAGCTGCCGGCAGAGTTTGCGGACAACCTCTTCGGTTTCGTTGATGACGATGGTGAAGCGATGGATGCCTTCCACTTCCGAGGGGGAGGTGTTGAGGCTTTCGATGTTGATCTTCCTGCGGGAGAAGAGGATGGCGATGCGGTTGATGAGGCCGATCTGGTTTTCCGTATAGACGGTGATGGTATATTCCTGTTTGTTCATGATCGTAGGTTTTCTATTTAAGTCTGATCTCGCTTACGCTGCAACCCTGGGGGACCATCGGGAAGACGTTGTTCTCTTTTCCGGTGAACACCTCGAGGAGATAGGAGCCTTTGTGGTCGAGCATGGTTTTCAGGGCGGCATTCAGGTCTTTTCGATTGCTGATGCTGTTGCCTTCGATGTGATAAGCCTTTGCCAGGGTGACGAAGTCCGGGCTGGTGATGTCGACGAAGGAATAGCGTTTATCGTTGAAGAGCTGTTGCCATTGGCGGACCATGCCGAGGAAGCGGTTGTTGAGGATGAGGATCTTCACTTCAGCGCCGAATTGCATGATGGTGCCAAGTTCCTGCAGGGTCATCTGGAAGCCGCCGTCGCCGATGATGGCGACGACCGTGCGGTCGGGGGCGCCGTATTTTGCGCCGATGGCTGCGGGCAGGCCGAAGCCCATGGTTCCGAGGCCGCCGGAGGTGACGTTGCTGCGGGATTGGCTGAAGTGGGCATAGCGGCTGGCTACCATCTGGTGCTGGCCGACGTCGGTGACGATGACCGCGTCGCCGCCGGTGAGTTCGTTGAGCCCTTTCAGCACTTCGCCCATGGTCATTTCATCCGTGGTGGGATTCAACTCGTCGTGGATGACGGCTTCCTGTTCCTGTTTGTAGTAGTCCTTAAAGCGCTGGTGCCATTCGGGGTGCGTTTTGCGGTGGACCAGCTCCGTGAGGAGGGGCAGGGTCTCTTTGCAATCGCCCCAGACGGGTACGGTGCTTTTGACGTTCTTATCGATCTCGGCCGGGTCGATGTCGAGGTGGACGATCCTGGCCTGTTTGGCATATTTGTCGAGGCGGCCTGTTACGCGGTCGTCAAACCGCATTCCGATGGCGATGAGGACGTCGCAGTCGTTGGTAAGCACGTTGGGGCCGTAGTTGCCATGCATGCCCAGCATTCCTACGTTGAGAGGATGGTCGGTGGGCAGGGCGCTCAGGCCGAGGAGGGTCCAGGCGGCTGGGATACCGCTTTTTTCGATGAAGGCTTTGAATTCTTCTTCCGCGTTGCCGAGGATGACGCCCTGGCCGAAGACGATGAAGGGTTTTTTTGCCTCGTTGATGAGTTCCGCGGCCTTTGCGATATATTCTTTTCTGACGATGGGCTTGGGGCGATAGCTGCGAACGTGTTCGCATTTGGTGTAGCCTTCGTAGTTGAATTTTTGTACCTGGGCGTTTTTGGTGATGTCGATGAGTACGGGTCCGGGGCGGCCGCTGGCGGCGATGTAGAAGGCTTTTGCGAGTGCCGCGGGGATCTCGGTGGCATCGGTGACCTGGTAGTTCCATTTGGTGACGGGGGTGGTGATGTTGATCACGTCCGTTTCCTGGAAGGCGTCGGTCCCGAGCAGGTGGGCGAATACCTGGCCGGTGATGCATACGACAGGCGTGCTGTCGATCATCGCGTCGGCCAGACCGGTGACGAGGTTGGTAGCGCCGGGACCGCTGGTGGCGAAGACGACGCCGGTACGGCCGGAGGTGCGGGCATAACCCTGGGCGGCGTGGATGGCGCCCTGTTCGTGGCGAACGAGGATATGTTCCAACTTGTCGCGGTAGTCATAGAGTGCGTCATAGATCGGCATGATCGCGCCACCGGGGTAACCGAAGATGATGTCGACATCTTCTTCCAGGAATGCTTCGAGGACGGCGGCGGAGCCGGTCAACTCCCGCACCACCGAGGCCGGCTTTTTTGCGGCTTTTGACTTGGGAGGGGTGGCTGTTTTGGGAGTTGCGGTTGTGTTGCTCATACTATTCTTTTTAAATTTAAGCGGACCACGGGTCCGCTGGCCGAAGGCCAATTATTAGCGGTTTTGAGCCGGGGGGTATTTTTGCGGTACCTCCCGGCGAAAAATCATTGTTCGTCAGTAACGCAGCCTTCTGCCGCGTTTTTTACTTGTTTTGCGTATTTATATAAGAGACCCTTTGTCGCCTTCAGCGGCGGTTGTTTCCAGGCTGCCTTTCTTTTGGCGAGTTCTTCGGGACTTATCTTTAGCGTGATGGTATTCTTTTTTGCGTCGAGCTCGATGAGATCGTCGTCTTTTACGAGGGCGATGGCGCCGCCTTTATGGGCTTCGGGGGTGATGTGACCGACTACGAAGCCGTGGGTTCCGCCGCTGAAGCGGCCGTCGGTGATGAGGGCGACGCTTTTGCCGAGGCCTGCACCGATCAGCGCTCCGGTGGGTTTCAGCATTTCGGGCATGCCGGGTGCGCCGACCGGGCCGACATAGCGGATGACGACGACGTCGCCGGCTTTTATCTTGCCGGTGTTGATGCCATTGATGAGATCGTGTTCGCCGTCGAAGACGCGGGCGGTGCCTTCAAAGCGTTCGCCTTCCTTCCCGCTGATCTTTGCCACGCTGCCGCCTTCGGCCAGGTTGCCGTAGAGGATCTGGAGGTGACCGGTGGCTTTGATGGGCGTTTCCAAGGGCTTGATGATATCCTGTTTTTTGAAGTCGAGGGAAGGGAGATGCGCGAGGTTCTCCGTGAGGGTTTTGCCGGTGACGGTGAGGCAATCGCCATGGAGAAGTCCTTTTTCGAGGAGGTATTTCATCACTGCGGGGATGCCGCCGTGTTCGTGCAGGTCTTGCATGAGGTATTTGCCGCTGGGTTTGAAGTCGGCCAGTACCGGGATGCGGTTGCTGATGGCCTGGAAGTCGTCCTGGGTGAGGGGGACGTCGACGCTTTTAGCCATGGCGATGAGATGGAGGACGGCGTTTGTGCTGCCGCCGAGGACCATGATGGTCGTGATGGCGTTGTCGAACGCTTTACGGGTCATGATGTCCTTTGGCTTTATATCTCTTTCCAGCAGGAGGCGGATGGCGGCTCCGGCGGCGAGGCATTCGTCTTTTTTCTCCTGGCTAAGGGCGGGGTTGGAGGAGGAGTAGGGCAGGCTCATGCCGAGGGCTTCGATGGCGGCGGCCATGGTGTTGGCGGTATACATGCCGCCACAGGCGCCGGCGCCGGGGCAGGAATTGCGGACAATGCCTTTGAAGTCGGCATCGCTGAGGGTGCCGGCGATGTTTTGACCGAGCGCTTCGAAGGCGGAGACGATGTTGAGGTCCTGACCTTTGTAGTGACCGGGGGCGATGGTGCCGCCGTAGACCATGATGGATGGGCGGTTTAGCCGGCCCATGGCGATGATACAGCCGGGCATGTTCTTGTCGCAGCCGGGGAGGGCGATGATGCCGTCATAATATTGTGCGCCGCAGATGGCTTCGATGGAGTCGGCGATGACGTCGCGGCTGACGAGGGAATAGCGCATACCGTCGGTGCCGTTGGCCATGCCGTCGCTGACGCCGATGGTATTGAATATAAAGCCGACGAGATCTTTTTCCCAGGTTCCTTTCTTTACGAGTTGGGCAAGATCGTTGAGGTGCATGTTGCAGGTGTTGCCGTCATAGCCCATGGAGGCGATGCCGACCTGGGCTTTTGCGAGATCGTTGTCTGTCAGTCCGAGGCCGTACAGCATTGCCTGTGCGCCGGGTTGCGTAATGTCCTGAGTGAGTGTCTTGCTGTATTTATTTAGTATCGTTGCCATATCTTCCGTTAGATCGTTTCGAGTGCGGGTTATGAGGAACCGCTGGAAGCGGTTCGACCGAAGGTCAGACGTTAGTGCTATGCCGGGAATGCGCTATTTTTCCGTGAAGCGCATTTCCGGCATCTTCGATGACCTTGTCTTTATATGTCTGTTGGATCTTTCTGCTATTGGTCTCCCTCCAGGGTTGGGGGAAGGTATAGTCGTCGATCGAGTTCCAGCCGATGACCTCGGCGGCGGTGCCGCAGAAGAAGGCGGCGTCGGCCTTTTTGAGATCGGCGAGGGTGTACTGGCCCTGTTCGACGGGGATGTTTAGTTCTGCGCAAAGTTCGAGGACGGTGGCGCGGGTGATGCCGGGCAGGATGTTGCCGGTGGCGGGGGTATAGAGTTTACCGTTCTTTTCGAAGAACATATTGGCGCCGGGTCCTTCGGCGATGTGATCGTTCATGTCGGTGAGGAGGGCTTCGTCGAAGCCTTTGCCTTTTGCTTCATGGCTGGCCATGATGGAGTTGACGTAGTGGCCGGCGGCTTTTGCTTCTATTTTGAATCCTTTCGGGTTTGGACGCTGGAAGGAGGACGTCATTACCCTGAGCAATTTCTCGCCGAGGAAGGGCGCCATTTCCCAGGTTTCGATGACGGTGAAGGATTCGGTGTTGGGGTTGAAGGACATGTTTGCCGGTCCGTATACGACGGGGCGGATATAGGCGTCCTGGAGGTTGTTGCGTTCGAGGATGTTGTAGGAGGCCGCGATCAATTCCGCCGTGGTATAGCGGTAGGGCATGTTGAGGGCGGCGGCGGATCGTTGAAGGCGGTCGAAGTGTTCGACGGCTTTGAAGATCTTTGTTTTTCCCGCGGCGGTGCGATAGGAGCGGATGCCTTCGAATACGGAGTAGCCGTAATGCAGGGACTGGCCGTAGAGGTCGGTCTTTGTTTCGGCGGCTTTCTGGATGGAGCCGTCGAGCCAGAGGACTGTGTTTTCGTTATAATAGTTTGCCATATGCTTGTTTTTCGGGCCTGTATCAATAAAAAAAAGCGGCCCGCCTTTGGGAGGCGGGCCGCTGGTATTTTGATCAATCGTAGTTACAATTACCACCCTCCTCCCTGTGTCGCAGGAATAATAATCACCACCACGATAATTATTAAGGAGAGCATTTTCATGCTACGAATGTACGTCCGCCTTTTGAAAAAACAAAGAACTTTTTGTGGTCTGCTATATAATCGTCGATTTTCTCAACTCGATATTATCCCGATGGATGTCTCCGGGAGTCTTGCCGCTGACGTAGTCGCTGATGAGTTCGCCAATGGTGGACGTGAAATAGAAATTGATAGGATCGATATCTTTTGTAACGAAGCCATTCTGCAGGGTCCAGTTAGTGGCTTCCCGCACTCTGTTTGCTTCGATTTGCAGGCCGAAGTGATCCAGCATCATCGCTGCGGAGAGGATGCTGCCCAGGGGGTTGGCGATGTCTTTGCCGGCTGCCTGGGGGTAGCTGCCATGGATGGGTTCGAAGAGGGCCGAGCCTTTGCCGACGGAGGCGGAGGGCAGGAGGCCCAGGCTGCCGCTGATGACGCTGGCTTCGTCGCTGATGATATCGCCGAACATATTTTCGGTGAGAACGACGTCGAATTGTTTTGGGTTGAGGATGATCTGCATGGCCGCGTTGTCGACGAAGAGGAAATCCACTTTTACATCGGGATAGCTGCCGGCGATCTCCTGGACGACCTTGCGCCAGAGCCGGGAGGTTTCGAGGACATTGGCTTTGTCGACGAGGGTCAGTTTCTTGCGGCGTTGTTGAGCCTGCTTAAAGGCGAGGTGGGCGATGCGTTCGATCTCGTCGCGGGTATAGACGCAGTCATCGCTTGCCCTGGTGGCTTCGGCGTTGATTTCTTTTTTTCCGAAGTAGATGCCGCCCGTGAGTTCGCGGAAGATGACGAAATCGACGTTCTCTAGGATCTTTGCTTTTAAGGGCGAAAGATGCTGGAGGGAGGGGTAGGTGGTCACCGGGCGGATATTGGCGAACAGCTGCAAGGATTTCCGCAGTTTGAGCAGGCCCTGTTCGGGGCGGACTTTTGCGGTGGGGTCGTTATCATATTTGGGATGGCCGATTGCGCCGAAGAGGATCGCGTCGCTGTTGAGTGCGGCTTCGATGGTCTCGTCGGGCAGCGGGTTGCCGGTCTTATCGATCGCGCATGCGCCCATCAGGTGGTAGGTGTAGTTGAATTCATGACCACCCTGCTCGGCTACGGCGTTGAGGACCTTTATTGCCTGGCGGGTTACTTCGGGTCCGATGCCGTCACCTTCGATGACTACGATGTTCTTTTGCATAGATTTTATTGTTGGGTAAGGGTATAATTCTATTTATATGGCTTCCTGTTTTCGTTCGAATTCTTCTATTTCCGGTTTGATGCTCAACAGGAAATCGATGTCGTCATAGCCGTTGAGCAGGCATGTCTTCTTATAATTGTTGATCTCGAAATGTTCCGCTTTGCCGCCGAGGGTGATCGTTTGTTCCCCGAGGTCGATGGACAGTGTTGTCTTTGGATCTTTTTCGATGGCTGTGAAGATATCCTGCAGGAATTCGTCGCTGACGATAACGGGCAGGAGGAAATTGTTCAGCGCGTTGTTTTGGAAGATGTCCGCGAAGAAGCTGCTGACGACGACATCGAACCCGGCGTCTTTGATGGCCCAGGCGGCGTGTTCGCGGCTGGAGCCGCAGCCGAAGTTCTTGCCGGCGACGAGGATCTTTCCGCTATAGGTAGGGTTGTTGAGGATGAAGTCTTTTTTTGGGGTGTTGTCGCTGTTATAGCGCCAGTCGCGGAAGAGGTTGTCGCCGAAGCCATCGCGGGTGGTTGCTTTGAGGAAGCGGGCCGGGATGATCTGGTCGGTGTCGATGTTCTCGAGGTGGATCGGAACGGTGGTGCTGGATATTTTATTTATTGACTTTGACATGATGGCTACTTGTTTTATTTTGGGACCGAAGGTCCCTTTCGCTAATTATTGGCCTTCGGCCAGTGGATCTCCGATCCACTCGCGGATATCGGCGACTTCGCCGGTGATGGCGGCTACGGCGGCCGTCAGCGGGCTGGCGAGGAGGGTCCGGGCGTTGGGGCCCTGGCGGCCTTCGAAGTTGCGATTGGAGGTAGAGATGCAATATTTTCCTGCGGGGATCTTGTCTTCGTTCATCCCGAGGCAGGCGGAGCAGCCGGGTTGGCGGAGCAGGAAGCCGGCTTCGGCGAAGACTTTGTCGATGCCTTCTTTGATGGCCTGCTGTTCGACCTGTTTGCTTCCGGGTACGACCCATACCTCTACGTTGGCGGCTTTTTTTCTGCCTTTTACGAAGGAGGCGACGAGGCGGAGGTCTTCGATGCGGGAGTTGGTGCAACTGCCGATGAAGACATAGTCCACTTTCCTGCCTTTTATCGCTGTTCCGGCCTGAAGGCCCATATAGGCGAGGGATTTGGGGTCGGCGCCGGCGGGGATCTTACCGTTGACGGAGACGCCCATTCCCGGGTTTGTGCCGTAGGTGATCATGGGTTCGATACCGGCGGCGTCGATGGTGATCTCTTTATCGAATTTCGCGCCTTCATCGGAGTACAGTTGTTTCCATGCGGCGAGCTTCCTGTCCCAGTCGGCGCCTTTGGGGGCGAATTCGCGGCCTTGTAAGTAGTCGAAGGTGGTTTGGTCGGGGGCGATCATGCCGCCGCGGGCGCCCATTTCGATGCTCATGTTGCAGATGGTCATGCGGCCTTCCATCGAGAGGCTGCGGATGGCGGAGCCGGCGTATTCGACGAAGTAGCCGGTGGCGCCGCTGGCGGAGATCTGCGCGATGATGTAGAGGATGATGTCTTTGGAGATGACGCCTTTGTTAAGCGTTCCTTCGACGTTTATCCGCATCAATTTCGGTTTGCTTTGGAGCAGGCATTGGGTGGCCATGACCATTTCCACTTCGCTGGTGCCGATGCCGAACGCGATGGCGCCGAAGGCGCCGTGTGTGGAGGTGTGGCTGTCACCGCAGACGATGGTCATGCCGGGCTGGGTGACGCCGAGTTCGGGTCCGATGACGTGGACGATGCCCTGATAGGGGTGTCCGAGGCCATATAATTCGATATGATGTTTTTTTGTGTTCTCCACGAGCGCCTGTACCTGGATGCGGGACAGTTCTTCTTTTATGGGGAGGTGTTGGTCGAGGGTGGGGACGTTGTGATCGGCGGTGGCGACGATCTGTTTGGGGCGGAAGACTTCGACGCCGCGTTTTTCGAGGCCTTTGAACGCCTGGGGGCTGGTGACCTCGTGGATGAAGTGTTTGTCGACATAAATCACGGAAGGGCCGCCGGCGATGGTTTTAACGACGTGACGGTCCCAGATCTTTTCGAATAATGTTTTTGGCATTTGCGGGTTTTTATGCGAGTACGGCCTGATAGGATTTTGCTAATTGATGAAGATCTTCTTCCACTACTTCTTTGCGGTTGTCGGCGATCTGGAGGAAGCGATCGTAGAGGGTGTCGATGTCGTTGCGGGTGAAGGAGTAGCCGATCTTGTGGAGGCGGAAGGCGAGGGCGCTTCTGCCGCTGCGGGCGGTGAGGACGATGCGGGAACCTTCGGCGCCGACCTCTTCGGGGTTGATGATCTCGTAGGTGGAGGCGTCTTTCAGGAACCCGTCCTGGTGGATACCGGAGGAGTGGGAGAAGGCGTTGGCGCCTACGATGGCTTTATTTGGCTGGACCGGCATGCGCATCGTGTCGGAGACGAGCTGGCTCATGGGGTTCAGTGCTTTTGAGTTGATACCGGTATAGAAACCGAGGTGTTTGTGTTGTTGGATGACCATGACCACTTCTTCGAGGGAGGTGTTGCCGGCGCGTTCGCCGAGGCCGTTGATGGTGCATTCGATCTGGCGGGCGCCTGCGCGGACGCCGGCGATGGAGTTGGCGGTGGCGAGGCCGAGGTCATTATGGCAGTGGCAGGAGATGACTGCTTTGTCGATATTGGGCACGTGGTTGACGAGCCAGGCGATCTTTTCGCCGTATTGATCAGGGAGGCAGTAACCGGTGGTATCGGGGATATTGACCACCGTCGCTCCGGCGGCAATAACAGCCTCTATTACGCGAGCGAGGTAGTCGTTATCTGTACGACCGGCATCTTCGGCGTAGAATTCGACGTCGTCGACGAAATTCTTTGCCCATTTTACCGCCTGGACGGCGCGTTGGAGGATGTCTTCGCGGTTTGAGTTGAATTTGCCTTTTATATGGGAATCGGATGTTCCGATGCCGGTGTGGATGCGGGGCCGGCGGGCGTGCTTAAGCGCCGCGGCGGCCGTTTCGATATCTTTTTGCACGGCGCGGCTAAGACCGCAGACGGTGGCTGTCTTTATGATCTTTGAGATCTCTTCCACGGAGCTGAAGTCTCCGGGGCTGGAGATCGGGAAGCCGGCTTCGATGATATCGACGCCAAGAGTCTCGAGTTGGAGGGCCAGTTCGATCTTTTCCTTTGTGTTGAGCTTGCAACCGGGTACCTGTTCGCCGTCGCGCAGGGTAGTGTCGAAGATGAAGATTTTTTGGTCGGACATTAGAGAGTAATTTTGGAATGTATAAATTTAGCTTTGTTTAATTTTGCTCTAAAATCATAATCAGTAGTGTTTTACGCACCTTAATGGGGCATAAATCGCCTGAAACCCGCTCCTATAGCGAATCTTACAATTTTAAAATACGATGCCCAACCGATCTTCCGACGCCTTGTTCCAACTCATAAAATCTCTGGAAAAGTCCGAGAAGCGGAATTTTAAGCTTTATATCAAGCGGAATTCCGGCAGTGAGGACCTGAAAAGCATCCAATTGTTTGATGCTATGGATAAAATGGATGAATATGACGAGGCTCAATTGTTAAATAAAAACAAAAATCTGCGCAAGCAGCAGCTATCCAACGCCAAGGCATATCTATACCGGGAGATCCTATCCAGCCTGCGGCTTATCAGGCAGGAGGAAAACATTGATATTCAGCTACATGAGCAGCTTGATTTCGCGCGTATCCTATATAACAAGGGGCTTTACCTGCAGAGTCTGCGCACGCTGGACAAGATAAAGGAGAATGCGCGTGCGCATAACCAGGAGACGTTCCTGTTACAGGTTCTTTTCTTTGAGAAGACGATCGAGGGGTTGCATATCACGCGAAGCATGCAGGACCGGGCCGACCAGCTGGCTACGGAGGTGAATGTCGTGAACGATCATTTGTTGCTGATCAGCCGGCTTTCCAATCTTTCGCTGGAGCTGTATAGCTGGTATATCCGCAATGGGGTGGCGAGGAATGAGAAGGATGAGGCTGCGGTGCAGGAATTCTTTGAGCGGAACCTGCCGGCCGACCTGAGTCAGTGTCAGGGATTTTATGCGCAGCTCTACCTGTTTCAGAGCTTTTGCTGGTATACATTTATCCGGCAGGATTTCCTGTTGTATTACCGGTATACGCAGAAATGGGTGGATCTTTTCGAGAAGGAGCCTTTTATGCTGCCGATCGAGACCTCGCATTATATAAAAGGCATGCATAATCTGCTGGGGGCGCATTTTGATCTGCTGAATGATCAGAAATTCGAAGAGACGCTAAAGCAGTTCGAGGCATTTTCCGAGTCGGATATCGTGAGGAATAACGTGAACAACCGCATCCAGACCTTTGTTTATTTATATATCTCGAAGCTTAACCAGCATTTTATTTACGGGACGTTTACGGAGGGTTTGTCGCTTGTGCCTTATATAGAGGAGAAGCTGAAGGAGTATTGGATCTATCTGGACCGGCACCGGATCCTGGTGTTCTACTATAAGATCGCCTGTCTTTATTTTGGGAGCGGGGATTATGGGAAGACCATCGACTATTTGAATAAGATCATCAACTGGCGGGTGGACTTGCGGACCGATCTGCAGTGTTATTCGAGGTTGTTGCATTTGATCGCGCATTATGAGCTGGCGAATTTCGGGTTGCTGGAGTATCTGACCAAGTCGGTGTACCGGTTCATGGCGAAGATGGAGAACCTTAGTCTTGTGGAGGAGGAAATCTTCCGTTTTTTGCGTAAGTCATTCAATCTCAAGCCGGGACAATTGAAGCCGGAGTTTGCTAAGTTGTTGGAGAAGCTGAAAACATATGAGAAGAACCGGTTTGAGACCCGGGCGTTTGTGTATCTGGATATTATTTCCTGGTTGGAGAGCAAGATGGAGGATGTTCCGGTTCAGGATGTGATCCGGCAGAAGTATCTGGGGGGCAAGAGGCGGGGGTAGTCGGTTAGAAGCGGTGTGCGAGGATGTAGCGTTCCACGAATTCTGCGGCCGACAATACTTCGATCTTTGAGAAGTGAAAATCATTTTTGTCTTCGGTGACGATGCAGGTGCAGCCGGCTTTGAGGGCGGCGAAGTATTCCAGGCCGTCCTCCAGATCCAGAACGGCGGGATCGGCAAAGGCGGAATGAACCGTTTCTTCGGTCGTCGCGGCGATGTCTACATGCAAGGACAGTGTATGCAGTCTTTTTTTGGCCGATGCCGTCCCGTATCTTTTTTCAGCGAAATAAAAGGCTATGGCCAGACATACGGGTGTGGTGTAGATCTGGAAACCTTTTTGATCTGCCAGGCCGAGGATGCGGGCTGTGTAATGATAGAGCGGGTACTCCCCGTTTATCGTGGCGACCAGGATATTTGCGTCTACGAAGAATTTCATTTTTTGGAGGAGAAGAATTCGTCTTTGATGTCCTTTCGGCTTCTGGGACGGGTGCGATAATCGATCGTCCCCTGGGATATTTCCCGCACCCAACTGGCAATGGGAATATCTTCCAGCGAACTATACTGTTCCACTGTTGTCCTTCTAAGAAGGATCTCTACCAGCCGGGAAAGACTGATATTCTGTTTGGCGGCATACTCCTTAGCATGGCTAATGACCGCTTTATCGAAACTGAGGGTTACTTTGGCGTCCAT
>NZ_DASYCH010000048.1:0-30360 GCF_036500295.1 Puia sp. | reverse complement strand
ATTCTGCATCGGATAGCCTGCCAGTACGCCCGTCGTCATCGAGGTCTCGAACCCCTTCGAAATGGCGGGAATAAATTCCTTGGGGATCGAACCGCCAAAGATATCGTTGACGAATTGGAAGTGCTTGCCTTCATTTTCTTTCAGCCATTCCTGGTCCGCCGGTCCGATCGCGAACTGGATATCGGCAAACTTACCACGGCCACCGGTTTGCTTCTTCAGTACCTCCCGGTGTTCGATGGTGTTATGGAATGCTTCCTTATAGGCCACCTGGGGAGCGCCCTGGTTCACTTCGACCTTGAATTCACGACGCATGCGGTCGATGATGATCTCGAGGTGCAACTCACCCATCCCGCGAAGAATGGTCTGACCCGTATCCTCATCGGTGTTGACACGCAGCGTGGGGTCTTCTTCCACCAGCTTCGAGATGGCAATACCCATCTTGTCGACGTCGACCTGTGTCTTCGGCTCGACGGCGATGGCGATCACCGGCTCGGGAATAAACATATTTTCAAGCGTGATCGGATGATCTTCGTCACAAAGCGTGTCCCCGGTCTTGATTTCCTTGAAACCAACCGCCGCCCCGATATCACCGGCTTCGATGAAGTCGATCGGGTTCTGCTTGTTGGCAAACATCTTCATGATCCGGCTGATCCGCTCTTTCTTACCGCTCCGTACATTCAGGACATAGCTGCCGGCATCCAGATGACCGCTATAGCAGCGGAAGAAGGCCAGACGGCCCACAAAGGGGTCGGTCATGATCTTGAAGGCAAGCGCCGCAAAGGGTTCCTTCGCATTGGCCTTACGCGTGATCGTCTCACCCGTATTGGGGTCCGTACCCACCGTATCTTCAATATCCAGCGGAGAAGGCAGATAGCGGCAGACGGCGTCAAGCGCAGTCTGTACACCCTTGTTCTTAAAGGAAGAACCACACATCATCGGGACGATGCTCAGATCGACGCAAGCCTTGCGGATCGCCTCGTGCATTTCCGCTTCCGTGATGCTGTTGGGGTCTTCGAAGAATTTCTCCATCAATGTATCGTCATACTCGGCAACGGCTTCCACCAGTTTCCCTCTCCATTCCAGCGCTTCTTCGATCATGTCATCAGGCACCGGGATCTCGTCGAAGGTCATCCCTTCCGTTTCCATATGCCAGATGATCCCCTTCATTTTGATGAGGTCGACAACGCCCTTGAAATCATCTTCGGCGCCGATCGGCAACTGCAGCGGCACGGCCTTGGCGCCAAGCATTTCGCGAACCTGGTTGACCACCATCAGGAAGTCGGCACCGCTCCGGTCCATCTTGTTGACAAAACCGATCCGGGGAACCTTGTAACGGTTGGCCTGACGCCAAACCGTCTCCGACTGGGGCTCAACGCCGTCAACGGCGGAGAACAGGGCGATCAGCCCGTCCAGGACACGCATGCTACGCTCCACTTCTACGGTGAAGTCCACGTGACCCGGAGTATCGATAATGTTGAAGTAATATTTCTTGGTATTGGCATCCACCTTACCCTTATCGGTAGGGAAGTTCCATTGGCAGCTCACGGCAGCCGAGGTGATCGTGATCCCCCGTTCTTTTTCCTGCTCCATCCAGTCGGTGGTAGCCGCACCATCATGCACTTCCCCGATTTTGTGAATCATCCCCGTGTAGCGCAAGATCCGCTCCGTGGTCGTGGTTTTCCCGGCGTCGATATGAGCCGCAATCCCGAAGTTTCTTTGAAATTTTAAGTCTGCCATATTATTTATTGAAAAGTTGCGCAAAGGTACGTAAAATTCGGGATATGCGCGGATCAAAAATCGCGCATTTTCCCTCATTTCGCTGACGTCTGGCCCTTGGGCCGACGGCCCCCCGGACCGTTTTATTAAACTAAAAAAGAGGCCGTTCAGGCCTCTTTTTATATGTTGTTTCTTATTAATCTATACTTTAAAGTGCGCAAAGGCCTTATTGGCTTCTGCCATCCGGTGCGTGTCTTCTTTCTTCTTGAATGCACCACCCTCACCCTTGCTGGCTGCAACGATCTCCCCGGCAAGCTTTTCAGCCATGCTCCGGCCATTACGCTCGCGGCTGTAACGGATCAGCCATTTCATGCTCAACGAGATCTTCCGGTCCGGGCGAACCTCCGCAGGGATCTGGAAGGTAGCACCACCAATCCGCCGGCTGCGAACCTCGACGGCCGGGGTTACATTCGACAAAGCCCGCTTCCAGATATCATACCCGTCCTCATTGGTCGTCTTAGCAACCTTGTCAAGGGCGTCGTAGAAAATGGTATAGGCGGTGTTCTTCTTACCCTGCCACATGATGTTGTTCACAAAACGGGTCACCAGGATGTCGTTGTACTTTGCATCGGGGGCCAGCGGTATCTTTTTGGGTTGCGTCTTCCTCATTGTTTGACGGAATTATACTTATACTTAGTTTAATAACTTTTTACTTCTTTCCTGCGGGTTTAGCTGCGGCGCCCTTTGCACCCGGCTTGTCCTTCTTCGTCCCGTACTTGCTCCGGCTCTTCTTCCGGTCCTTTACACCGGCCGTATCCAAACTGCCGCGAACGATATGATAACGAACACCCGGAAGGTCCTTTACACGACCGCCACGGATCAGCACGATCGAGTGCTCCTGGAGATTGTGCCCCTCACCCGGGATATATGCGATCACCTCCACCTTGTTCGTCAACCGCACCTTCGCTACCTTACGCAGCGCCGAGTTCGGCTTCTTGGGAGTAGTCGTGTAAACACGGGTGCAAACCCCACGGCGCTGCGGACAGGCATCCAAAGCCCGGGATTTACTCTTTGCACGAATTATCTCTCTTCCTTTTCTAACTAATTGCTGTATCGTAGGCATTCTGGACCTATTTTATTTTGGGATTGCAAAAGTACATTCCCCCGTCTTATAAACCAAATCTTTTTGCTTCTGTGCACCTGGGCCGGCCCGGAAACCCGCAAGCCTCCCACTAAACCGGAAACATCCAACCCCGCGAATCCGCCCGGCGCCCTTCCCGGATATCGGTCAACACCCGCTTCACCGTCGGTGCAACCACCCACTTATCCGTATCGAACTTCATCGTATACTCTTCATAAGCAAGCTCTTTGATCATCGAAATGGTCGCCGCGGTACCCGTCCCGAACACCTCCTTCAACTCCCCCGCCTGGTAGGCCCGGACCACGTCGTCGATATGGATCGGCGCTTCCTCCACCGTATACCCCTCTTCCCGCAACACTTCGATCGCACTGTCCCGGGTCACCCCTTCCAGGATCGTCCCCGCTTCCAGGTCCGGCGTCAACACCTTATCCCCGATGACAAAAAAGACATTCATCGTCCCTATCTCCTGGATATACTTGTGCTCGAACGCATCCGTCCACAACACCTGGTCATACCCCCGCTGCTTGGCCACTGCCGTTGCCAGCATACTGCCGCCATAGTTGCCCGCCGCCTTGGCAAACCCAAAACCGCCCCTGGCCGCCCGGGTAAACTTCTCCTCGACATAGATCCGCATCGGCGCCGAATAGTACGGCCCGGTGGGACTCAACAGGATCATAAACTTATAACTATCGGACGCCTTCACCCCGATAGCCTCCTCCGTCGCAAACATGAACGGCCGGATATAAAGCGAATAATCGCTCTTCATCGGGATCCACTCCTGCTCCAGATCGATCAGCCGCCGCATCCCTTCGATAAAGATCTCCTCCGGTACCGTCGGCATCATCATCCGTTCCGCCGATGTATTGAAGCGGCGGTAATTATCGTACGGCCGGAAAATAAAGGGCTTGCCCTCCCGGTCCTTATAAGCCTTGACACCTTCAAAAATGGACTGCCCATAATGCAACGCCGATAAAGCCGGCGAAAGGCTCAGGTCCTGGTAAGGCCTGATATGCACCTGCTTCCATTCGCCGTCGACATAATCCACTTCCAGCATGTGATCGGTAAAATGTCTCCCAAAAGGCAGATTGTTAAAATCGATCTCGCTAATTTTACTTTTCCCCGTTTTTGTAACTTGGATGTCCAGGGCTGCAATCATACGTAGGTAAATTTTGTATCCACAAAGAAACGAACAATCTTTGTGAGAACAAAATCAAAAACTAACAATTGTTAGTCAACAGGACAGAAGCAATATGAGCTTGAACAACATCGCACTATCAACGCTTATCATCTCCGAATGGTACAGCGACGCCGCGCTGGTCCCACCCGCCGGTTCCACCATTCCGCAATCCGCTGCCCCGCAACCCGCGGCCGCAAACCCGTCCCCCGTCACGCCCCAACCCATCGTCGAAAAGCAATCGCCCGTTCCCCCGCAACCTGTCACCGAACAGTCGTCCCCCGTTCCCCCGCAACCCGCGCCACCACCCGAACCCACCGCCTACAAGATCCTCGGCAACCACCGCCGCAAAGTCACCATCATCGTCGACTCCCCCGCCGCCGCCTTCCTCCCCGACGACCAACTCGGCTTCCTGTCCAAAATACTCGAAGCCTGCCGCATGAACATCGGCGACGTAGCCATCGTCAATCATCATACCGCACCCGTCTCGGTCACGGCCCTGCGCCAGCAACTCCAACCGGCAAGCATCCTCCTGTTCGGCATCGAACCCACCGCCATCCGCCTGCCCATCAACTTCCCGACATTCAAGCTGCAGCCCTATGATCAATGCACCTATCTCTATGCCCCATCCCTCCAGGAAATGGTTGGCAACACCGCCGACGCAAAGCTGCTCAAAAGCAAGCTCTGGGTCTGCCTGAAAACCCTCTTCGACGTATGAGCTCGCCGTTCCCCAAATGGGCAACCGAACCCATCCGCATCGCAGACCCCGACCCCACCTGGCCGGAGAAGGCCCGCCGCCTGCAGCACCAGCTGTCCACACTTGGCATCCCCAATAGCGAACATATCGGCAGCACCGCCGTTCCCGACCTGCCGGCTAAACCCATTATCGATCTGCTGGCCACCATCCCTTCCTTCGACAACATCGAAGCCCTGGTGGAACCCCTCCGGCACGAAGACTGGCACTACGTCCCTCCCGAACTCGACCAACGCCCTTACCGACGCCTTCTCATAAAAGTAGAAAACGAAAAACGCGCAGCCCATCTCCACCTCATGCTCCCGCACAGCGTAGAAAGAGAAGCGGAGATCCTCTTCCGCAATTTGCTCATCCGGAACCAACCCCTGCGCGCCCAATACGCAGCCCTCAAAAAAGGTCTCGCCGCAGAACACGCCGACGACCGCGAAGCCTATACAAACGCAAAAACGCAATTCATAAAAAACGCCCTCGCCATGGCTGCCAAACCCCGCATCATCTTCGCCACCAACAACCAGCATAAAGTGATCGAGATCCAGTCCGCCATCGGCGACAAACTGGAGGTCATCTCTCTCAAAGCCGCCGGCATCGACATCGATATCCCCGAGCCGCACGATACCCTCGAAGCAAACGCGACGGAAAAATCTTCCACGATCCATAAACTCACCAACGACAACTGCTTCAGCGAAGACACCGGCCTCGAAGTAATGGCCCTCGGCGGCGAACCCGGCGTCCTCTCCGCCCGCTATGCCGGCGAAACCCGGTCTTTCGAAGAGAACATCAAAAAATTACTGACAGGCCTCGGCGATAACCCCGATCGGCGCGCCCGTTTCCGAACCGTTATCAGTCTCAACTACAATAACACCGAACATCTCTTCGAAGGCATCTGCGAAGGCCGCATCCTTCCCGCCCCCGACGGCGACGATGGCTTTGGCTACGATCCCATCTTTGTCCCCGAAGGCGATACCCGCTCCTTTGGCCGGATGACCCTGGAAGAAAAGAACAGGTACAGCCACCGCCGTAAAGCCGCCGACCAACTGGTGGCATTCCTTCAAACCCAAATATGATTGCATATGCCAAGGATCAAATTAACCCTGCCGGAACATTTTTCCTTCACCACGGAGATCCCGGTCCGCATCACCGATCTTAACTATGGCGGTCATGTCGGCAACGACTCCGTCCTTTCCCTCATTCACGAACTAAGGGTACAATTCCTCCGCCACCACGGCTATCAGGAACTGGACATGGCCGGCGTAGGCCTCATCATGGCCGACGTCACCATCGAATTCAGGGCCGAACTGTTCTATGGCGAAACCCTCCGCGGCTCCATCGCCGCCGCCGAGTTCTCCCGTGTCGGATTCGATCTGTATTACAAGTTGGAAAAATTAGCCAACGACAAATGGGTCTCCGTCAGCTTCGCCCGCACGGGCATGGTATGCTACGACTATAAGGCAAAAAAGATCGCCCCCGTCCCAAAAGAAGTAATGAATAAATTGCTGTCTTAAGTAAGCCGCAGCTCCGTCAACCGCCCGCGCCTACTTCGTAGGCTCCTGCCAGATCCTCCAGCTCTCCTCCGCCTGCAGGAGCAGCATCGCATGTCCATTCTCCACCACCGCTCCCCGCTCCTCTCCCTTCTTCAGGAACAACGTCCTGGCCGGATTATATACCAGGTCGAATAAATAGTGCTTCGGCCCGATCGCCGCATAAGGAAGCGCCGGATACTCCTCCACATTGGGATACATCCCCAACGGCGTGGTATTCACCACCAGCGTATATGCGCCCATCATCGCCGCATCGATATCCTCGTAGCCAAGATCATTCGTACCTTCCCGCGGCCTCCGCGTCACCAGGCGATAGGCGATCCCCAGGTTCCCCAACACATACTCCACCGCCTTGGCCGCCCCCCCCGTCCCCAAGACCAGCGCCTGCCGGTGATGCTTCCCCAGCTTCGGCAGCAACGCTTTTTCGAAGCCGACCACATCGGTGTTATACCCCACACGCCGGCCTCCATCGATCTTGATGCAATTACAGGCTCCAATGGCTTCCACCACGGGCCCACGCCCATCCAGAAACGAAAGCACCTGCTCTTTATAAGGAATAGTGACATTGAGCCCGCAAAGCTCGGCATCCGCCAGCACGGCCGGCAACTCGTCGATAGATGGTATTGGAAAATTCAGGTAGGCGCAATCCACGATCCCCTCCCGCACGAACTTTTCCGTAAAATACCGCTGTGAAAATGAATGCGTCAGCGGAAAACCGATCAACCCGTACCGTCTCATCGCGCGTTGTCTTTATCCAAAAACATATGAAAAGTATCTCCCCGTAGTCCGACGCGCATCGCTTCCATCGCGATCACTTCGGTAGGTGCTATATTGCCAAGGTTGACATTACAACCGATCAGCTCGATAAAATAAAGCTGTTGCGCCTTCTGCGGTGCCTCCCACAGGATCTTTTCCGCCGGTATCTGCGTCAGTATCTCCTGAACAAGACCTTCCCGCAC
The DNA here is from genome assembly GCF_036500295.1 of Puia sp. NCBI lineage: Bacteria > Pseudomonadati > Bacteroidota > Chitinophagia > Chitinophagales > Chitinophagaceae > Puia > Puia sp. The sequence goes on along the minus strand of NZ_DASYCH010000048.1, from coordinate 23,078 downwards.
CTCGCCGCTGCCGCGATAGATCCCCACATTACCCGCCTCCCGCGCTTCGGCGATCACATAAGAAGCGCCGGCGCTAAGCTCAGCCGACATCAGCTCGATCCATTTATAAGGCGGAATGATATGAGCCGCATCCTTGCTGCCTACCTCGCTGAACACGGTACCATACTTGGTCAGCTTCTCGATATATCCGCACTTCTCGGCATGCGGGATCGTAATGCTGCCATCGCTCACCTCCATATGGGTGATGCCATAGTCCTTGCAGACGGCTATATAATCTTCGAATTGCCCCCGGATCAGAAAAGCCTCGAAAAGCGTACCGCCAAAATAGACGGGAAGCCCGGCGGATTGGTACACCTCGATCTTCTCCCGAAGATTTGGCGTCACGAAAGAGGTTCCGAAGCCCAACTTGACGACATCCACATGGGGATGAGAAACACTCAAAAAATTCCTTGCCTCATCGATACTCAACCCTTTGTCCATTACCATCGTGATCCCGGCCTGCCGTGGCTTCTCCAGCCGCTCCGGCATCTGCGTAAGTTTGAAATTCATCCTATAGTTTTATTGAGTCCATAAATCCAGGAAACCAGCCACGGCCCCCGTTGCTTACTTCGCAAACCCTCCCGTCATTGCTCACTTCGCAAATACTTCGGATTGCGGCAAAAAATTGCATAAAAATAATTTTTCGCCGCAATACCAAAATGTCTGTACTCTCGGTCGGACCTCGCGTACGAACCGGGCTCCGCTCGGTTCCCAACCGCGGCAAAAATAGGAAACTTATGGCCTCTCAGAAAGATTTATTCTTCTTATACCGCGCGATGATATCCACCACGGGCTGATACTGAAGGATCACGGGATTCAACTCCAGCAATTTTTTTAGCAGCTTCGGCGCCTTCGCCATCGCATTCTCCAGCTGCAAAAGTCCCTCCCGGCTGCGGCCAAGGGCAAAGTATACGGCAGAAAGATAAAAGACAAATAAAGGTTTTCCCCCCGTGATCCGGATAGCCGACTCCACCTGCTCGAGCGCTTCCTCGAAATACTCGGCATTGTACAAACAACGGATCAGCGCCTCCCAGCTCGAAATATTCCGCGGCCGGATACGCACTACATTGGAGAAATATTGAATAGCCTCTTTAAACTCTCCCAACTGCATCTTGCACTCACCCATGGCCAGATTATATTCGGGCTGCATGGTGTGGATCCGCATGGCCGCTTCCAGCTGTTTTACCGCCTGCCCCCATTGCTCCTCGTTGATATAGGTACAGGCTAGCTTGTAATACAGCTTGCTGTCGTCGGGATTGAGATGCGAGGCCTTCCGGTAATAGAACCGGGCCTGCGCATAGTTGTCCAGCTTGTCATAACAATGCCCGATCGCCTCATAGATCACATCCTCCGGCCGCGACAACTCCAACACTTTCTCCAGCGACTCGATCGCGTCCCGGTACTTCCGCAGCCGGATATAGGCATCACCCATATTCCGGTAAGCATAATCGAATTTCTCATCTATCGCCAACGCATACTTATAAGCGTCAACAGCCTTCTCATACAGCTTCAGCCCCTGGAAAGCCGCAGCCAGGTTGAACCAGGCTAATTCATTATAGGGCTTCTCATCGATGATTTGCTGATGCAGCCGGATACTCTCTTCGTTGCGCCCCGTAAAATCGGTCCAGAAACAGATCTTGTACAACGCTTCCTCATTGGAAGGGTCCTGCTCCAGGATCAGCTTCAGACAATCGAATATCTTATCAAACTCCTCATAATCGTCATACACATCCGCAAGCTCGAAAAGCAGTTCCACCCGCTCATCGCCCTCGAAATGCAACAACGCGCTCTCCAGCAGGGCCGCAGCCTTCTGCGGCTGATCCAGCGCCAGATAAGCGTCCGTCTTAAGAATGTAAAGATTGATATCGCTGCCATCCAACAACTCCACCTGCTCGAGAATGGCAAGGGCTTCAAAATACCGGCGGGTGGCGATCATCAGGTCTGCTTTCTTCACCAGCAAGGCCGAGGAATATGGATACTGCTCGATACCTAATTCCACCGCCTCGATCGCCTGCGTCAGATCCTCCGTGTCATCAAAATAGTCGATTATCCTTTCGAATGCCTCCTCTTCCAAAAAGGAATGCTGCCGTCCGTTTTTCAAATCCGAATACTGCTTCAACAATTCCTTCATTTCTTCTCGGTCCTGATGGTATGGATTCTCTTGCATGTGTTAAAGGTTATCGTAAGTTACAGCATAAATGCCTACTCCCGGAAAAATTTATTTCTTATCAAATGTCAATAGAATTCGCTTACAAAAACCCCACTCCGCGAGGATAAAAACAGGCCTCCTGGGGCAACCATCCCTGCCCATTTAACGTATCTTTATAAGAAGAAAATTTACTAACCTGTAACTAAATCGCCTTCAGCCCGTTAAAGGTTTACTAAATTTTGTGATAAGCGGTTAAAAAATACCCAATTTTTTTTACTATATTTGTGTCAGGATGCTTAAACCGATTACTATAGAATGGAGAAAATTGACGCGCAAATTGCTCGTCAGCGCCATCATGGTTACAGTGGTCGGTTTGGCCTTTGCCAGTAAAGGCGGCGGCGGTGACAAGAAGTCCAACACCACTACCACCCTGAAGACAAACTTCACCCCCATCCGCACGACCACCGGTTTCACCCTCAAAGCAGGTCCCTCTTTCAGCGGAAGCGTCCTCTTGAGCACCGAAAAGAAGGCCAACTATGTGTCTTTCAACACGTTAATCACCTACGAAAAGGGCAATAGCATGTATATCATGCCCTATCGCTACAAGATCAACAACTCCCTCTTCCTGCAGCACAATACCGGCAACAGCAGCCTCCAGTTACTGGACCTGCATATCAACATGAGCAGCCATAAATAGGCGGAGTTTTTCCCAGTCGCAAATTATCCCCCCACATTCATCTTCTTGCTCTCGTCATAGTTCATCTCGCGGTATCCGCCGCTTGGAATATCGAACTTGGACGCCGGCACCGGATTCAGACTCATTTTGGAAAAACGGTAGGAGATCTTCACATTCCCATTGGTCAGCTCGTACTCCAACGGCAACCCCTCAAGCGTGGTAAAGATCGGGTCGTAGGACTTGTTTTCCGGGAGGAGCTCCCGGGTATAGAAAACAGTCACCGTAGCCCCGGCCGAGGTCTGCCCCGTAGCCTTGACACAGTTATATCCCGCAATGATCTTGGTTTCTTTGGTGTTGGTAAAATGGATCCCCTCATACATCCGGTTCCGGTCCGTCCAGTTGTCCGGGTTCATCCGGATAAGCAGCTTCTGCCCACTTACTTCCTTGAGGATCACCCCAAAACCGGTATTTCCGTCAAAAATAGAGGTGGAAGAAAAGAGCTGATTGGTCATCTCGCTCCGGCTCTTGTTGCCCTTTATATAGAGGGTATGGTAGGCATTCCCAACCCCCTCCAGCTTATTCCCCCCCTCGATGGTGACGGCATAGTCATACACCAGGGTCAGTTCGGAGATCCTCTTCTGGGCCCTCGCTGGCTGGAAAAGGAAGCATAGGAATAACAGAAATAAAGGGTTACGACAGATATTAAACATCCATTAAAAATAAGAAAGACGCCTCAAACCTCCAAGTATGACCCTACTCCTATTTCCGGGGTGGCTGCGGGCGTTTTTGAGCATCTTTCTGCGCCTCCTGCATCTGCTCGAGCCGCTCCTGCCACTTAGACTTCGTCTTGGGCTTGGTCCGGTTCTCCTGCAGCTTGGCAAGGATCTTCGTATGATCGATGATGTAGTGCTGGATCACAAACTGCAAAGCCAGGGTGATCACGTTGGACACCGTATAATACCAGGTCAGCGCCGAAGCCAGCCGGTTGAAGAAAACCAACAGGAACACCGGCATGATATAAGGCATATACTTCATGGCCGGATTGCTCTGGTCAGGGGTCATGCTCATCCCGTAAAGCGAGATCAGAAAGCTCGTCGCCACCGCACACAGCGCAAAAAGACTCACATGATCGCCATACCCCGGGATCGAAAATCCAAAATGCAAAATGCTGTCAAACGACGAGAGGTCATGGCTCCACAAAAAATGTTCCCCCCGCAGCCCGATATTGCTGCTAAAGAAACTGTACAACGCAAAGAAGATCGGGATCTGCAAAAGCGCCGGGATACAGCCGCCCAACGGATTGACACCGGCCTCCCGGAATAGCTTCATCTGCTCCATTCCCATCTGCTGCTGATCACCACCCACCCTCTTTTTCATGGCCTCGATCTCAGGTCGCAATGCCTTCATCTTGGCACCACTGAGATAACTGCTATATACCAGCGGAGAAGTGAACAACCGGATAAATAAGGTCAGCAACAGGATCGCAATCCCAAAACTGCTGATATATCGTTTGAAGAAGTTGAACACCGGCATGAGCACATACACGTTCACCGGCCGGACAAAGGAATAGATCCCCCGTCCCAGGTCGATGATATGCGTCATCCCCGGCTCTTCCTTGTCCAGGATGGAAAAATCATTGGGCCCGTAGTACAACCGCAACTGCAGATTGGCATTCGCCGTGGCCGGAACCTTTGCCTGCAGCGCTATCTCGCCCCGCGCAACGATATTGGAAGAATCAGCCGTCTCCCGCTGCCATTTAACGCTGCCCGCGCTAAACCCGCTCTTGGCGACCAGCGTCGTGTTGAAAAATTGCTGTGAAACCGACACCCACTCAACGGGCTTCTCAAAGGTCCGCTCGTTCTTTGAAGACATATAGTCAAACCGGTTATCCTCGTAGAATCCGATACTGGTCAGCCGGCGCTCCTCGGAGATATTGTTCTGCGCCCTCTGCGCCTCGATATGCCAGCCAATGTTGAAGTTATTTTGGGAGAAAAGCTTTTCCGGATTAATCACGTTCACGTTCCAGTCCAGCATGTAATCGTTGGCCGGCAGGGTATACTCATGCTCGATAGCCTCCCCCGCAGGCGTCGGCAACCGGAAACGCACCGTCTGGCTGCCATCCGCATTCTTGACCACCTGCCCGGGCTTGAAATATAATTCCGCGATATCGGCAACCCCGGACCCAGTATTGATCGGATAACTGATCCGGCTGTTGGGTCCTACCAGCTTCACCGGTGTGCTGTCATACGACTTGAACTTCTTCAGTTCCACATCCACGGGCTGACCACCCTTATTGCTAAAAACCACCTTTACGAGATCGTTCTCTACCGTCACCAGCTGCTCAGTGCCCTTGAAAGCCGGGTTAAATCCGGTCGTATCTACCACCGCCGGCGCCACGGTACTGCTGTCCGGCTTCACAGCCGCTTCCCGCACCCGCTCGGCCGCAGCCTCACGCGCCTTGGTTACAACCGCCACGCTATCGGCGATATGCTTCCGCTGAGCCTCCAATTCATGACTGCTCTTGGTATTGATATAGAGATAAACGAATAACAAAAGCCCAAGCAACACAAAGCCGATAATCGTATTACGATCCATTCCCATATTACCTTTTTTTTAGGAAGTGCGAATATACAGCTATCTTCCTATATCATCTCACTCTGTAACAACGGATTCTTAACCGCACTTTTGGCTTCGGCAAACTCCTTGGCAGCCTTGATAAAATGAACAAAGATCGGCTGGGGACTCTCAACCGTGCTCTTCAGCTCCGGATGGTATTGCACTCCAAAAAAGAAAGGATGAGTATGAGTGGACAACTCGACGATCTCTATCAGCCCGCTTTCCGGATTGTTCCCGCTGGGGATCAGACCCGACTGCTCGAATTGCTGCAGATAACCATTATTCAGTTCCCAACGATGACGGTGCCGTTCGGTGATCTCCGCCCTCCCGTCATAGATCCGGCTGGCTAGCGACCCTTCCTTCAAGGCACAGGGATATGAACCCAGCCGCATGGTCCCGCCCTTGGTGGTAACCTTCTTCTGCTCCTCCATCAGGTCGATCACCGGATGAGGCGTATGCACATTCATCTCCGTGGAATGCGCGTCCTTCAACCCCAGGACATTTCTGGCATACTCGATCACCGCCATCTGCATCCCAAGACAAATACCAAAAAAGGGTAATTTGTTTTCCCTTGCATACCGTACAGCTATAATCTTCCCTTCAACGCCACGATGCCCAAAACCCGGCGCCACCAGCAACCCGTCCAGGTTGGCCAGCTTCTCCCCCACATTGTCCTCGGTGATGAATTCACTGTGGACATTCACCACCTGGATCTTGCACTCATTCATCGCGCCGGCATGAACAAAAGACTCCAGGATCGACTTGTAAGCATCCTGCAGCTCGATATATTTTCCGATAAGCCCGATCGTGACCTTGCTCTTCGGGTATTTTAACTTGTCAAGGAATTCCTTCCAACGCGACAGCTCCGGCTCATGGTAATGCGTAATGTTCAGCTTCTTCAGACAAATAAGATCCAGCTTTTCCCGCATCATCAGCAACGGAACCTCATAGATCGTAGGCGCATCCAATGCCTCGATCACCGCCTCGGGCTTTACATTACAAAACAGCGCGATCTTCTTGCGGATATCCGGCGACAACGACTCTTCCGTCCGGCAAACGATCACATCGGGATGAACTCCCTCCTGGCTAAGCAGCTTGACACTATGTTGTGTTGGCTTGGTTTTCAACTCTTTAGCGGCCTTCAGATAAGGTATCAGGGTAAGGTGGAGCACCACACAATCCTCTTCCGGCATCTCCCACTGCAGCTGACGAACAGCTTCTATAAACGGTAGCGACTCGATATCCCCCACCGTTCCGCCAAGCTCCGTAATGATGATATCATATTTGTTCCCCTGGCCCAGCAAAAGCATCCGCCGCTTGATCTCATCGGTGATATGCGGGATGACCTGCACCGTCTTGCCCAGATACGCCCCTTCCCGCTCCTTATTGATCACCGTCTGGTAGATCCGCCCCGTCGTCACATTATTTGCCTGCGAAGTAAAAATGTTTAAAAATCGCTCGTAATGGCCAAGGTCAAGATCGGTCTCCGCACCATCTTCGGTCACATAGCACTCCCCATGCTCATAAGGGTTCAGCGTACCGGGATCGACATTGATATACGGGTCAAACTTCTGGATCGTAACCCTCAGTCCCCTCGCCTGCAATAATTTAGCAAGCGAAGCCGCAATGATCCCTTTTCCCAGTGAAGAAGTCACACCACCTGTTACAAAAACATACTTAGCCATAGTATGGTCAATTAACTTATTATTAAATGCGTTGTTTTGTTGTTAGGCGACAGGTGAAAAACAATACCTTAGTCTGAACATGTAAATCCTGGCCGCTGCATTTGACCCGCTGAAAACCATAAATGAAGGGAAATTCAAGGAGGTCATGCAAAGTTACAGTAATTTGTAATGCCGCAAAAACCCGTGTGGATAACTTATAAATAAATGAGGCCCAACCTAGGTTGGGCCTCATTTATTATTCGGTAAATGCTTATTTCAGGACGGCAAGCGAAATAGCCGGTTTTACCCGGATATCCATCGTTTCTCCCGACATGTTCCGGGAAATCTCTTTAGCGGCTGTTTTTTCCGAGTGATTGATCTTTACTGCGTGTAAAATGGCGATTGATGCGATCTCGACGACTAGTACAAGTCCGGTAAGGGTCTTTCTTTTCATTATTTATTGGATTTAGGTCTTTTCCAGGGATTAAGATATTCGTTGCGACTATTTTCCGGTTCGCGGCGCAAATTTACAGCCCCGCAGTCAAACAAACGCAAGATAATACCCGTTTATTTTCCTTACAAGGTAGAAATCAGCCTGTTTTCATAGGAATTTCACGTGCTGCTTTTCCCTTTGCTCACCTTTTCCAACCTTTTCACAATCAGTTATATATAATATAAAATAGTATTAAAAAGAACGCGTTTTTTTTCTATTTTGTAAGGGATTCGTACCACTACCATGAAATACCCAATATCCATTATCGGGCTGCTCGGCCTTTCCCTGGCTCCCCGGGCCCAATCGACGGCCACCCTGTCTACCCTTCCCACCATTACCATTAATTTAAGGACACCCGATCCCCTCGCAACAGGCGCCTTCAACCATTTTGAGGTGATCGACCAGCGCGCCGACACCGCCCGCATCGGTATCCATACCTTCATCCCCACCTTCGGACATTCCCGAAATCGCCAGCTCATCTTCCGGCAACCCGTCGCCTCGGAGATCGCCGGCTACCTGAACAAAAGCTTTGCCCGCCCCGGCGCCCACTGGTCCGCCCTGATCGTCCTGCGCAATCTCTGGCTTTCCGATGCCAATTATTTAAGGGAGGATAAGGTAAAAGACCCCGAGGTCATGACCCACCGGACGCATATCCGCCTGAAAGCCGAGATCTACGCGTATAACGATAGCTTCTACGTACCCATCATCCGTTTCGATACCCTGCAAACCTATAAACGCAGCAACCCATATAACAACTGGAATAGTTATTATTCTCTTTGGGAGAATGATCTCACCGCCGTCCTGACCGGGATGACCGATAGCGCATCCTCGCTCACCCTCATCCGGGCCGAACGGGGCCGCCGCCTGCAGCTGGACGAGATCCGCCAATTCAACCGGTCCCGGTTCGACCCGGCGATCACGGGCTCCGTCTCCCCGGTCCCCGGCGTATATGCCAGCTTCCAGGAATTTAGGGACAATACGCCCTCCATTCAAAGTTTTGAGGTCCGCCAGGAAAAAGACGGCAGGCTGCTATATGTAAAGGACAAGAACGGCGCTTCCCAATACTGCCACGATGCCTGGGGTTATTGCGACGGAAAAACAATATTTATCATGCGGGAGGGAAGACTGTTCCCCGTGTGGAAGGAAGGAAAGGCGTTCTACTTCTATAGCCAGGCCTATAAAGAATGGACAATGCAGGACCTTCAGGTGGTGACGCCCACGCCATCGGTCATCACCCCAACCGGTAGGCTCATCCCCGGCAGCCCAGGCGGTTTCTATCCCGGTCCAACCAGGAAAGTGCCCTCCCTGCAACAACGCATCTATACGGTGGATATGGACTCCGGCGGAGTATATTGATCGGCTCCGGCGGGCTTTTCACCAGTATCGCCCCCGGCCTCGATCCGCTTATGTCTGACCTTTGGTCGATCGGCCCCCGGGCCGGTCAGTCCTTCGCAATTTTATCATAGCTCGCGACCAGTCCCTTGATCAGCGACGAACTGAACCCGCGATGCTCCATCTCATTCAACCCTGCGATCGTACAACCCTTGGGCGTGGTCACCTTGTCGATCTCCTGCTCGGGGTGAGACCCCTTCTTTAACAAAAGCTCCGCCGCCCCCTTCACCGTCTGCGCAGCGATCAGGTTGGCCGTCGCGGCATCAAAGCCGATCTCGATGCCCCCCTGGATGTTCGCCCGGATATACCGCATGGCAAAAGCAGTCCCGCAGGCGCCCAGGACCGTCGCCGCATCCATCAGCTTCTCCTCGATCCTCACCGCCTTGCCCAACTGGTTGAAAATATCCATCACATATTGAAGATGCTCGTCTCCGACATTCCGGGACGCAACACAGGTCATGCTCTCCTGGATCGCAATGGCCGTGTTCGGCATGGCCCTTACCACCGGTACCCCATTGCCGAGAAAGCCGGTGATATGCTCGATGCTGACACCCGTGACCACCGACACCAACACCTGCTTGTCCGCACGAAACTCACTCTTCAACGCCAAAAGGATATCGTTTACCTGGAAAGGCTTCACCGCCAGGATGACCAGGTCCGCATAACGCACCGCCTCCTCATTCTTATCGCTCACAAGAACGCCCTTTCGCTCCAGTTCATGCAACGTATGAATATTCCGCTTGGTGATAAGGATATGCTTCGGCAACACAAATCCACTTTGGATCAATCCTTCGGCAATAGCCGTTCCCAGATTGCCGCCCCCGATGATCGCGATCTTCTTATTCATAAGTAGTCTTTCTTTGCCAGGTAATTCCGAACATAGTCGATGACCCCTTCTTCCAAACTGTGGAAAGCATTCTTGTAACCCACGCTCCGCAACTTTTCCATCTTCGCCTCGGTAAAGTATTGATACTTGTCCCGGATATCTTCCGGCATATCGATATACTCGATCCGCGCGGGAAGGTCAAGCCCCGCGAACGTGGCCTTTACCAGGTCTTCAAAAGACCTCGCCTTCCCCGTCCCCAGGTTGTATAATCCCGATGCAGGCCGGTTCTCCATCAGCCAGTAACACACTTTCATGACATCCTTTACATACACAAAGTCCCGCAGCTGCTGCCCATCCTTATAATCCGGCCGGTGACTGCGGAACAGTTTTACATATCCATCTTTCTTTATCTGGTTAAAGGAATGAAAGATCACACTGGCCATCCGCCCCTTATGATACTCATTGGGCCCATACACATTGAAAAACTTCAAACCCGCCCAGAATGGCGGCGCCTTTGCCCCTTTCGCCACCTCATCCAATGCCCATTTGTCAAATTCATTCTTCGATACCCCATATGGGTTCAGCGGCTTCAGCTCATAAGGCAGATCATGCCGGTCCTCGTAGCCTTTTTCCCCTGCGCCATAGGTCGCGGCCGACGAGGCATACACCAGCGGAATGCCCTGCTTCGTACAATACTCCCAGATCTTCCGGGAATACTCTACGTTCAGCCGTTCATGGATGGAATAATCGAATTCGGTGGTATCGGTCCGGGCGCCGATGTGAAATACAAAAGAAATAGCCGGCTTTCGCGTCCCAAGCCAATCGAAAAATACCTCCCGCTCTACCTTCTCGGAATAGGTCTTCCCCGCGAGATTAGGTTCCTTCGCCGCATCGCCAAACTCATCCACCAGGATAAGGTCCGTATGTCCATGCTGGTTGAGAAACCCAACCAGACAGCTGCCGATAAACCCGGCCGCGCCGGTTACAACTATATATTGCCTATTCATGAATTCAATTCTATATTTGATCCGAAAATGTACGCGGCGCCTCAGCCCGCATACAAATATAACACAGCCGTATGAAATTGGGTTCCATTCAAATACTCCGTGCATTGGCCGCCGCAATGGTCGTCTATATGCACAGTATAAACCAGATGTGTTTCTTTGCGGCCAACGGGCACCAGCGCACCGCGCTCCACGCCTCTCTGGGCGCCTATGGCGTGGACCTCTTCTTCGTCATCTCCGGCTTCGTCATCTATACATCCGCCAACCGGCTGAACGGCCGGTCCCAGGCCCTCAACTTCCTCTGGCACCGGTTCAGAAGGATCAATCCGATCTACTATGCCGCCACACTGATCACCCTCATCGTCTGGTTGCCATCCTTTTGGCGACACGCCCGGCCGGCACCCCCGGATGCCCAGATCCTGACCTCGGCCATCCTGTTCCCCGTCCTGAACAACCAGCTGCCGATCCTCACCCAGGCCTGGACCCTGTCCTTCGAATGGTATTTTTATTTTCTCTTTTTTCTGCTGATCCTCGCCGGGGTACAAAAAAAGACGAAGCTGTTGAGTGCAGTGCTGATATCCCTGATCATCCTCGGCTGGTTCCTGCGACGCTGGCCGCTGGGCTTTCTCGGGTTATATACCGATCCCCTGATATTTGAGTTCCTTCTGGGAGTGGGCACCGCCTATCTCTGTCAACGCTGGACACCCGGCAAAAAAAGCATTCAGGCGATCTTGTGGCTGGGCATCGGGCTCAGCCTCACGCTGATGCTCACCGGCTTCTATAACTTTGAGGCCATCCCCGCGCCGGAGATCCGTAGTCTCCGGTATGTTCATGCCCTCTGCTGGGGCAGCTCGGCCGCCCTCGTCGTCACCGGCTGCGTATTACTGGAAAGATCGGGCTCGACCGGGTTCTTTCAAAAACACCCGCTCCTCCTCCTGCTTGGCGATGCCTCCTATTCCATCTATCTCTTCCACTATCTTATCTTCGGGGCCATCGGCGCCATCTATCTCCGGGTAGGGCTATTCCTTCCGCCGGATCTGGCAATCCCCATCAATGCCGTCCTCGCCCTGGTTGGCTGCCTGCCGTTCTATAAATGGGTGGAGGTCCCGCTATTGAAATGGCTGAGAAAAGAAAGCCCTTCCCGGCTTACTCCATCTCCACCAGCCGGGACATAAAATTCCCGAGCGCCGAATCATATCGCTCTTTCCACTCCCCAACCATCCCCCAATCCATCCCGTCCACCTCGAAACTACCGCCGGTGACAAAGCCCAGCTCCGTAGCCGGAAAACCACCCAGCGCCTTCTTCAGCTCATCCACCTTGGAAGCAGCGACGCTTACCACGACCCGGCTTTGCGCCTCGCCAAACCAATATGCATCCTTACGGATCGAGGCATCACCGGCAACGACATCAAAACCAAGTCCCCGCGGAAAGGCCGACTCCGCCAGCGTGATGAAAAGCCCGCCTTCGCTGACATCATGCGCACTGCGGATGATCTTTCGGTTGATCAGTTCTGCCACCTTCTGCTGCAAAGCCCACTCTTCATCGATATCGAACCGCGGCGCGGGACTGAACTCCACTTTCTGCACCTTGTGCAGATATTCGGAAGACGCAATATCGTCATGACTGTTCCCCAACAGAAAGAGTATATCTCCTTCTTCTTTGAAGTCCAGCGTCATCTTGTTCTTGATACTGTCCAGCAAACCTACCATCCCGATCGTCGGTGTCGGATAGACCGCTCCGTCAGGATTCTGATTGTAAAAGCTGACATTGCCCCCGGTGACCGGTGTATCAAACTTCCTGCACGCATCACCCATCCCCTTTATCGCATTGACAAACTGATAATATACTTCCGGGTCATAAGGATTTCCAAAATTGAGACAGTTGGTTACCCCAAGCGGCTGGCCACCACTGCAAACGATATTCCTCGCCGCCTCGGCGACAGCGATCATCGCACCTTTGTAAGGATCGGCAAACACATAGCGGCTATTGCAGTCCGTTGTCACCGCCAGCGCCTTCTCCGTTCCCTTAGCCAACACCACCGCGGCATCACTGGGCTCATTCGTGGACGTGTTGGCGGCGCCGACCGTAGAGTCATATTGCACCGCCACCCATTTCTTCGACGCAATATTCGGCAAGGCGACAAGCTGTTCCGCAACTGCCCGCAGATCATCCGGCACCGTCACCTGACGGGCATCAAACGCCTTTATCTTCTTCAGATATCCCGGCTCACTGTAGGGCCGGTCATATTGCGGCGCACCGCCACCCAACACCAGCTCATACGCGGGGATCTCCGCTTCCTGCTGCCCGTTCATAAAGAATTTCAGCAGCCCGTCATCCGTCACCTCCCCGATTGCCGCCGCAGGCAGATCCCATTTTTCAAAAATGCGAACCACCTCGGCTTCCCGTCCCTTCTGCACGACCATCAGCATCCGCTCCTGGCTTTCGCTAAGCAACAGCTCCCAGGCCTTCATATTTTCCTGACGCGACGGAACAAGATCCAGATCGATCCGCATCCCGACCTCACCCTTGGCACTCATCTCCGCAGTCGAACAGATGATACCCGCGGCGCCCATGTCCTGCATGCCGACGACCGCTCCGGTATGGATCACCTCCAGACAGGCTTCCAGCAATTTCTTCTCCTGGAAAGGATCACCCACCTGCACGGCCGGCAACTCCTTTGTACTTTCACCGGTGATATTGGCCGAAGCAAAAGACGCCCCGCCGATCCCATCCTTGCCCGTGGCGCTGCCCACAAAGATCACGGGATTACCCTTGCCCTTGGCCGTGGCGGAAATCGTCTCCCCATTCTTCAGGATACCCACACTCATCGCATTCACCAGCGGATTGGTATGATAACAATCTTCAAAGTAGATCTCCCCGCCAACCGTCGGCACCCCGAAACAGTTGCCGTAATGACCGATGCCATGCACCACGCCGGACAGCAGGTGCTGGGTCTTCGCCTCTTTTATATTGCCGAAACGCAGGGAATTGAGCGAAGCGATCGGTCTGGCCCCCATCGTGAAAATATCTCGATGGATACCCCCAACCCCGGTCGCCGCTCCCTGAAAGGGTTCGATCGCCGAAGGATGGTTGTGCGACTCTATCTTAAAGACGACCCCATGGCCATCCCCGATGTCCATCAGCCCGGCATTCTCTTCGCCGGCCTTCACCAACATCTTCTGGCCATCCCTCGGAAGGGTCTTGAGCCACTTGATCGAGTTCTTATAGCTGCAGTGCTCGCTCCACATGGCGCTGAAAGCACATAATTCCGTAAAATTGGGGGTACGGCCAAGTTTTTCCTGGATCAGACTAAATTCCTCCGCTGTCAACCGGAGCTGTTCGGCCGTTTTAACGGTTATTTCCATGGGCGCAAAAGTACGAGAAAATCAGTACGTTTGCGACTTATGACCGCAAAAGGGAGGATCGCTTTTGTAGCAAACACTAGTTGGAGTATCTACAAATTCAGGCTCTATCTTATTGAACGACTGCTGCATAAAGGGTTCGCCATATTCGTGCTGGCGCCCCGTGATGCCTATACCGGGAAATTTGAACACCTCCCCGGTCTCTCCTATATTGAATTACACCATTTCCACGCAAAAAGTATCTCTCCCGTCCAGGACTACCGGCTCTACCGCGAATTATACCGGCATTATCGTTCACTGAGGCCCGGCATCATCTTTCACTATACCGTCAAAGCCAACCTGTATGGCACCCGCGCCGCCGCCCGCGCCGGTATCCCCGCCGTCAGCGTGATCACGGGCCTCGGCTATACCTTCTCGGGCGAAGGATGGCTCCAACGCGGCGTCCGCATCGGCTATCGCCGCGAACTGCGAAAATCCACCGAGGTCTGGTTTCTCAACGAGGACGACCGCCGCATATTCACCTCCCAGCACATCGTCCCGCAGGATAAAACCTTTCTCCTGCCGGGTGAAGGCGTAGACACCGCCCATTTCTTTCCCGCCCCCTATGATCCGCAAACCCAAAAGCAGACCGTCACCTTCCTGCTCATCGGCCGGCTCATCCGCCATAAAGGGATCTATGAATTCGTCGAAGCAGCAGAACGACTGCAACGACAGGGACTCTCCGTTCAATGCCAGATCCTGGGTTTCTTCGACGAGGCCAACCCCGTCGCCATCCCCCGCACCCAGGTGGAGGAATGGACAAACCGCGGACTCATCGCCTATCTCGGCCACGCCGACGACGTCCGCCCCTTTATCGAACAGGCCGACTGTATCGTCCTGCCTTCCTACCGCGAAGGACTGCCGTTAAGCCTGCTGGAAGGCGCAAGCATGTGCAAGGCACTCATCGCCTCCGACACCGCCGGATGCCGGGCGCTGATCGAAGAAGGGGTCAACGGCTATCTCTGCGCCGAAAAAGACGGCGCCGCCCTCGCCGCCAAGATGGCCGCCTATTATCATTTACCGCCCGCCGCAAAAAAACAGATGGGGGTCGATGGCCGGAATCGGGTTTTACAGCGTTATACACAGGAAACCGTAGCCGGGATCTATCTTGAGAAAATAAACACCCTCCGGGAAACCGGCCACGAATAACCTTGCCATGCATATTCTCCTGTTGATCTTATATTATATCCTCTGCGCCTACGGGATCGCCAGGCTGCGTTTCATCCGCAAAAGCGGGATCAAACCGGCCTTGCTGCAACTCCTGTTCGCCATCCACGTCGCCACAGGCTGGATCCACAACGCCATCGCCTGGCGCTATTACCCGGGACATGGCGATGTCTGGGACAATTTCGAAAAAAGCTTCATGTACCGCCACCGGCTGCTGTCCCAATTCGCACTCTGGAAGTCGGATAACAATACCCTGACCCACATCACCCACAACGGGATCATCTATATCCAGATGCTGCTCAACTGCTTTTCACTCGGCAGCCTCGCGGTCAACACCCTCCTCTTTGCCTTCATCGTCTTCCTCGGTAACATCGCCCTTTTCCGCGTCTTCCGCCAGCGCTTCCCCGACGACCCCCTGACATCCTTTACCGTTTTCCTGCTTCCCTCCGTCCTGTTCTGGACCTCCTGCATCCATCGGGAGGCTGTCCTCTATCTGCTGATGGGCTTCCTGCTATTCAATATGCATCGCCTGCTGACCCGCGGCATCTCCCTCAAACACGCATTTCTTGGTGGATTGTGCCTCCTAGGTATTGCGTACTTCCGCATCGCCTTCGCCATCCCGCTCCTCCCGGCGCTATTCTGCTGGTGGGTCGCCGCCAAACGCCGCGCCCGCCGAAAGATCCTGCTGGGCGGCGCCATCACCCTGATCCTGTTCATCCTCCTCATCCTGCCGCTTTTCGATCTGCCTGTGATCATCGCCAGACGACAACAGGAATTCATGAGCCTCGAAGGCCACTCCCGGCTCTTCCTTCCGACGCTCAACGGCTCCTGGAGCAGCCTGCTCGCCATCCTTCCCTACGCCCTTCTCAATGGCTTGTTCCAGCCCCTCCCCGGCATGGGCGGCCAACCGGTATATTTTATCTTCTCTCTGGAATTGCTGGCCATCTGGGGAATCGTCCTTTTCGCCATTCTACGAACCATTCGTAATCGCCAGAACCCCATGCGCCTCTCCAAAGAGCCGCTCATTACCACCTTTGGCCTCTTTTGCCTCGTTTTCGCCCTATTCGGCATGCTCACCGTCGGCATGATGATCCCCTTCGCCGGCGCCATCGTCCGCTACCGCTCCATCTACCTGCTCTTTCTGCTGGCCCCCTTCCTCCACTCCCTGCGCACCCTGCCCCTTTTCCAAACCCTGAACGAACGGTTACACAGCTACTTATCACACAAATTATGAATTATTTAATATGATGCTTTCTCTCATCTTATGCTCATTTTTGATCAAAAGAGCTCAAAAATTTGTGTTAATATCCCTCAATCATTGTAGTTTCGCTAAAACTTTTCAAGCATGTCCTCATTAAGATTCAAAGCGATTGACAATCTAGCGACGTCTGACGGAACCCCGGTCCCGGGTACCGCCAAGATCACCGCCATCTTCGGCGAAAATGTTTTTACCCTTAAGACGGCAAGGGAATTTTTAAGTGATGAAGCTTATAAAAGCCTGCTGGCTTCTATTCGCGGTGGCAAGAAGATCGATCGCACCGTAGCCAATCAGATCGCATCCGGCATGCGGCAATGGGCTGAGGCAAAGGGTGTCACCCACTTTACCCACTGGTTTCAACCGCTCACCGGAACCACGGCTGAAAAGCATGATTCGTTCTTTACGATAAAAAGCGATGGCACTCCCATCGAAGAGTTTGACGGCGCGGCGCTGATCCAACAGGAACCCGATGCCTCTTCCTTCCCCAGCGGCGGCCTCCGCGCTACTTTCGAAGCACGTGGCTACACCGCATGGGATCCCTCTTCCCCCGCATTTATTATGGAGGTCGGCGCCGGCAAAACGTTCTGCCTGCCTACCATCTTCGTTTCCTATACCGGCGAGTCCCTCGATTATAAGGCGCCGCTGTTAAAGGCCCTCGCATCCCTCGATAAGGCTGCAGTAGAGGTTTGCCATTACTTTGATAAAAACGTCAGCAAGGTTACCGCCACCCTGGGTTGGGAACAGGAATACTTTGTCGTCGACGAAGGTTTGTTCAACGCCCGTCCCGACCTGGTAATGAGCGGTCGCACCGTCTTCGGTCATGCCCCGGCAAAAGGCCAGCAACTGGAAGATCTCTATTTTGGCAGCATTCCCGAACGCGTATACGCTTTCATGCGGGACTACGAGCAGGAAGCCTACAAACTGGGCATCCCGCTTCGCACCCGTCACAACGAGGTGGCGCCCGCTCAGTATGAGTGTGCTCCCATTTTCGAAGAAGTGAGCGTAGCCGTGGATCATAACATGCTCCTGATGGATGTCATGGACCGCGTCGCACGTCGTCACAAACTGCGCGTACTGCTGATGGAGAAACCCTTCGCCGGCATCAACGGCAGCGGGAAACACAACAACTGGAGCATGGCCACCGACACCGGTGTCAACCTCCTGGCTCCCGGCAAGACGCCGAAGACCAACCTCATGTTCCTCACGTTCTTCGTCAATACGATCAAAGCCGTTTACGAATATTCTGATGTTCTTCGCGCCTCCATCGCCTCGGCCGGCAATGATTTTCGTCTCGGTGCAAACGAAGCGCCTCCCGCCATCATCTCCGTTTTCATCGGCGAATACCTGAGCAAGGTCCTGGCCGACGTAAAAGAGCGGGTCGGCGATAAATTCGACGAACAGGATGAAGCCATCCTCAAGCTCGATCTGCACCGCAGCATTCCCGAGCTGCTGCTCGACAATACCGACCGCAACCGGACTTCACCGTTCGCTTTCACCGGTAATAAGTTCGAGTTCCGCGCCGTGGGTTCCAGCGCCAACTGCGCCAATGCGATGATCGCCGTAAATACGATCCTGGCAGAAACGCTGAAGAAGTTCAAGAAAGATGTTGACGCCCTCATCGAAAAAGGCGAGAAGAAAGAGATCGCTCTCATGCATGTCATTCGCGAATATGTAGTTAGCAGCGAAAAGGTTCTCTTCGAAGGCGACGGCTACAGCGACGAATGGCACCATGAAGCCGAAAGACGCGGTCTGCCCAATGTCCGCACCACTCCGCTGGCCCTCGATGCCATGGTCACCGAAAAGGCAAAACACCTGTACGAATCGAACGGCGTTTACTCCCACATCGAGCTGGAAGCACGCCATGAGATCGAACTGGAAAAATATATCAAACGCGTACAGATCGAAGCCCGCATCATGGGCGAAATGGCTACCAGCCACGTCCTGCCGCCGGCCATCAAGTATCAGAACACCCTGATCGCAAACATCAGGGGCCTGAAAGATCTCGGCCTGCCGCAAGCCGCCTATTCGAACCAGCAGCAGATCCTCGAAAAGATCTCCCTGCACATCGGCAAGGTAAGCGAGATGGTTAGCAAGATGATCGACGCCCGGAAGGTCGCCAATAACATCACCGCTACCCGCACCAAGGCCATCGCCTATAACAGCCAGGTAAAAGAACCCTTCTTCGACCAGATCCGCTACCACGTGGACAAACTCGAACTCCTCGTCGACGACAAGGAATGGGTCCTGCCGAAATACCGCGAACTGCTCTTCTTGCGCTAATATCTCACCCGCAATACAAAGGCCCGCGAGTCCAAACGGATTCACGGGCCTTTTTTTTATATTTAGGGTATGGAGTCCCTCCTCTACCTGGAGTTCCGGCCCCTCCTTCTCCACCAGCAATGGCGTCGTCCCGATGGCGGCCGGCGAAGCCTATCTCGTGGGGAGCATGACCCGTTATATCGAAATGGTCCGGCCCCCCTCGACCAGCCTGACCGGTATCCGCTTCAAACCCGGTGGCTTCTCCTTTTTCTATGACCCGTTACTGCTCAGGGACGCCGCCGATCGGACCGTCGAATTCGACCGGACCCTGATCCCCGTGATCGATCCCGTCATCCCAGCTCCCAACCTATCCCTCGATGAGTTCTTCCTCCGCCGCCTGGCAGCCCCCTCCTAACCCATCCAACCCCTCATCGCGGATATCCAACGGGCAAAAGGCCGCCTCACGGTCAGCAGGCTGGCCCGGGACTAACTTTGTTTAAAAATGCGCAGCTTCATCCTCATCCCCCTTCTGATCCTGCTGTTCTCAACTCAACCGGCAAAAAATATGGAACCAAGATTTACCGTTCTGACACTGGGCGTAGACAACCTCGAACGATCCCTGACCTTTTACCACGACGGCCTGGGCCTCCCGACACAGGGCATCATCGGCAAGTGGATGAGATCCTAAAAACCGCGCAAAAAGCGGGTGCGCATCTCGTCAAGCCCGGGCAGAACACCTTCTGGGGTGGGTATTCCGGTTATTTCCAGGACACCGATGGGCATTTATGGGAGATTGTCTGGAACCCGCAGCTGATCCCGGAATAGACTCCGGGCTATTGCATCCGTTGCTTCACCCATCCTTCCGCGATCTCCAGCTGCTGCTTGATCGACAAATGCGAATTATCCAGCACCAACGCATCCTCTGCCTGCCGCAATGGGCTGATCTCCCGGTGCGAATCGATATAATCCCGGTGGGACAGGTTCTGCTTCACCTCTTCCAGCGTAATATTCGGGTTCTTCTCGTAGAGTTCCTTAAACCGGCGCTGTACCCTTACCTTCTCATCGGCCGTCATAAAGATCTTCAGTTCCGCATGAGGGAACACGACTGTCCCGATATCCCGGCCGTCCATGACGATCCCCTTCTTTTTACCCATCTCCTGCTGCTTGGCCACCGCATAGTCCCGCACCGCCTTCACGGCCGCCACTTCACTCACCTTCTCGGCGATCACCAGGTCCCGGATCACGTATTCCACATTCTCCCCGTTCAGCCACATCTCCGTCTGCCCGCTCTTGTGATTCGTTACAAACTCCAGCTTGATATGCGTCAAAGCCTCATCCACCGCGGCCGGAATCGTCCAATCCACATGATGCCGGAGAAAATAGAGGGTGATAGCCCGGTACATGGCGCCGCTGTCGATATAGACATAATGCAGCTCCCGGGCCAGCTGTTTAGCCAGCGTGCTCTTGCCACAGGATGACCAGCCGTCGATAGTAATGGTAATCTTCTTCATAAACATAAAAAAAGCCGCACCAAAGGTGCGGCGTTTTTTTATTCGATTAACATTTATGCCTCAGATTTTTCCTTTGTCTTTTCCTTCAATGAGAACTTGATCTTCGAATTCTCCTTGTCCAGGTCAGCGATGAGGACATCCCCGTTCTTGATATTCATGTTCAGGATCTCTTCCGCCAGGGGATCTTCCAGGTATTTCTGGATAGCCCTGTGCAACGGTCTCGCCCCGAACTGCGCATCATAGCCCTTGTCTGCGATAAAGCTCTTTGCCTCATCGGTCAGTTCGAGCGTGAATCCAAGGTTGTTGAGCCGTTTCAGCACGCCCCTCATCAGGATATCGATGATCTGGAAGATATGTTCCTTGTTCAGCGCGTTGAAGATCACCACATCGTCGATCCGGTTCAGAAACTCGGGAGAGAAGGTGCGTTTCAGCGCCTTTTCGATAACCGCCTTGTTGTTCTCGTCCACGTTCTGTGTCCGCGCCGCCGTCGCAAAACCGACCCCGTCGCCAAAATCCTTCAGCTGACGGACCCCGATATTGGAGGTCATGATGATCAGCGTATTCTTGAAGTCGACCTTCCGGCCAAGACCGTCCGTCAGCTGGCCGTCATCAAGCACCTGCAACAGGATATTGTAGATATCCGGGTGGGCTTTCTCGATCTCATCGAGCAGGATCACCGAATAGGGCTTGCGACGAACTCGTTCCGTCAGCTGCCCGCCTTCTTCATAACCAACATATCCGGGAGGCGCACCGATCAACCGGCTAACCGTGAATTTCTCCATGTATTCGCTCATATCGATCCGGATCAGCGAATCTTCGGAATCGAACATATAACGGGACAATGCCCGGGCCAATTCCGTTTTACCAACCCCGGTAGGCCCGAGGAAGATAAAGGTACCGATCGGCTTCTTCGGATCCTTCAAACCGACCCGGTTACGCTGGATGGCCTTTACCACTTTGGTGATCGCCTCGTCCTGGCCGACGACCATGCCCCGCATGTCGATCGCCATATTCCGCAGTTTCTCCGTCTCTGCCTGTACCATCCGTTTGACGGGGATACCGGTCATCATACTCACCACCTCGGCGATATTATCCTCATCGATGGGATAACGTTTGTGCTTGCTTTCTTCTTCCCACTCGGCCTTCGCCTTTTCCAGCTCTTCCTGCAAACGCTTTTCCGTATCCCGGAGCGAAGCAGCCTCTTCGAACTTCTGGCTCTTCACCACCTTGTTCTTTTCGTTCTTCACATCTTCGATCTTCTTCTCCAGATCGACGATATTCTGCGGGACGTTGATATTTTTAAGATGCACCCTTGCGCCAACCTCATCCAGCACGTCGATAGCCTTGTCCGGCAGCAGGCGGTCGGTCATATACCGGTCGCTCAGCTTCACACAGGCGTCGATGGCATCATCGGAGTAGGTGACGTTGTGATAATCTTCGTATTTGGACTTGATATTGTTCAGGATCTGGATGGTCTCTTCCACACTCGGGGGATCGACCATCACCTTCTGGAACCGGCGATCCAGCGCGCCATCCTTTTCGATATACATCCGGTACTCGTCAAGGGTGGAGGCGCCGATGCACTGGAGCTCTCCGCGGGCCAGGGCCGGCTTGAAGATATTCGAAGCGTCCAGGCTTCCGCTGGCGCCGCCCGCCCCCACAATCGTATGGATCTCATCGATAAACAGGATCACATCCCGGTTCTTCTCGAGTTCGTTCATGATTGCCTTCATCCTTTCTTCGAACTGACCCCGGTACTTGGTACCGGCGACCAGCGCGGCAAGATCAAGGGAAATAACGCGTTTGTCAAACAATACCCGCGAAACCTTCCGCTGAACGATCCGCAGGGCCAGGCCTTCTACGATCGCGGTCTTACCCACGCCCGGTTCCCCGATGAGTATCGGATTGTTCTTCTTACGGCGCGAAAGGATCTGCGATACCCGCTCGATCTCCTCTTCCCGGCCAACGATGGGATCCAATGCCCCCATCTCGGCCAGCCGGGTGATATCCCGGCCAAAATTATCGAGGACAGGCGTCTTGCTCTTGGCATTGCCCGCCGAACGCGCCTTCTGCTGGGAATACTTCTTTTCCTCGTCGAAATCGTCGTCGTTCTCCTCCGCGTATTCACTGCGAACGTCGTTGCTTTTCACCACTCCCAATTCATTTCTAAACAAGTCGTAATCCACGTCGAATTGATTTAAAATTTGTGTAGCAATGTTTTCTTTGTTCTTCAGGATGGAGAGCATTAGATGTTCAGTCTCTACGGTCGGGCTTTTGAGAGCTTTTGCTTCCAGTACCGTCACACGTATAACCTTTTCCGCCTGTTTGGTCAGCGGCAGACTATTGATGTTGGCGATATTCTTGCCGGTTTTATCCTTCACAGCCATCTCCACCTCCTTGCGCAATTCGTACAGGTCCACATTGAAACTCTTCAAAATGCGGACAGCCGTATTGTCGCCCTCACGGATCAACCCCAGCAACAAATGCTCCGTACCGATAAAATCGTTCCCCAGTCGCAAAGCTTCCTCCCTGCTGAACGATATAATCTCCTTTACCTGGGCTGAAAAATTATTATCCATTTTTAAGTTATTGAGCTTTATACAATAATAACGAATATTTTTG
>NZ_DASYCH010000047.1:0-134664 GCF_036500295.1 Puia sp. | reverse complement strand
TTTCTGGCGGGGGTGGCCACTGCGCGGCGGCGGTTGTTTCCCTATTTAACCGGTTCGCAGGGGCAGTTGCAGGAATGGTATAAAGACTACCCATCCCCGGACCCGCATCACCGGCATGTGTCGCATCTGTATTCGTTGTATCCGGCTGACGAGATCTCGGCGGACAGTACACCTGAACTTGCCGGGGCCGCGAAGAAGGCGTTGGAACTGCGGGGTGATGAGGGGACGGGCTGGAGCATGGCCTGGAAGGTGAATCTTTGGGCGAGGCTGCAGGATGGGAATCATGCGTACCGGCTGTTTCGGAACCTGCTGCGGCTGACGAGAGAGAATGATGTGAAATTGAATGGCGGGGGTGCTTATCCCAATCTTTTTGATGCTCACCCTCCTTTTCAGATAGACGGGAATTTTGGCGGCGCGGCGGGTATTGCCGAAATGCTTTTGCAGAGTCAGGAGGGAGATGTGCACCTGTTGCCGGCTTTGCCGGATGCCTGGAAGGAGGGGTCTTTCCGGGGGCTGGTGGCGAGGGGTGGATTTGTCGTGGAGGCAGGGTGGAAGGAGGGAAAGCTGGTCAATGCGGCTATTGTACCGCGGCTGGATGGGATTTGCCGGGTAAGGACGGCGGGGCCGATGCGGTTAGTGGGAACGAAACTGAGGTCTAAAAAGGCTGCTAATGGCTGGGTTCTTCCCTTCGAGGCGAAAAGTGGCAGCCGGTATGTTTTGAGAAGTGTAACTTTATAGGGGGTCTGAGCGTCCCAACCGAAATAGCTATTTATGAAAAAAATATTGTTCTTACTGGCCCTGGGGCTTCCTGTGGCAGCACTGCATGCGCAGGGAGACCGTCAGCCCTATCTTCAAAAAACCTTTGCCCGTGGGGCGGTCCATGAGTTGGAAACGCAGACTTCGGGAGGAAATATATCGGTGTCCGGGTCTACGACCGGGGATGCCCGGGTCGAAGTCTATGTCCAGGGAAATAACGGCAGGCATGATCTAAGCCGGGAAGAGGTGCAGCGGAGGATGGAAGAGCAATATGATCTGACGGTAGAGTTGCAGGGGAATAAGCTGGTGGTGGTGGCCAAGGCCAAGAAGGATATCAACTGGAATAATCACAGTGTATCTGTGTCGTTCCGCATCTTTACCCCGGTGGAGGTCAGTGCGCATGTCCGGACCAGCGGCGGTAATCTGGACCTGAAGAATCTTACGGGGAACGAGGATTTCCGGACCAGTGGCGGAAATATCGATGCCGACCATCTTGTCGGGACTATTATCGGCCACACCAGTGGCGGGAATGTTTCGATCACCGACAGTCGGAATAATATCGACCTGCAGACCAGCGGGGGGAATATGGATGCCGCGCGTTGCGAGGGCAAGATCGAGCTGGCGACCAGCGGTGGAAATGTAGGGTTGCGTGATGTGAAGGGCAGCATCCGGGCCACGACTTCGGGCGGTCAGGTAGACGGCGGCCGGATAAACGGCGAGCTATATGCGCATACTTCGGGCGGGAACATCGATCTTGGCGAGGTAAGCGCCAGTCTCGAGGCATCGACCAGCGGTGGGAATATCCATGTCAACTTTTTGTCGGCTGGGAAATACGTCAATCTTTCCAATTCCAGCGGCGATATTACGGTGACGCTGCCGGGTAACCAGGGGATGGACCTGCGGATCAGTGGTGAGCGGGTGCATGTGACGGCGATGAATAATTTCCGGGGCGACCAGGATGAGAAGCATATCCGTGGGACGGTGAATGGCGGAGGGATCCCGGTAAAGGTAGATGGGAGCGGGGGGAGTGTACATGTGAGCTTTAAATAAACAGCGTGAACCAGATAAGAAAAAGCCCCGCGTGCTGCGGGGCTTTTTTTGTTAGTTCTTTATCTGGGCGGAGCCTCCGGATGGAGGGTTGAAGTCCAGTTCGTTTTGTGGGATATCCCAGTAATCGGAAAAGGAATAATCGATGAAGCAGGGGAGTACCTGATAACCGGCGGTGCCGACGAGGGTGCCGGGTACTACGATATTTCCGGTCCTGCCGCCGCCCTGGGATGCAGGTGCGGTAATGCCCCAGCGGCGGTAATCATACCAGGAGGTGTTATGCAGGTAGAGGCCGATGCGGCGTTCGCTGTGGAGCTGGGCTATTGCGGTGGCCTGTGAAATGCCCGACCCTGCGAGGGGGGCAAGACCGGCGCCCTGGGAAGCACGCACCTGGTCGATCAATATCAGACCGGCGTTGACGTTGCCTGAATAGATGTCGGCTTCGGCAACCATGAGGGCGGTTTCTTCCCAGGTGGGGGCGATGGGAACGGTGGCTCTGGGATCATAATCCTCCGTGGCGTATCTGCCCAACCCGCTGGTGTCTTCGATGTCGATGGGGATATAGCGGCTGCCAAACTGGATACCGCGGTTTAGTACATTGACCACGGCTCCGCCGGGATAAGGCTTGAAGGCCTTCAGGCGGAGGTCACCCGGCTGGATATCCTGCATCAGCCGTTCGCTGACGAAGGACAGGCCGCCGAGAACCGTGTGCAGCATCATGGGATGCAATAAGAAGCCGAAATTTTTGGTGAGGTCGGGCACGCCAGCGGGGGCTACGCCCCATTGGAGTGTATTGTCGTTCTGGGTCATGCCTGCTGCTGCGAGGCTTTGTACGGTCGACCAGTCGGAGGCGGTCATGGTCGACACCTTGCGGTTGACCAGGTAATTGCGGGCCTCGAAACTTTTGATCTGCCGGACCCACATCGCGGGGGTAATCACCTTGTTGGGCAGGTTAAAGGTGGGGATGATCGCCTTGAAGGTGGCATCATAATCGGCATTTTCGGAGATGCCGCTGAAGATAGAGGCTGCCTGGTCGAAATTACTATTCGCCGCGGCGATCACCTGGTCATGGGTGACATAGGTGCCGCTTGTCAGACCTTTGGCGGAACTATCGGGCGAATCATCGACGACGCCGGCAAGATACATCGAGCCGATCTTGGAGTAGGCATAGCCTTTCCAATAATAAGCCCATGCCTGGAGCAGCTTTTTCTTGGTGGCGGCATCCCCGGTGAGTTTGAGGTCGGGATTATCCAATGCCAGCAGCAGGGCATTTGCCTGGGAATTGACAAAGTAAAAGCAATCCCATTCGTACTGGATGGAGTTGCCATCGCCCGCGGCGCGGGTATTAAAGGATCGCAGGATATCCAGCTGGGTGGCAAACCCGGACGGGTTCTTTACGACTGTGTTGTAAGGCGCCGGCAGGGTAATGGTGGCGATATTCATGGGATAGCGGGAGCCGAAGTTGGAATAGGGCGTGAAGTCTTCGTCGCCCATATTGCTTTCTATGTACCAGGCGATATCGAAGAAATTGAGGTTGCCGTCTCCTGTCTCGAAGGCGACCCATTTGTAAAAAATGCCCTGGGCAAAGGCATCTATGCCGCTTTCGGTGATCAGGGAACTTTGTGGCGTAGGCGCATTGGGATTGGGGAGCTGCAGGATCGTTTTTTTACAGGCTCCCAGGATCAGCGTAGAGGCAAGGACCGCCAGGAGAGATCCTTTCCCAAAACGGAATTTATATAGTTGCTTGTTCATTTTATTTCTGTTTTAAATAATCAATTAGAATCCGACGTTCAGGGCAAACTGATAGGACCGGAGGTTTGGCGTGCCATAATAGTCTACCCCGGTGAAGGCCCCTATTCGCTGGCCTGACAGGTTGTTTCCCTGTTCGTCATAGGCGCCGATATTCTCGGGATCGAGACCGCTGTACTTCGTAAATGTCAGCAGGTTGCGTCCAGATGCGGTGATCGTCAGCCGTTTGATGGCCTTTGTGCCGGTGACATACCGGGAAAGGTCATACGAGACGGAGAGGTCTTTGAGCCGGATATAGGAACCATCTTCGATGAACGGAGAGACGGGCAGCCCGACGTTATAAATGGAGTTGTAGTAGTTGACGAAGGACCCGGTTTGACCCTGAATGGTGACCTTTTTGTCCAGGTCTCTGGATTCGCCGCCTTGTCCGCCGGTGCCACCTACAGGTCTGTACAGCCATTGTTTGGTGACATTGTAGATGCTGTTACCGTGGATCCAATCGAACTGGACCGAAACGCTCAGCTTGTGGAAGAAGGTGAACCGGTTGGTCAGCGAGGACGTGAAGTCCGGATAGGCGTGGCCTACTGCGGAAAGATTGTTGGTTGGTGTATACTGTACGTAGTTGTTGCTATTGAGCACCACCATTCCCGTGCTGGTGACGGAGTAGTTCCCCTGCTGTGCGAGGGGGATGAGCGGTGTCTTGCCATCCGGTCCCAACTGGTTGACGGAATGCAGGGGGGTCTGTACATAGAACAGACCGAGGGGTTTGCCTTGTTTCAGGGCGAAGGCGAAGTCGACAACATCCTGGCCATTGGCGATCTTGTTTACGATGGCACGGCTATATCCCCAACGGGCGCTGATGTCCCAGGTGAAGGCACGACCATTGTATACGCTGGCGTCGATGGACAGGTCGACCCCATGGGAGGTAATGGTGGTGAGATTGTCGAGCCGGGTGGAGTAGCCGGTTGAAGGTGCTACCTGGGCGTTCTGATAAGCATCTTTTGTCTTGCGGTTCCAGTAGGTGGTGCTGACCGTCAATCGCGGCAGCCATTCGCCGCTAAACGGGGCGACCGTGAAGTCCGTACCGACCTCCAGCTCATAGTTGATAGCCAGTTTCAGACTGTCATTGGTAGCCTGAGAGGGGTTGGCTATGGCCACTCCGGTGCCCAGGGTGACGGGGGTGAGCGTGGTCTGCCGGTCGTAGGGTCCAGGCTGGACGCCGGCCGCGCCATAGGCTGCACGGACCTTCCAGTCTTTAAGCCATCCCTGCTGTCCTTCCATGAGCTCGGACGGCCGGAAATATACGGTTCCGCGTGGGAATGTAGCGGCCTTGTAAGCGGCGCCGAACGCACTGCCATAGTCGGACCGGATGCCGGCGGAGATACCGAAGAGATTACCCCAATCGATGGTTTGGTTGACCAGGAGACCGTAGGTTATGGTTGACTGGTAGAAATCGCCTGCCGTTTTGGTAGTCGCAGCGCCAATCGATGGCGGGGGGTAGGCGGGGAGCCCGATGCCTTCCGCATAGTATTGTCTTACCGAAGCCTTGCGGTAATCATAGGCAAACTCGGTGGTCGTCGTGATCGGAAGATTGGAGTGGAAGTCTTTTTGGAAGTCGGTGCGGACGAAGGCAGAATACAACCCATTCTGGAAGATGTTCTTTGTGTTCTCGTTTGTAAGGGCTCCCTGTCCGCTGGGTCCCCAATAGGTATTGAACTTGATGTATTGGAGGTTGGAAGTCTGATTCTGGTAGTAGTTCTTGTAGTCGTCGGCGTTGTAATCCAGGCCGTATTTAACGTCCAGCTCCACGAAGCGCGGGAACTTATAATTCACGTCGAAGTTCTGGAAGATGTCGAGTGTTTGGTGGTTCTGGTGGTGCCATTCGTTCTCCGACAGGGTATTATAGCCACCGGAAGAATTGTTTGTTTTAAAGGGATAGTGCCCCGTGGAGTCCCGCCAGGAGAAATCGATGAAGTTATAGGAGGTGAGCATATTGAACCGGTTTCCGTTGAGGAGGTTCTGGGCGCCGACGATCGCCTGGGTGATGGTCCGGAAGGTAAAGCCTTTAAAAGGGTGAATACCGATGTTGACGTTGAAATTGGTGCGGTTGAACTGATTGCTCAGCACGTCCTGCTGGCTGAGCTCGGAGGCGCCGAGGGAATAGTCCGCTGTTTGGGTACCGCCGGTGACATTAACCGAATTCGAGAAGGTCAGGGCCTGACGGAATCCCTGTTTCAGGTGGTCGTAGGTCGGGATGTTATACGTTTTGTCGTTTGTCAGGAAGATGTTGGCGGCTGTCGTCGGGACCGGTACCTGGGGATCGCTCCAGATGCCGGTTGCGTCCTTTGTGACGAGATGACCGCTGCCATCCAGGAGATTGTTATTGGCATCCGTCACGAAGTGGTGATGATTGCTCAGGAGATTGTTCTTGCCTTTCAGGATATTGTCTATGCTGACCTTGGAATTGAACGTGATGGCCATTTTGCCATTGAGCACCCCTTTCTTCGTGAAGACCTGGATGACCCCGTTGGCGCCCTGGGCGCCGTAGAGCATGCCGCCGGCGGGACCCTTTACGACTTCGATGTGGTCCACGGTGGCGGGATCGAGGTTGTTGATGTTGTTGCCGGAGTTCATCTGTATCCCGTCGACCAGGATCAGCGGATTGGTTCCGTCCAGGCTGTTGACGGCCCGAAGGATGATATTGAAGCCGGCACCGGGTGTGCCGCTGGTCTGCTGGACGCTTGCGCCCGCGATCTGTCCGTCAAGGGCCTGCTGGACATTGGTGGTGACGCTGGGGGCGAAATCTTTTGAGGAGACGGTGGCTACGTCGATGGGAACTTTTTTTCTGCTCGTCGCCACGCCGACGCCTGTTACTACTACATCGGACAGTGCTTTTGATTCGGGGTTGAGGCTGACCGTGAGTTGTTCTTTTGCCTCGAGTTCCACGGCTTCATAGCCAACATAGCTGATGACGAGTTTTGATCTCGGTTTTACGTGGAGGGACCAGGTGCCGTCATCTTTGGAGGTGGTGGCGTTTCGGGTGCCTTTTTCGGTGATGGTGGCTCCTGCGATGGAGGCGCCTTTCTCATCTGTGACCTTGCCTGTGACAGTGATCGCCGATTGGGCCCTCCCTTGCGTAAACGCAAATAGAATAGCCACGGCTACTAATAGCAGTCTCATAATCTTGTTTTGGTTAAGTGATATATTCTGTTTGGGGAAGGTATACTTATGTGGCCGAATAAATTTCAGTGAAGAGACTAAAATTTAGCGGAGGGACACACTAATAAAAGGCGTAGTTGTGAAAAATGTAGATATTTGTCAAAACTGCTTTAACAAACATGAAGAAAATAATTGCTATTACAATGTTGCTCGGTGTGCTGTCTTATGGACAGGCCCAAACCACAATCGTCCGTGACCCTGAGATCGAAGCCATGGTAAAAGAAGTGAATGCGGATAGTCTGCAGTCTTATATTAAGGGGATGGTTGCCTTTGGTACGAGGAGTACGGTGAGTTCGGTGACGGATAAGAAGAAGGGTATCGGGGCGGCGCGCAACTGGGTGCTCGGCAAGTTCCAGCAATGGGCGGCGGGATCGGGTGGCCGGCTGACGGCTTTTGTCGACACGACCACCTATCCGGCTGATGGCCGGAGGGTGAAGGAGCCGATCAGCCTTGGGAACACGGTTGCTACGTTGAAGGGCACCGATCCCAATGATAACCGGATCTTTATCATCAGCGGGCATCTTGACAGCCGGCGGACGGATGTAATGGATGGAACCAATGATGCGCCTGGCGCGAATGATGACGGCAGCGGGAGTGCGGCCGTGATGGAGTGTGTCCGGGTAATGAGTAAGCACTCTTTTCCGGCGACGATCATTTTTGTGACTGTGAGTGGCGAAGAACAGGGCTTGCTGGGATCGACCTATATGGCGAAGAAGGCAAAGGCGGCCAACTGGAATATCGAAGCCATGCTCAACAATGATATTATGGGGAGCAATAACAGCAATGAAACAAATATCATCAACAATACGCAGGTACGGGTCTTTAGCGAGGGGCTTCCTGCGTATGACCTGGACAAGGTGGCGAAGGGGATCCGGCAGATGGGCTTGGAGAATGACGGGAAGGCCCGTCAGCTGGCGCGTTATGTAAAGGAGATCGGCGAGCGATATGTCGACAACCTGGAGGTGATGATGATCTACCGGAATGACCGGTTTCTGCGGGGTGGGGACCATAGTCCTTATGTGGAGAACGGTTATGCGGCGGTTCGGATCACTGAGATGAACGAGAATTTCAACCACCAGCATCAGGATGTGCGGACTGAGAAGGGTGTTGTATATGGCGATCTGCCGGAGTTTATGGATTTTGAGTATCTGCGTAAGAATACGGCTATGAACCTGGTGAACCTGGCCAACCTGGCCAAGTCGCCCTCGATGCCGCAGGAGGTGAAGGTGGAGGTGCGGAATCTGACGAACGGCACCCAGCTTTCCTGGAAGGCTTCCGCGATGGGCAAGGTAAAGGGATACTACATATTAATGAGGGAGACGACAAGCCCGGTCTGGCAGAAGAAGATCTTTACTACGGCTACGGAGGCGAAGCTGCCTTATTCAAAGGATAATTACTTTTTTGCGGTTCAATCGGTGTCGGAGACTGGGAATGAGGGGCTTCCGGTTGTGCCGGTGCCGGGACGGTAGGGGCTTGCGGACGCGCCGGCTTTGCCGACCGATGGCGTCCGGTTTTGAGGATGTTGTAACCTTTTGGAGGCCCCAGCCGTCTTAATGATCTCAACCCTTCCTCATGTTAAAAAACTACTTCAAAACTGCGCTGCGCAGCCTTTGGAAAAGCAAAGGTTTTTCTGCCATTAACATTGTCGGTTTGGCTATTGGTCTGGCGACCTGTCTGCTGATCCTCATCTTTGTCATGGATGAGCTGAGTTATGACCGGTTCAATACCCAGGCCGACCGGATCTACCGGTTGGATGGGGAGATCAAGTTTGGCGGGAACCATTTTATCCTGGCGGTGGCGCCGGCTCCGGCGGGTCCTACGGTGTTGCGGGAATATCCCGAGGTGGTGAAGGAGGTGCGGTTCCGGAATAACGGGGGAAGGCTGGTAAAGAAGGGCAATCAGAATATAAAAGAGGAATCGGTGATCATGGCCGACTCCACCCTTTTCGAGGTTTTTTCCCTGCCGATGATCGCCGGTGATCCGCATACGGCCCTGAAAGAAAGCCGGAGCGTCGTGCTTACGGAGAAGATGGCAAGGAAGTATTTCGAAGGGACGAATGTGGTGGGGCGTACGCTGATGATCAATGATTCGTTGCCTTACAAGGTAACGGGGGTGATCAGGGATATTCCTGCGCAGAGTCATTTCCATTTTGATCTATTCCTCTCCTTAACGGAATCGGAGGAGGCCAAGCGAACGGATGACGGCTGGTTGAGCAATAACTTCAACACCTATCTGGTATTACGGGAAGGGACCGATGTGAAGAAGTTTGAGGCTAAGATGAACCAGGGGCTGGTCAAGGAACATGTTGCGCCGCTGTTGCATGCGGCTGTGAATATTACAGTCGAGGAATTCTTTAAATCGGGGAATATGGTGGGTTTCCATCTGACGCCGCTGACCTCGATCCATCTGCACAGCAATAAGACGGCGGAGCTGGATGCCAATGGAAATATCCAGTATGTCTATATCTTTTCGGCGATCGCGGCTTTTATCCTGCTGATCGCCTGTGTTAATTTTATGAACCTCTCCACGGCCCGGAGTTCCAACCGGGCAAAGGAGGTGGGTATCCGCAAGGTGCTGGGATCGTTGCGGGGGAATCTTATCTCTCAATTCATGATGGAGTCGATCCTCGTCAGCTTTATCGCGATGGTGCTGGCGGTGGGCCTTGCCTATCTATTGTTGCCTGTGTTCAACCAGCTTTCGGCCAAGCACATGGAGATCGGCCTTCTTACGCGGCCGTGGCTATTGCCGTCGATGGCGTTGCTGGTAGTGATCGTCGGGTTGCTGGCGGGCAGCTATCCGGCGTTCTTCCTGTCGGCTTTCCGGCCGATCCTGGTGTTGAAGGGGAGTGTGGCGTCGGGATTCAAGACCAGCTATCTGCGGAATTCGCTGGTGGTTTTTCAGTTTGGCATTTCTATTTTTCTGATCGTCGGAACGGCGGTGATCTATCGTCAGCTGGGGTATATCCATGACCGGGAGTTGGGTTTTAACCGGGACCAGGTGATGGTGGTCTACAACCCGTATGTCATGGGCGACCAGGCGAAGACCTTTACGAAGGAATTGTTGCGGCTTCCGGGTGTCGGGGGCGTTACGATGACGGGGTATCTGCCAACGTCGGATAACCGGAATGACGATGCTATTTTCCTATCGCCTGACCTGGATGTCAAGAAATCGATCAGCATGCAGACCTGGCCGGTGGATGAACAGTATATCCCGGTGCTGGGCATGAAGATGGCCGAGGGGAGGAACTTCTCCAAAGATTTTCTCACCGATTCCAATGGGGTGATCGTGAATGAGGCGGCGGTCCGGCTGATGCAGGGGCAGAAACCGGTGGGTTCGAAGCTGTATGTCATCGATGATATCAAGACGAAGAAGGTGAAGGAATATCATGTTGTGGGGGTGGTGAAAGACTTTAATTTCAACTCGCTGCGGGAAGTCGTCACGCCTGTTGTATTGTTTCTTCAACGGGATAATGGGCGGATCGCGTTGCGGGTCAAGACCAAGGATGTTCACCGGCTTGCGGGGCAGATAGAGACGTTGTGGCGGAAGATGGCGCCTTCGCAGCCGTTTAGCTATAGCTTCATGGATGATGAGTTTAATAATATTTACCTGGCCGAGCAGCGGATGGGCGGCATTTCTTTATCGTTCTCGCTGCTTGCGATCTTTATTGCCTGTCTGGGTTTGTTTGGGCTGACGGCCTATGCCGCCGAACAGCGGACGCGGGAGATCGGCATCCGCAAGGTGCTGGGGGCGTCGGTGACGGGGATCATCCGGATGTTGTCGCGGGATTTTCTGCGGCTGGTGGTGGTGTCGGCGGTGATCGCGTTTCCGTTGGCCTGGTGGGCGATGCATCATTGGTTGCAGGATTTTGCCTATCGGATCACGATCGGGTGGGAGATCTTTGCGGTGGCCGCGGCGATTTCCGTGGGGATTGCGTTGGTGACGGTGAGTGTCCAGGCCATCAAGGCGGCGCTGGCGAATCCCGTGAAATCCCTGCGGAGCGAATAGGGCGGAGGCCATCGGCCTTTCCGGCGTTATTTTGCAAACAGCTGGCCGATATCCTGGAAGGCTTTAAATTCGAGTGCGTTGCCGGAAGGATCGAGGAAGAACATGGTCGCCTGTTCGCCCGGGAGGCCTTTGAACCGGATATAGGGTTCGATGACGAATTTTATGTTGTGGGATCTGAGCCGGCGTTCGAGCTGGTGCCAGTCTTCCCAATCCAATACCACTCCATAATGCGGAACGGGTACATCATGGCCATCGACGGGGTTATGGTGCCGCTGGTCGGCTTCTGCCGGCCTGGGTTTCAGGTGAATGACAAACTGGTGGCCGAACAGATCGAAGTCGACCCATTGGTCTGAGCTTCTGCCTTCTTCGCATCCCAATACATCACGATAAAATGCCCGGGTTTCTTTGAGGTCGTAGACGGGTACGGCTACATGGAAGGGAGTGATCTTTTTCATGTGGTCAAAAATACGAGGGAATCCCCTATCTTACTATGCAAATTTTAACTATGATCAGGAGTCTTGTTTTGGGCCTGCTTCTTTTGGGTGGGCTTTGGTGTCCGGCGCAGAAGAAGATCGTCGTGTATCAATCCGATTTTGGGTTAAAGGATGGGGCGGTGTCGGAGATGAAGGGGGTTGCGATGGGGGTTTCGCCGGACCTGAAGCTTTTTGATCTTACCCATGAGATACCTGCGTATAATATCTGGGAGGCCGCGTACCGGCTGCAGCAGACGGTGCCGTACTGGCCGGCGGGGACTGTATTTGTCTCGGTGGTGGATCCGGGTGTGGGGACGGCGAGAAAATCGGTGGTATTGCTGACGAAGACCGGGCAGTATATCGTGACGCCGGACAATGGGACGCTGACGCTTATCGCGGAATCGTTGGGTATTGCGGGGATCCGGGAGATCGATGAGGCGGTGAACCGGCGGCAGGATTCCAGGAAATCGTATACTTTTCATGGCCGGGATGTGTATTCCTATACGGGGGCGCGGCTGGCGGCGGGGGTGATCAATTTTGAGCAGGTGGGGCCGTTGTTGCCGAAGCAGGAGGTGGTATCTCTTCCGTATCAGCATGCGGTGATGGAAGGTGCGGTCATCAAGGGAACGATCCCGGTGCTGGACATACAGTATGGGAATGTGTGGACGAATATTCCGGCGGAGCTTTTTCAAAAACTGGGGGTGAAGTTTGGGGAGATGGTTGTTGTGCGGGTGATGCATGGTGGGCAGATGGTTTACCAGGGGGAGATACCTTATGAAGAGACCTTTGGGTCGGTGGAGGTGGGTAAGCCGCTGGTGTATCTGAATAGCCTGCTGCAGTTTTCCATTGCCTTGAACCAAGGTAATTTTGCGGCGGCGCATGGGATCGCCAGTGGAGGGGAGTGGATGGTGGAGGTGAGGAAGAAATAGCGGGCCTGGTGGGCTTAGAGATAGAGCTGAACCATGTGGCGCCAGTAGCGGGCTTTGTGGGATTCGCCGTCCCAGAGGTGGAGGGCGTTCCAGATACCTTTTTCCCAGAGGGCGTTGCTGATGGCTTTGTTGTTTTCGAGGAAGACGTCTTTTTCTCCTACGACGAAGATGATCTCCATGGTCTTTAGCTGGCCGATGAGTTGGGAATCGGTGAGATTGGGGATGAACCTGCCGGGCATATTGTAATAGATGTTCTCGTCGATGTATCCGTCGAAGAGATCGTCAAAATATTCCATGCAGGTGGTCAGGTCGTAGCGGCCGCTGAGGCCGACCATTTTGTGGAAGAGGTTCGGGTATTTGAAGGCGAGGTTGGCGGCGTGGTAGGCGCCGAGGCTGCAGCCTGCGGCTATGATGGTAGGGCGGGGGTTGTTCTCGCGGATGAGGGGGAGGACTTCGAACAGGATGTATTTTTCATAGTCCAGGTGGCGGTGGATGCGTTGGGCGGGGTGCAGGTCCTTTGCGTAGAAGCTTTCCCTGTCGATGCTGTCGAGGCAGTAGACCTGGATGGAGCCGGATTCGATCTTTTTGCGGAGGGCGTCGATGACCTGCCAGTCTTCATAGTCATAGAAGCGGGCGGTGCGGGTGGGAAAAAACAATACGGGGTCGCCGGCATGGCCGAAAACCAGCAGTTCCATATCCCTTTCGAGATAGTTGCTGTTCCATTTATAATATTCGCGTTTCATGTGGTCCTCGCCGATAGGTACTGCCCAATGATCTCTTTCCATAAAGCATAGCCTTTCCCGTTAATATGGAGTCCGTCGGGATCCAGGAATTCCCTTTTCGGGTAACCGGCATTGTCGGTCATCCGGTTGTAGATATTTATAAAATGCAGGTTGTTGGCCTGCATTTTTATTTCTTCCTCGATGATCTTGTTGGTATAACGGATGCTGTCGACGATGTTCCAGCGGCTGATACTTGGCTTTATGGAAATGAAGGCGAGGGGGATATCTCCAAAGCGCTGGCGGGTGCGGGTGACAAGTTGTTGAAAAAAGATGAATACCTCTTCGGGGTGGCGGCCATCGCCGAGATCGTTGTCGCCGGCGTAGACGATCATGGATTTGGGGTTGAAGGGGGCTACGAGGCGGTCGAAGAACCAGTCGCATGCGGCGAGCGTGGAGCCGCCGAAGCCCAGGTTGACGGGTTGATAGCCTGCGAAATCCTCTGTCAGGCTTTCCCAGAGCCGGATGGAGGAACTGCCGTAGAACAGCAGTTTTGGTTCGTAGGTAAGGGCTTTCCTTTCCTGTTCCAGCCTTTGCACCTCGTTTTCGTACCAGACCATAGAAGGGGTTTGCTTCTCAAATATAAGTCATCGGACCGAGAACCCCTTCTATGGTGGGATTCATAAAATTAAGATAACAGAGACCCGGGGGCTCAGGCGCCGGGATTGATATTCTGGTTGACGCAGAAAAGATTTGCGGGATCATATTTCTTTTTTACGACTACGAGGCGGGGATAGTTGTCGCCGTAGGTTGCTTTTATGCGATCGTCGCCCTCTTCCATCATGAAATTGATATAGGAGCCGCCGGCTGAATGGGGGTGGAGGGCTTCCCAGTAGCTACGGGCCCAGGTGGTGATGAGCTTGTCGTTCTCCGGGTCGGGATCGACGCCGGCGATGACCATTGCCCAGGTGGCGTTGCGATAGTTCCAGGCGGTGTCGTTATTGCCGATGCGGGAGGCCGCGCCGTTAATGGGATAGAGGTGCATGGTGGATAAGGGAGTTGGTAGGCCGGCGCCGTATTTCAGATGGATGGCGATTGCCTCATCGGTGAGCTCGTTGATAAAATCGCCTTTCCAATACCAGCTGTATCCCGGGGGATAAAGGGGATCGAACATAGATTGAAGGGTGGGAAGGGGGATGGGGCCGACGAGATCCAGTGCGGGTGGACTGAAGCTGTGAATCGATTGCAGGAAGGAATCGGCTTTGGCCGGCTCGCCGGAATAGCACCAGACGATGCCGCACATTTTTTTCCCGTGGAGATGTTCGGGGAATGGGGGGCCGGGGGGAACGGTCATGAACGCGAAGAAACCGTTGACCTCATCGGGGGCGGTGCGGATATAGGAACTGTACCAGCGCATGAGATTGGCGGCTTCGGTCAATTCCCATAACATGGGGCCGGCAATGACCGTGCTTACGGGCTGGAGGCGGAAGCGGAACGCGACCACCACGCCAAAATTGCCGCCGCCGCCGCGGATCGCCCAGAACAGGTCGGGGTAATCGCGGGCGTTTGTTTTTACATAGCTGCCGTTGGCGAGGATTATTTCAGCTTCCAGCAGATTGTCGATGGTCAGGCCGAAATGGCGGGTGAGGTGGCCGAGGCCGCCGCCAAGGGTGATCCCGCCTACTCCCGTGGTGGAGAGAATGCCGCTGGGGATTGCCAGGCCGAAGGAATGTGTTGCGTGATCGATGTCGCCGATTGTATTGCCGGCTTCGACCCAGGCGGTTCGCTCGTGTGGATCGATGTGGATGCCTTTGAGCGCTGACAGGTCGATGACCAGTCCGTCGTTACAGACGCCTAATCCGGCGCCGTTGTGTCCGCCGCTGCGGATGGCGATGAGCAGTTGGTTCTCCTGGGCGAATTTTACGGATTCGATTACGTCGGCCACGTTCGCGCAGCGGGCGATGAATGCGGGATACTTGTCAATCATTCCGTTATAGACCTTTCTTGCATTGTCGTATCCTTTGTCGCCGGGTTGGAGCAGGGACCCGCGCAGGCGGGTCCGGAGATCGGTGATCATTGTTGTAGTCATATGAGCATATTTAATGTGCGTGTCGGATCGGTTCAAACGGACCGAGTTTATGTTGGCGGGCAGGGAAGCTGTCTGAATAGGGACCGAAGGGATGATCAAGCGGTTTTCGGGTGATATCGGGCCAATCCTTCGGGAACGGTTTTTCCGGCCGAGGGCGGCTACTGATGAAAGCAGCGACATCCCAGGCCTCTTCATCGTTGAGCAGCGGGTTTTCATGGGTGTAGCCCTGGGGCATATTATCTTTTATGTAGCCTGCGAGGCGGCTGAGGCGATAGAGGCCGGCCCCGGTGTTGTAGCTCTTTTCTCCCCACAGGGGCGGATATTTGTATCCGCTGCTATCCGCGTTGAATAAACCATTGCCCTGCTCTCCGTGGCAACGCCGGCAAAACCACTGATAGACGATGCGGCCTTTTTCCGGATCGGCGGCACGGCTTAGCCAGGGGAGGTCCCTGATGCCTACCGCCCGGGGTTTTACGCCTTTTGGTACGTCTTTTCCGAGCCATAGGACGTAGGCTGTGATGGCTTTCATTTCGAGGCTGTTGGTATCGAGGGGTTGGCCGTTGAGACTCCGTTCGATACAATCGTTTACGCGGCGATGGATATCTTCCACCGAGCCGCTGCGATCACGGTATTTGGGATAGGTGGAGAATACCCCGCTATAGTTATTTCCCCATGGTTTTGTACCGGCCTCGAGATGGCAGTTCTGGCAGTTCATGCCATTTGAGATGGCGGCCCTTATTCCTTTTGGGCCGAGGTAGCTGGAGGTATTGACAATAAGATCCCGGCCGTACCGAATGAGCCTGCCTTTATCGGTTGCCGGGATCTGGCCCGTATCGGGTGGTTGCCAGGAATAGTCTTTTTTTGCTGCGGGGTTACAGGAACAGACGATCAGGATGAGGATCCCGTACCACTTCCTTTTTTGCATAACCTATTTTACATCACCTAACCCGCGAAACAATATGAGCAGCCATGCTCCTGGGCCCGGCCTACGGCCCAGATGCCGGAGGGCATGGGCTGTATTCCCGGGAGCAGACCGGACATCCAGTCTTTTTTTATCTCGGCCGGATCGCCGCCGTCCGCCAGTGCCGCGCTGTAGACGGTCATAGCGACGTCGCAGACGCAGAACATGACCCCGCTGGCCTGGAGTTGGTCTATGCCGATGTCTACGTTGCCGAGGCCCGGAACGGTGAAGTCGCCGGTAGTGGGTTTCCAGAAGGGGTTACGGGTGGCTGGAGCTTTCGTTTTCGGGTCATGGATCTTGAATGCCTCGCCAAATTTGTATTTGGCCCAGATGCGATCTTCGAAGGCGAAGGGAATGCCATCATGGCGGAGGACAACGATGACGTTGTTCTCTTTTTCGGGTGTTCCGGTAGCGATGTTGGTCATCAGGAAGACTCTGGGCCAGGCGAACGGCAGGATCTCGTTTGGGCGGGGCACATCGATAACCAACCGATGTTTGCCTTTGAGCTGGCTGAACCATGCATCGGGGTCGGCCCGATCCAACCTGTCCGGTGATGCCGTTGGTGAGGCTGAAAGATCGAAGGGAACGCTGAGGGCAGTCAGGGCGGCGGCGCCCACGGCTATCTTTCCCAGGAACCTCCGACGAGGTGTTAAACCATTCAATTCGGTGAGGGGATGTTGCATTATAAAAATTTGCTGTAAATATAGATTTGCAGCCGGGGGTCGTCAATGGCATGATGATGCTGTTTACAGGATATTGTCGCGGAGGGCTTTTGTTACGGCTTCGCGGCCGCAGTTGACGTGAAGTTTGGAATAGATATTCCGGATGTGTCCGCGTACGGTGTCGAGGCTGATATGGCAATGACCGGCGATCATTTTATAGCTAAAACCTTTTACGAGATACTTCAACACTTCGCGTTCGCGGTCGGAAAGATGGTATTGGAGCCGGCCCGGATTGGTGGGCCGGAAGAACTGCAGGACCTTTTTTGCGATGATGGGCGAGAGGGGGGCGCCGCCATGGAGCACATTCTCGATGGCTTCGAGAAGATGGACAAAGGAGGAATTCTTCAGGATATAGCCGTTTGCTCCGCCGCAGAGGCATTGGAAGAGCCGGTCATCGTCTTCCAGCACCGTGTGCATGATGATATAGGTTTCGGGACGTTGTTCTTTTATGATGCGCAACCCTTCGATACCGTCCACATCCGGCATATCGATGTCCATGATCACGACATCGGGTCTATGCTGTTTGATGATACCGGCGGCCTGGGCGCAATTCTCGTAATCGCCGCATACCGAATAGCCTTCGACTCCGCCCAGGAGCACGGTCAGGGTTTCGCGTAAGCGGGAATTGTCGTCGAAGATGGCAATGGTTGTGGCCATATCAGGGCTTAAAGTTAGTTTGTGGATATTCCTTGTCAATAGCATATTCATGCTATTGGCGTGCGGATGCTGCCTGGTCTATTTATGCTATGAGGTGTCCAGCGTGATGGTCGTTCCTTCCTGGGGGTGGGACAGGATCTTCAGTTTCCACCGGTGTTGTCGGGCGCGTTCCTGCATATTTTTCAAGCCGTTGTTTTCGCTTGTCCGGATGGGATCGAAGCCTGTGCCGTTGTCGGCGATCTTCATGGTCAGGGTCTTGCCCGAAAGATAGAATTGAACCAATGCCCTGGTGGCGTTGGAGTGGCGAACCATATTATTTATGGCTTCCTTGAAGATGAGGTAGACATCGCGGCGCTGTTTCATGGTCAGCCGGAGGCGTTCTACATCCGGAGAGATCTCCGCCTGCAGTTCGATGTTGTTTGCTTCCAGCAGATTGGACGCGTAGTGCAGCATTCGGGGCAGGGCTTCGCCGAGGGTGTCGATCCTCGGGTTGATGCTCCAGACTATTTCGCGCATGGATTCCGAGACCAGCTGGCTATCCTGGTAGATGCGTTCGAGGATCTTGCCCACCACCCCGTCATTCTGCAGCTGACGTTGGGCCAGGAGGCTGCTGAGGCTGATGTTGGTGAGGTTTGCGCCTACTTCATCGTGAAGATTGCGGGAGATCTCCCTGCGGACCTGCATGGTCTGGTTTGACTGCTTGCGACGATAGCGATACAGGATGAAGAGGCCGATTGCGAGGATGAGGCCGATGAGGGCGTAGAAAAAGGCGGTTTGGGTAAAGGGCGGGTTGATGCGGAAGCTGAACCCGGCGGTGGGTGAGCCGACGGCATCGATGAGATTGGCGGCGCGGACCTGGAAGGTGTAGTGGCCGGGCTGTAGGTGGCTGAAGTTGATCTGGCGTTGTTTGCCCGCAGACATCCATCCGGTGTCGGCACCGAGGAGGCGGTAAAAATAGCGGGTGGAGGGCCCGTCGACGAGATCGACGGCGGCATATTGGATGGTGATATCGTTTTGTTGGGAATGAAAGACGGTGGAGGCGCCGGTGTTTAACGGCCAGGGGGCGCCGTTGACCAGGAGGGCGGTGATCAACGTATTCTTAACCGACCGGCCGGGGAAGATCCCGTCGGGGTCGAAGTAGAACCAGGCTCCATGTCCGCCTGTATAGAAGCGTTTGGCGCGGTCATCGTAGAATAGATTGGAAGTAGGATAGGAGACGGGGAGGCCATCTTTCGTGGTGAAGTTTGCAAAGATCCCGGTTTGGGGATCGAAGCATACCAGGCCGCCTTCCGTCACGAGCCAGAGTCTTTTCCGGTGATCCTCATGGATATCGCTGATATGGCAATTGCTTAAACCGTGTTCCCGGCCATAGAAGTCGAGGGTTTGATGGCGGAGATGATATTTTATGAGTCCTCCCGTGATGTCACCGATCCAAAGGAGGGAATCGCCCTGACTGCAGATGCCTCTCAGCGGGCCTACCTGTTTTTGGATGGTGGCGGGCAGGGCGACGGGCGTAAAGATCCCGGTGCGGCGATCCCAATGAACGAGCAGGTTGCTGCCATCGTTTGTGAACCAAAGATCTTTTTTTGAATCCTCGGTGATGTCGGTGGGATATCTAAGCGGATATCCACTGGCAGTATTGCCCGGATACCAGCTGAAACGATGGCTGCTTTGATCGTAGATGCAGAGGCCGCGGCCTTTTCCGAGACCCATCCAGAGGAGACCATGGCTATCGACGAATTGGGTTGTTATGGCTACGGAATCGAGTACCGGGGGCTTCCCCGGATAGCCGGAGAGACGGCCGCTTTTGCCGGTTCGCGTCGAGTACCCATATAGCCCGACCTGTGTACCGAGGAAGAGCGTGTCTTTGTTTTGCCGGCTGGTGTTCCAGACGAAGTTTGCCCAGGTGTCGCCGCCGGTGCCGGTCAACCGGTGCTGGATCTGGCGGCCGGTGGAGAGATCGATCTCGAAGAAACCTTCGCCATAGGTGCATACCCATAGGGTGGAACCGAGACGGTTGCAGGACAATACTTCGTAGCGGATAGGGCGTTTTGTTTGCCGATCGATAAGAGGTGCGCCGATAAAGGACTGGCGGGTGGGAGAGATCTTTTGCAGGCCTTCCTTTGTGGTGGCCAGCCACCAATTTCCCTGGCGGTCGCAGAGGGCGGTTTTGTACTCGTTCTCGTCGAAGAGCAGCGGGGATAAGGAAGACAACCGGGGGATGCCGGAGCGCCAGGTGAGAGAGATCATCAGCAGACCATAGTTATGAAGAAGCAGCAGGAGCCGGTTGGAATCGATGGTGACGAGCTGCTGGGACCAGGAGATAAAGGGATATTTGTTATAGGGGAAGTAGCAACTGCTCTTCTTCCCTGCCTGTTCGTCGAAGAGGTACAGACTGTCGCTGCCAGGAGGGATAGAGAGAAAATGATCGCTGAATAATTTGAAGATGCGGGCGGCGGGGAAGCTGCCCGGATTGGCGGGGGGAAGAAATGGCGGGGGCCGTTCATATTGGATGAGGGTGTCCGTGGCAGCGGAAAACAGGGACCAGCCGGTGTAGAGGCAGAGCAGGACATCGCCGTTTGAAAGCGGGACCATTTTTTCCACGAAGCTGAGGCGTTCTTTTGCGGCAACGGACTCATCGAAGGGGGCGGGAATTATTTTTTTCAATTGGTGCTGCCTATCGAAAATGTAGATACAGGATCGGGAAGCTGCCCAGCAATTGCCGAAGGCGTCGATGGTCAATTCGCCGATCATGTTGTTATACAGATCGAGGGAAGGTTGATGATGGGAGTAGAAATTCAGGAAGATACCGGTGTTGGGGTTATAGAAACTTATTCCTGCCTGGGTGCCGATGGCCAGTGTATGATCCGGGAGTTTCAGGAGGCAATTAATATAGCTATGGGCGAGGGAATTGAGGCCCTGCTGGTGCATGAAATGAACCGTCTCTGTTCCGTCGAAGCGATTGAGGCCATCGGGTGTGGCGATCCAGAGGAAGCCGTTGTCGTCCTGGACGAGATCGTTGATAACGTTGCTGTTGAGCCCTTCGCTGATGGTGAGTTTTTCCACAAAATGAGGCAGGCCCTGTGCGTTGGTAGCCACGGGGAGGGTGTAAAAGGTCAGCAAGCCGACTACTATGATCCGGCTACCTGTCATCAACGGTAAAGGTAGAGAAATAGCGGGGCCTATTCGAGCAAATCGGG
This sequence comes from Puia sp., assembly GCF_036500295.1. Classification (NCBI taxonomy): domain Bacteria; kingdom Pseudomonadati; phylum Bacteroidota; class Chitinophagia; order Chitinophagales; family Chitinophagaceae; genus Puia; species Puia sp. Next base: position 114,138 of record NZ_DASYCH010000047.1, on the reverse strand, counting down.
GCGATTGTTGAGCTGGTCGCTATGGTATTTGTTGATCCGGGAGAGGAGGTTGACGAGTTGTCGTTTTTCTTCCGGGCCAAGGGCGTCGAGAAAGGAGGTGTGGACAGGAGAGAGCCTGTTATTCCCCTGCTGAAGGATCTTTTTTCCTTTGTCCGTGATGCTGAGAAGGGCTGAGCGGCGGTCTTCGGGGTCGGGAGATTCGGCGATCAGGCCTTTTTTTGCGAGGCGTTTGGTGATCTCGACGCCGGTGGAGTTTTCGATAAGTAATTCCCGGCAGAGCTCCTTTTTATTCGGGCGGTCCATTATGGCGACGTGGACGACGGCTTCGAACTCGATGTCTTTTGTGAAGCCGAGGTCTTTGATAATGGGTTTTGAGAAAAGGCGGAGGATGCGATGGTTGCGGGTGATGAGGGGTGCGGCCTGGGCGACATCATTGAGGTTTGCGTTGAGGTTTGCGTTTTGGGGCGTGGGGGTGGGCGCGGGGGTCGCCGGTGGGGCTGGTGCCGCTGGTGCGGCGGATTTCTCGCCGGCCAGTATCCAGCGGGCGAAGGCGGGAATGTCACCGCCAGGATGATCCTGGGTATATTTCTCCCATTCTGATAATAAGGGAATTACGGAGGTGGCGAGGCCGCTCATCTGAAACGATTTTGATCTAAGTTATAAAAAAAATACAACAAAATTGTTATATTGCTCAAAAAACAGCTATGCGCTATTTGTTTATTGGTGTGCTGGGAATCTGGGGGAGTGTGGCGGCTCAGGCGCCTGCATTTGATTCGGGGCATGTGGTTGCGGAGGGGGCGATCCGGCCGGAGCTGGTGTCGCATCAGTTTTCCTTTACCGAAGGAGCGGCGGTGGATAAGGCAGGTAATATCTTTTTTACGGATCAGCCGAATAATAAGATCTGGGAGTACACCCTCGATGGGGAATTGGTGCTTTTTATGGACAGTGCGGGGAGATCGAACGGGATGTATTTTGATCCCGGCGGGAGGTTGGTCACCTGTGCCGATGAACAGGAACAGCTCTGGTCGATCGGACCGGACCGGCGGGTGAAGGTCTTGTTGCGGGATGCCGGCGGGCATCGGCTGAACGGCCCAAACGATCTGTGGATCGATGCGGGTGGCGGGATCTTTTTCACGGACCCTTATTATCAGCGACCTTACTGGACCCGGACGAAACCGGAGCTCGATGGAGAGAAGGTCTATTATCTTCCGCGGGGCGCGAGGCAGCCGGTGGTGGTGGCTACGGATGTAAAGAAACCTAACGGGATTGTCGGGACGACGGACGGCAGGACGCTTTATGTTTCGGATATCGGTGATGGGAAGACCTATGCCTACAGTATCGGCGCTGGGGGGCGGTTGACGGGGAGGCGGCTGTTTTGTACACAGGGGTCGGATGGTATGACGTTGGACGAGCGGGGGGATGTGTATTTGACGGGGAATGGAGTGACGGTGTATGATCCGGCGGGAAAGAAGATTGCACATATCCCCGTTGCCGAGCAATGGACGGCGAATCTCTGTTTTGGCGGACGGGACAGGAAGACGTTGTTTATTACGGCTTCACAGGGGGTATATGTGTTACGGATGCAGGTGAAAGGCGTCGAGTGATCAGTGGGCCACGAGGAATTGTTCGATCATCTCCCGATAGGCCTGTATGGTATCGGGTTTTGCGACGACGTCCTGGGCACCGAGCTCGAGACATTCCTGGTAGAAATCTTTTACCTGATAAGTCGAATATACGATGGTAGAGATACTCTTATAGCGGGGACTTTCTTTTAGAAAAACGAGGCTTTCCTTACCTGTCATCTTTGGCATGTTCTGATCAAGAATGATCATGTCCGGCAACTGGTCGTCGGGCATCTTGTCAAGCATGGCGACCATCTCGAGGCCGTTTTCTGCGTTGACGACCTCAGCCTCGGGATCTATTTCGCGAAGGATCTCGTCAAAGATCTGCCGGTCGTCTGCATCATCGTCCACCAGGACTATTTTCTTATACTTCAACATATTCATCATTTAACTGGTCAATGGGTACGAGGTAATATTATGTCGAACCGCGTGCCTTTTCCTTCGCTGCTTTGGGCGGCGATGATGCCGTTATGCCGTACCGCAGAGTTCCGAGTCATAACTGGGGTTGAAGCTCATGCTTGTCGATCCAATTTTTTTTGATGTGTGGAAGGGATGGGGAATTAATTCCCCATCCCTTTTCCATTAATCCTATTGCACGAGGCTTTCTCTTCAATGGAATAGCAAATTATCCGATGGAAGGGAACAAAAACGCGGCCATTTTTTTGGAATGGGGGTTAGGTGGGAGCACATGGTTGACGGCGCCGACTGTGATTAGCCGGCTGAGGAGACCTGCAGCCGGATGCGGATGAGTTTGGAGACAGGAGTATTGCTTTTTTCGGCGACGCTGTCGATGGGCACCAGGACATTTGTCTCGGGGAAGTAAGTTGCGGCGCACTGGCGGGGGATTGGATAGGGGATGACGACGAAGTGGCGCGCTACGCGGTGAGCGTTGGAGATATCGACGATATCGTTGGCCCTGAGACCTTGCTCCTTCATGTCCTCTTCATTGAGGAAGATGACCCGTCTTTCGTTGAAGACCCCACGATAGCGATCATTGAGACCATAGATGGTGGTGTTGAACTGATCGTGGCTGCGGATGGTCATCATCATCAACTCGCCGGGTTGGAGGGTTATGGCTGCCGGAGAGGCGATGTTGAAATGTGCCTTGCCATCGGGGGTGTTGAATTTGCCTTCGCGTGGTCCGTTCGGGAGATAGAATCCACCGGGCTCGCGTATGCGCTTGTTGTAGTCATCAAAACCGGGGACGGTACGTTCGAGAACGTCACGGATCGCGTCATAATTTTTTTGGAAGGCGTCCCAGTCGACCTTTGTTGTTTTTAGCGTTGCTTTTGCCAGGCGGCAGACGATGGCCGGTTCGCTGAGCAGCTGGCTTGAGATGGGGGTGAGCACTCCCTTTGAAGACTGGACGACGCCCATCGAATTCTCGCAGGAAACGAACTGTTCGCGGCCCCCGGTAAAGTCGCGGTCGCTGCGGGCGAGGCAGGGCAGGATGAGGGCTTCCTCTCCATGAACGAGATGGCTGCGGTTGAGCTTTGTCGAGACGTGAACCGTGAGCCGGCAGCGGCGAAGAGCTTCCGCGGTGTATTCGGTGTCGGGGGTGGCGGAGAGGAAATTGCCACCCATGGCGAAGAATACGGAGGCCTTGCCTTCGTACATCGCCCGGATGGAAGCCACGACGTCGTAACCATGGTTGCGGGGCGGTGAGAAGCCGAATACTTTTTCTATGGAATCGAGGAATTTCTTTGTTGGTTTTTCCCAAATGCCTACCGTTCTGTCGCCCTGGACGTTGCTATGGCCGCGGACGGGGCAGGTGCCGGCGCCGGGTTTACCGATGCTGCCTTTTAGGAGGATCAGATTTGCGATCTCTTTTATCGTATCTACCGCATTGGTATGTTGGGTGAGGCCCATGGCCCAGCAGATGATGATCTTTTTCTTATGCTTTATGAGTCCGGCGGCCCTGGAGATGTCGGGGATCGGGATGCCGCAGGCTGCCGAGAGGTCGGGCAGCGAGAATTGTTGGACGTGTTTTTCGAAGGCCTCGTAACCGGCTGTCCGGTTGTTTATGAAATCGAGATCGAAGACGGTGCCAGGGGCTTTCTGCTCTTCCTGCCAGAGAAGATGTTCGATGGCTTGCAGCAGGGCCATGTCCCCGTTGAGTTTTATGGGCAGATAGAGATCGGTGAGCGGGGTGGCGAGCCCGAGGAGGCCTTTTACCTGTTGGGGATTATTAAAGGCCATCAGGCCGGTCTCCGGCAGGGGGTTTATGGAGATGATGACGGCGCCGTTGTGTTTTGCTTTTTGCAGGGCGGTGAGCATTCGTGGGGCGTTGGTTCCGGGGTTCTGACCCATGATAATGATCACCTCTGCCTCGTAGAGATCGTTGAGAGTGACGGAACCTTTACCGAGGCCGAGCGATTCGCCGAGGGCTACGCCGCTGGACTCGTGGCACATATTGGAGCAGTCGGGAAGATTGTTTGTGCCGTATTCACGGACAAAGAGCTGATATAGAAATGCTGCTTCATTGCTGGTGCGACCGGAGGTATAGAAGATGGCTTCGTCGGGTGAGGACAGGGCATTGAGATGTTTTGCGAGTTTTTCAAATGCCTCGTCCCAGGTGATGGGCTGATAATGGGTGGCGTCTTTCGGCAGATACATGGGCTGGGCGATGCGGCCCTTGCCGCCAAGATGGTAATCGGTGAGTTGGGAGAGCTGCTTTATGGAGTTGCCGGGTTCGGCGAAGAAGGTGGGCGGGAGTTTTTTCGTAGTGGCTTCGTCGGCGACGGCTTTTGCGCCGTTTTCGCAATATTCGGCTATGCCCGAGCGCTCGTCGTCGGGGTCGGGCCAGGCGCAGCTGGGGCAGTCGAAGCCACGTTTCTGGTTTACGTGGGCGAGTGCCTTTAGGCCGCGGGTGAGGCCGGCTTCGCTGATGGCGTGGCGGAAGCTGGAGACGATGGCCGGCAGGCCGACGGCTTTATGGCGGATGTTACGGGTATGGAGACCGGTGAGGTTGTCGGGGTTTTCCGCTGCGGGCAGGTCGTCTGTGGAGTTTCCGCGTGAACTGGCGGTGACGGGATCTTCGATGGGTGACTGGTCGTTCATGGTCGTTCGATTTAGATGCGGATACGGTGGGCGCCGGAATAGATGTTGAAGCGATGTTGCCGCAGGAAGCCTACGAGGGTGATGCCGGTGGCTTCGGCATGGCGGACGGCAAGGCTGGAGGGCGGGCCTACAGCTGCTACTATTCTTATGCCAGCCATGGCAGCTTTTTGGATGAGCTCGAAGCAGGCGCGGCCGCTGAGCAGGAGAATGGTCTCCGCGGGGGGAAGGCCTTGTTGAAGGGTATAGCCGATGAGTTTGTCGAGGGCGTTGTGGCGACCGATGTCTTCGCGGAGCGCGAGGAGCCGGCCCTGGGGGGTGAAGAGCCCGGCCGCATGGAGTCCGCCGGTGGCGTCGAAAATGTCCTGGCCTTTGCGCAGGAGGTCCGGGAGGGTATAGAGGAGGGCGGCGGGGATCGAGAAATCGGTGTTTTCGCTGGATTTTGGGATATGGGCTTGCAGGCTGTCCAGGGAGGTCTTTCCGCAGACCCCGCAGCTGGAGCTCGTATAGGAATGGCGTTGCGACCGGGTGAGGTCGGGGAGGCACCCTTCCGGGAGGAGGAGGGTGATGGTGTTTTCGGTGGTTATCGTGGTGATTTTGAGGCTATTTTGGGTGACGATGCCTTCGGTGTAGAGCCAGCCGATGGCGAGCTCTTCATCGTTGCCGGGGGTGCGCATGGTGACCGAGAGGCTCTTCTCCTGTCTGCGGCCGCCGGGGCCGTATTGGATGCGAATTTCCAGTGGTTCCTCGATGGCGACTGGATCGTTTGTCTGCAGCAGAGTGTCATCGGCTATTTTTTGCACCGGCAGCCGGGTGATACCGGTAGAAGACACTCGTATTTCGGATGAGTCGGGCATATCCAAATTTACATTAAATTAGGGGGATGAATAAACTGTCTATGAGAGCGGGCTGCCGCCATTGGTTGCTACATACCTTATTTTCCGGCCTTTTTCTAACGGGTACCGTTTCTGTTTCGGCACAGGAGTTCACAGCTGCAGACCGGCAGCGTTGTGAGCAGGAAGCGAGCCAGGTGACGGTCGTCCGTGATCAGTGGGGCGTTCCTCATATCTATGGGAAGACGGACGCCTCGGTGGTGTTCGGGCTTTTGTATGCCGAATGCCAGGAAGACATCAAGAGGGTAGAGAAGAACTACCTGGAGGTGCTGGGCCGGCAGGCGGAGGCCTATGGAGAGAACTATCTCTATACGGATCTGATGATGCGGCTTATCTATGACAGTGTTCAGGCGAAGGCGGATTATGAACATAGCCCGGTGTGGATGCACCGGTTGCTGGATGCCTTTGCCGATGGCATAAACTATTACCTGTACAAACACCCCGGGAGCCAGCCGCTGGTGTTAAAGCATTTTGAGCCGTGGTATGCGCTGATGTTCACTGATGGGAGTGTGTCGGCGACGAGCACGGGTGGCGTTCGGGTCGATGAAATAAAAAACTTTTATAGCCAGGCGCCTGCGGTCGCGAAGACGAAGCCCCATCGGGTGCAGGCGGTGTCCGATATCGAAAAGATGGTCCTGGAGGATCGGGGGATCGGGGTGCCTTCCAGGAATGGAAAGGGCAAACCCGAGTCCGAACCGGAGGTTGCCGATGCCGATGGCGGGCCGGAAGGTTGGCTGCCTGACGAAGACGAGCGGGGGTCCAACGGCTTTGCACTGGCGGGTTTTCGGACGGCGTCAGAGGCGACGGAGCTTTATATCAATCCACATGTTCCCTTTTATTTCCGGATGGAATGTCAGCTGGTGAGTGAAGAAGGATTGAATACGTATGGTGCGGTCACCTGGGGGCAGTTTTTTATCTACCAGGGTTTTAATGCCCATTGCGGCTGGATGCACACGTCCAGCTATGCGGACGTGGCGGATCTTTATATGGAGAAAGTGAAACAGGAGAATAATGACTGGGTATATGAATACGAAGGGCAGACGAAGCCGGTAAAGACAAAGGAATTCACTATCTATTACAACAAGGACGGCGTGATGCAGACCCTGCCGGTGAAAGGACTCTATACTCATCATGGACCCGTGATCGCCAGCCGCGAGGGGAAGTGGCTGAGTTTACGGGAGTATAACCGGAGCCTGAATGCGTTGGAAGAAGCCTGGCTGATCACCAAGGCCAACACCTTTGAGGAATACAAGAAGGCCATGGACCTCCGCGCCAATACCACCAATAATACCGTATACGCGGATGACCAGGGGAATATCGCCTACTGGCACGGGAATTTTATGCCGCGGCGGGACAGCTCGTATGACTGGAGCCACCCGGTAGATGGAAGCATTGCTGCAACGGAATGGAAGGGTTTGCATGAGCTGGATGAGATTGTGCATGTCTATAACCCCGCGACGGGGTGGATCCAGAACTGCAACTCCACGCCCTATTCGCTTTCCGGCAACAGCAGCCCGGAGCGGAGGAAATATCCTGCCTATATGGCGCCGGATGGGGAGAATTTCCGGGCGGTGAATGCCGTGCAGCTGATCAGCGGCGCGAATAATTTTACACTGGACAGTCTTATGACCAAGGGATACGATCATTATCTCACTGCCTTCGACGTTCTGCTTCCTGCCTTATTCGACGCTTACTCGTCGGCCCCCGACAGCACGCGCAAGATGCTGCAAGAGCCGATTTCCGTTCTGCAGAAATGGGACCGCCGGTCGGGGGTACGTTCCGTCGCCACCACGCTTGCAGTAGACTGGGGAATGCGGATGGCTCAATATGCGCCAAGGCCGAAGACCCCGGAAGAGGCTTCGAATGCCGTTGGGAATGTCCAAAAGGAACTGGAGCGAAGCACTCCGCAACAAAAGACGGCGGAACTTGCGGCCGTCGTCAACGATCTGCGGCAACGTTATGGGAGCTGGAAGATCCAATGGGGGGAAGTTTGCCGTTATCAGCGGCTGACGGGGAAGATCGTCGAGACCTATGATGATCGAAAGCCCAGTCTTCCGGTGGGGCTTGTCTCGTCTGCTTTTGGTGAGCTGCCATCTTTTGTGAGCCGGGTGATGCCGAATACCAAGAAACGATATGGAGTTTCGGGGAACAGCTTTATCGCGGCAGTGGAGTTTGGTAAGAAGGTAACGGCAAAGACCATCGTCACGGGTGGGGAGAGCAGTGATCCGGCTTCGCCGCATTTTTCCGATCAGGCGTCGATGTATCTGAACGGGCAATTCAAAGATGTTTTGTTTTATCCGGAGGACGTCAATCAGCACGTCGAGAAAAAATATCATCCGGGAGAGGAATAAGGTGCCTTACACAAATTTTTTGCGGCCCGGCGGATCCCGCCGGGCCTTTTTTATTATCGTTCCAATTTGAAATTGGGGTCTTCGGCGGGCCTGGCTGTGTTGTTGGCGACGGTCCAGCCGGTGCGGTACATCCATTCGGCGATGCGGGTGACCTTGGCTATATTGATACGGGCGGCCTCGTCCTGCGGCGTATGATAGTCGGGGTGAAGCAGGGAGGTGAAGAAGAGGGCGGGGATGCCGGCCCGGGCATAGGGCAGGTGGTCGCTGCGGAAATACCAGCCTTCGATATGCGATTGACCGTCGTAGGCGGTATCGAGTTTGAAACGCGGTCCCTGCTGATTGGCTGCCAGGCCGATGGCTACGAGATCGGGAGAATTGCGATGCGGCGGTCGGACGCCGAGGAGTGCGGCGCTGTCGGGGCCGTTGCGACCGATCATGTCGCCGTTGAGCACGGCGACGAGGGAGGTCTTTGGTACGGTGGGGTGAAGGGCATACCAGCGGGAGCCGAGAAGGCCCCGTTCTTCCGCGCCATGCCAGATGAAGAGCGCCGAGCGGCGGCCGGGTTGTTTGTGGAACGCGCGGGCGATGGCGAGGAGGGCGACGCTGACACTGGCGTTGTCGTCGGCGCCGTTGAAGATGGTATCGGCGATGGGCTTTGGTGCGGGGTTGGTGGTATACTTGTTCAGGGTCCGTGCTCCGTCATGATCGTGATGGCCGCTGAACACGACATATTCTTTTTTCAGGACCGGGTCTTTGCCGTCGGCGATGCCGATGACGTTGACGGAGGGGTATTCGAAGTGGTCGACGAGCAACTTGACGTTAAGGGTATGTCCCGGCGTTTTTACCCATTCGGTGGCGGAGGCGTGCAGCCAGATGACGGGTTGGCGGTCGGCGACCTTTTCGCCGGGATCGCCTTCGAGGCTGTAGGTTCCATGATCGGCATAGGTGGCGTTGAGCGCCCAGCCTGCTTCCGCCAGATCATCGGCGATGAAGATGACGGCTGCGGCGCCTTTGGCGAGCAGGCCGGCGGCATATCTGCGGGTGATGAGCCCCATGTACCGGCGGAGGGGCAGGGAGACCTGGAGGTTGAGGCCATCCGGGGAGGCGACGAGGGCGACGGCTTTGCCTTTGAAGTCGGTGCGATTGGTGTCGGCCTTATCGATAAAGAGGATGGGGGCGTTGACAGAGGCGGTGGCGGTTTGAGGGATGAGGACGTCGGTCCATAACGGGAAGGGGTGATCGTCGATGGAGACGGTGCTGAGTGCGCTGATGCGATTGCGCCACATGGAGAAAAACTGGAACCAGGTGCCGTCGTCGCCACCGGGGCGGAGTCCGGCTTCTTTTGCTTTGTCGGCGACCCAGGCGGCGACTTTCAGTTCGTCGAGGGTGCCGGCTTCGCGGCCGCGGAAGTGGTCGCCTGCCATGTTGAAGATGTCGGATTTGATGTCGGTGCTGCGGATGGAGGTGAGGGCGGGGGGTGTTTGGGCTTGCGCGCGCGTCAAGATTGTTGCCAAAAGGATTGCGGTGAGTGCCAGGAGAGTTTTTTGGTGTTGCATGATTTAAGGTAGGGAAATATGGGGTAGGGTGTGCAAAATTAATTACTAATAAATTTGGCTTAAAACTAAATAAGACGATGCCGACGCCGCAGGCTGATCTTGCGCGGGAGACGCTGAAAAATCCCTACAATTTTGATTTTTTGACGCTAGGGAGGGAGGCGAAGGAGCGGGATCTGGAGCGGGCGCTGGCGGGGCATATTCAGCAGTTTCTATTGGAGTTGGGGCAGGGTTTTGCCTTTATGGGGAGGCAAGTGCCGCTGGAGGTTGGTGGGGAGCAGTTTTATGCTGATCTGCTTTTTTACCATACGCGGTTAAGGAGTTATGCGGTCAATGGGGCGGCGGTGGAAGTGCATAAATAAAATACAGCGGAAGGTATTCTCAGCACGAATTTTGGAACCCATCACGGATAACGTACAAAACACATCGTATGAAATCACAATCACAGAAAAATTCAGGAGAGACACATGTCCTTTTAGCAGGGAGCAAGAGAGAGATGCGGCCGGGATCGCAGGTTTTGGGGGTGGCGGATCCCGACGAATGGTTGGAATTGACCATTAAGCTGAGGCGGAAGAAGGCTTTGCCGGAGCCGGGGACCGGTGGCGCGAAGGGCGCTAAACCGCTTAGCAGGACCGAACTGCTGGCGCAGTACGGGGCCGATCCGGCAGATATAGAGAAGGTGAGGACGGTGCTCACGGGGTTGGGGATGAAGATTTTAAAAGAGGATGCAGCGACCTGCACGGTTCGGGCGGGAGCCACGGCGGCGGTAGTGGAGTCGGTATTCCAGGTGAGGTTGTTCCATTATTCCCATCCGAAAGGGAATTACCGGGGCCGGAAGGGAGATCTGCATGTGCCGGCAGAGTTGTCGGGGATCATTTTAGCGGTGTTTGGCCTTGACAACCGCAAGATGGTGAAGAGGCGCCCGCTGCGGCGGCGAAAACATTCACTCAACCTGGCGCAACGGGAGGCGGCGAGCCGGAGCTGGTTCTATCCGGCTGAGCTGGCGGCGATCTATTCTTTTCCTTCGGGTGATGGGGCGGGTCAGACGGTGGGGTTGCTAGAGTTTGGGGGCGGATATTTTGCGGATGATCTTACTACTTTTTGTCAGAATGCGGATGTCGCCGTCCCTGTGGTGAAGACGGTGTCGGTCAATAATACGCCTACCGATCAACGGGACGGCGCGGAGGGAGAGGTGATGCTGGATGTGGAAGTCGTAGCCGGGGTCTGCCCCAAGGCAGCGATCGTGGTCTATTTCTCCACCTTTGATGAAGGCGGTTGGGTCAGCGCCGTCGACACGGCGGTGCATGATGAGCAGAATCCGCTGAATGTGATCTCTGTCAGTTGGGGTTATGCGGAGGATGCGCCGGGCGCGTGGAGCGCAGGGGCGCTGGATGCGATCAACGACTCGTTAAAGGCGGCGGCATTGCTTGGCGTGACGATCTGCGTAGCGGCGGGGGATGACGGGTCGGACGATCAGGTGGGCGATGGTCACGCGCATGTCGACTTTCCCTCTTCCAGCCCGTATGTGCTTGCGGTTGGTGGGACCACGCTGAAAAAATCTGCGACGGGCGTCATTACGGAGACGGCCTGGAAGGATGGGGATGGACTGCGAAACGATAACGGCGGCAGCACCGGGGGTGGGGTGAGCACTTATTTTGCGCGGCCTTCCTGGCAGACGGTGGATATCAATTCGGTGAACCCGGGGTCTATTGTAGGCCGGGTAGTGCCGGATGTTGCGGCGGACGCCAGCGCGAACACGGGTTATTGGATGGTGGTCGATGGTCAGGGCGGAGTCAGCGGAGGAACCAGCGCTTCGGCGCCGTTGTGGGCTTCCCTGATCGCGTTGCTCAACTCCAGTCTTGACAAACCGGTAGGTTATCTGAACCCGCTGTTATTTCAGGCCGGCACTGGCGGGAAGACGCTTGGCCAGACCGGATTCCGGGACATCACCTCGGGGAATAACGAAACGGCCTCGATCGGCGGATACGTCGCGGGCACCGGTTACGATGGGGTGACGGGGTGGGGAGTGCCGGTTGGGACGGCATTGCTGAATGGGTTGAAATAAAGGAAAGGCCCCGTCACCGGGGCCTTTCCTTCGGTTATTGCAGGCAGTTGGCGGCGACATTGGTGGCCTTATTTGCATAGAGGGCCTTTGTCACTTTACTGAGATTGGTTTGTGAGGTGGTGCTGATATTATATGTCATGACGGCAGCATAGCCGTTGTTCTTTACGAAGTTGGCCGCGGTGGTCTCGTCGGTTCCGCCGATGTCGACGCCGATGGCCAACTTTGTCTTCGCCATGCCGGCATTGACATAGGGCGCCAGCCGGCCTGAGTAGTTGGTGTTGCCATAGGTCATTTCCCAGCCATAGTCGAGGATATCGCCGGCTTTTTTACCGTTGTAGACTGCGCTGAAATACTGGGTGTCGCTGAACAGCGCCTTTGTGAGGTATTTGGTCGTGCCCAGTTCGGCGCGGAGTGCGGACAGGGCTATCACGAGGGAGCTGGTATTGGTCGTACAGGTGGAGTATTCGTCATCGATGTCGATCCCATCGAGTCCATATTGGTTGACGGCGTTTTTGCATTGGACGGCGAAGCTGTCGGCCTGAGCATAAGTGGTAAAGCATCCCCAGCCCGCATTCTCATGGTTGCCGAGGACGGTGAGCAACACCTTGATGCCGAGCGAATGCAGATAGGCGATGCTCCCGGAATTGAGGGTGCTTTGTACCTGCGGGTTGAAGAACAGCACGGCTTTCCCATTTGCATTCGCGTTGATATTGGCGGCGAAGATAACGGCAAAGCCAAAGTCCTGTTTAGCAGGGCTGCCATAGGTATAGCAGCCGGGATTGTGGAAGCTGTTGGAATTGACTTCTACATAAGCAGTGATAAAAGGGGCGGCGACGGGTGTTCCCAAGGGGGTGATGGATGGGGTTGTGGCAGCAATGGTGAGTTGAGGATCGGCGGGTTTCTGGTCGTACTTGGTACAGGTGATCAATAAAAAGGACAAGGCAAGCGGAATGGAAAAGGTTGTTTTTTTCATATACAAGTGTGTTTAGGACCTTAAGGTAAGCAATGTGCGCGCCATTGCAGGTCCAGGGAATCACTTACTCCAGCGTTTTTGCAAGCGCCGGAATGTCCAATTCCTTGTCGAAGATCTTGAGTGAGCCTGCGATGTCATCGAGGAGTTTCCGGGCTTTCACCGGGTCGTTTGCGTTGAACATCGGCGTATTGAGATCCAATATCTGGTCATGCATAATCGCGGATAAAAAAATCTGGTGGGTGATCTGTTGCTTCAGTTCTTCTCCTTTCAATTTTCCGATCTTTTGAGCGGGTACATCATATTGCCATATCAGATAGAGCCTGTTCTGAATGATAACCCATTCCCTTTTAAGGTTTTTGATGCTTATTTTCAGTTCCTTTTGAAAATATTCGAGCTCATAGTCGGCATAGGAGTCCAGGGTTGTCTTTTGCTGATCCTTATTGTAATTGCCCAGGTCTGCACCATTTGGGACTGCTACACAGGATATCTGCAATATCTGATTGTCGATGGTAAAGTAAGTCGGAACGTCGGTAGTCTTTATCGAGTCGCTGGCAATATGAACGGTAAAGGAATGTTTCTTACCTGAAAAGGCAAGAACGGCGCCTTTTTTGGCAGGCAGCAATTCAATGTGGAATGCTTCATTCTGCGAAAAGCAGACATTCGCCAGGAAGCCCGAAAGGACTAAAACAAGACATAGGGCAGCGATCTTTTTCATGCTGTCAGGGGTTTGCCCCAAGATAGGAAATATAAATCCCTTAATCAAGGGTCCAGGGGATCATAGGGGTCCATATGCAGGGATTCCATTACGGGATAATAGGATGCTTCGTGGATGGAGATGCGGTTTTTCTCTTTGTAAGGCAGGTAACCCAGTTCGCGGAGATTTCGCTGATCGAAGTGTCCCTGGGGTAGAACAATGTAGTCGATCTGCGATTTTGTGCTGACGATGTCGGAGGGCATGGTGATGGGGATGCCGTAACGGATCATGAGGCGATTCGCATTGCGCAGATTGGTCGTCGTGTGGCGGGCCTGGGGTTCGATGATGATCGCGCTTTCGGGGATGCCCTGTGTAAGAAGATATCGTTTCATTTCAAATGCCTCGGCGTAGGGAGTGTGAAAAGGATGAACGAATCCGCCGCTTACGATGATGAACGGGGCCAATCCGTCATGGTAGCGGGCGATGGCGAGGTTGCAGCGCATCCGGCCCAAGGGGTCGAGGGCGACCGTCGTCAGTTCGGGGCCTTCGCCGGGCACCACGATGGTGGCGAATTTATATTTTTTCCAATCTGTCGAACGCACGGCGGCTGCGGCGGCCTTATTCTCGCCTTCTTCGAGGGGTTCGAAGCGGGCGGCTTCATCGCGGTCATTGAGAGCCATCAGTTGCATGGCGATGGTGAGCGAGGGTTGGAAGAAGAGATTCATCGTATCCGCGCCTTCACTCAGCCAGGCGAATAGGTCTTTCAGGGCGGCCCGATAGTACTCGCCGTTGATATTATAGCTGGCCGAGTCTATCGCGTAGTAGCGCAGCCGTTTCCCGAGTCCATACCGGTCGATGATAAAGTTTATGCCGATGATGGTCTGTGACCAGGCGTCCAGGAGAAATTTTTCGTTGCTGCCGGCGATAAACCGCTGGTAGCAGCCGGAGGGACGCAACTGGTGGTTGATCATTTCGTCGAAGGCCGCGGTGTTGGCGCGATAGAGGGACAGCAGGGCGTTGGCTACCTCGGCCGAGTCGGCGATGGTAAAGCGAAAATCGGTGAGCATTGACGAGGCCCAGGAGCAGGTGTCGGTGGCATGGGACCGGAGAAGGCTTATGCGGGCTTTGCAAAAGCCGCTAAGGGTGGGATCGGCGGCTAAAAGTTTTTGTATGGCCGGGGTCTGGCCGATGACCGTAAACCAATAGAAACCTTTATCTGCTATCCCGTTGGACGAACGTAGCAGACGGTAATCTTTTTGAAAGCCAGCCCCGGATTGTGCGAAGCCGGATGCGACGATCATCAACAGAAATACGATGGGGATCATGAACTTGTAGGATGCGGCTGTCATTTTTAGTGAGTTTTTTAGTAGTCTACGAAAAGAACAAAAGAACTACCCACTCCGGAGGAATTAATAATTATTTCAACATTCCCTAATCCAACCATAACACCTTAAAATTGAGGGGGAGAATGAAAATGGGCAATCTTTGCAAAACATATGAGACCTTTACTTCTGCTTCTCATCTCCGGGCTTTGTTTTGTGCCCGCGGCATTCGACCCGGGTAAGCCAGAGATGCAATTATCCCACTCACTTACGCTCGATTCCCTGGGCGCCTGTCAGGGTATTTCCTGGCAGAACGGTAAAGCCTATCTCTATGGCGACCGGGAGGTTGGGATGATCCGGGAGTTCGACCTTGTAGGGGATTCGCTTCTTTACACCGGTAAGGAATACCGGCTTACGCTAAATGATACGGATGTCATCAATCACCCCACGGGATTTGCCGTTCACGGGAAGGACCCGGTCTTTATGGGGAACAGCGTCCTGCTTGACCGGGCGACCAATAAATGGAAGGCCCTTATCTATTGCATCGACTGGCCGGGACTGCAGCGGACGGGAACCCTGGATGGGGGGAATTTGAAGAATGTGATCGAAGACGACGCCTGTATCCAGGGGACGCGCCCGGAATATGTGGAATACAAACACAAGTGGTATGTGGCGACGGCTGACTATGGCGGCCGGGCCAATGAGGTGCGGCTTTATGAACCGGCCGTGCTGCAACATGCTAAAAAGACGACCGATAAGGGGGTAGTATATAAGAAGTTCACCTGTGGCGCCTGGGTGCAGAACATGCAATGGCTTCCTTCGAAGGGGCTGTTGCTGCTGATCCAGAACCAGGTGGAAGGAAGAAAATGGCGGTTCACTTATGTCGATCTGAAAAAATCATTGGAATCCGGCAAGGCAGAAGTCGTGAAGATGGTGGATTCTATCGACCGGGGCGATGAGCTGGAAGGATTCTCCTTTCTTTCCACGCTTTCAAAAGGTGTGGCAGTGACCTCTTCCCGTAAAGGGAATGTCAATTTTATAGATATAAACTGGTAAGGCGACATGCAATCTGAGCGGTATAGCGATAAAGAGCTTTGGCGGCTTATTTCGCAGGAGGAGAACAGAACTGCGTTTGAGCAACTGTACAGGCGTACGCTTCATGCCTTGTTGGGTGCGATGTATAAGTGGGCGGTTGATACAAATGAGGCGGAGGATATCCTGCAGGAGGTTTTTCTCGATCTCTGGGAGAAGCGGGCGAAGATCCAGATCAGAAACGAAGTTTTCTCCTATATATATAGCATGGCCCGCTACAAGATCTTCGACCGGCTGCGGGAAAAGCAATTAACTGAAAAGCAGATCAGGGCCTGGACCCTCGTGATGCAGGAAGAGGCTGTCCTGACGGATGCTTTTTTTGAAGAGGAACTGGCTACTCAGGAGGCGATCGTGTCATCCGAGCTTGAGCAACTGCCTGCGCAAATGAAAAAGGTGTACCGGCTCAGTGCGGAGCAGGGTAAGAGCATCCGGGAAATATCGGAAGAGCTCCTTGTGAGTCCCTATACCGTGAAGAACCATCTTCAGAAGATCCGTAAAAGATTACGAAACGCCGCAGTCCGACTGTCGACTCTCTTCTAATGTTACGGCAGTATTAATTCCCTTTTTTACAGTAGTCCTTTCCTATTGTCCGGCAGACTTAGATACGTATGTATCAAGAACAGATCAAGGAATTGTTAGAACGGTATATCAAAGGAGAGTGTTCGGATGAAGAGGCTATCCTTCTTGAACGGTGGTACGACCGGCTAACCCTGGAGAAAGATGCAATACGATTACTGTCGGAAGCCGATGAGCAGCGGCTGGTGCAGGAGCTGTGGGAGAAGATCGCGGCGAAAGAGAACCCGGAAATGAAAAGAGGGCCGGAGAACCGGCTTCAGAGCCGGCGGGTATTGCGTTATGCGGCTGTTTGGGCCGGGATGATCATGGTCTCGGGCGGGATCTGGATGCAATGGAACAGAAAGAATCTGCGGGGTGCGGCGAAGCGATCCCCCGTATATACGACTATATCCACCCACTATCAGCAAGTGAGAAAGGTGTTACTCCCCGACGGGTCGGTGGTATGGCTGAACTCGGCAACCCGGCTGTCTTTCCCGGAAGATTTTATGACCCATCGGGAGATCATGCTTAGCGGCGAGGCTTTTTTTGATGTGAAGCCGGATGTGATCCATCCTTTTGTGGTGCTCGCCGGGAATACTTCCACGATGGATTTGGGGACTTCTTTTAATATCTCCGCTTATCCCGAAGCGGGGGAACTGCGTGTTTCGCTTAAGAGCGGCAAGGTGGGCATCGACGTAGGAAAACAGACCCGGAAGACCTTGTTGCCGGGTCAGCTTTTGATCTATGATAAGAAATCCGGCAGCGGTGATGTATTGCAGGAGGCGCCGGGCGAGATGGATGAATGGACGGCAGGGCGGATGGTCTTTTATCAGACGCCGTTGAAGGAGGCGTTGGCGCAGATAGAAGCACGATATGGGGTGCAGATCATTTATGATCACCCGATAAAGAACCGGACAATTACGTCCAGGTTTGAAAATACGGCGCTGGAGAAAGTGCTGCAGTCCCTTTCGTTTGGCTGGGACCTTCATTTTGCCAGGACCGGAAACACCTTACACGTAAGATAACGATAACAATAAACATGACGGTATGACAAGAAAACTAGAACGCAGCTTTATGGGGTTTGGGTTGCTCCTATTGTTCCTGATCCTGGGACAGAAAGGATGGGCTCAGACGATCAGACTCGATCTCCGGGGAACGGATCTGAGTAAAGTCGTTGCGGCGCTGCAGCAGCAGGCGCCCACGGTGAATTTTACCTACAGTCAGGAGGTTCTTGAGAGGGTGAAAGTGGATCGTATTCAGCTGAAGGCGGCGCGTCTGCAGGATGCGCTGGAGACCTTGCAGAAGCAATACGGTTTGCGCTACCTGCTGGATGGGTCTAATCTTACCCTCAAGTATGTGCCGTTGAATGCCTCGCCGCAAGCGCCGATGAGCGGCGGCCGGCGGATCGAAGGGACGGTGGCTGACGAGAATGGTCAGCCTGTCAGGGCCGCGACGGTACAGGTGAAAGGGACGCAGAATGCGGTGGTCACGGACGATAACGGCCGTTATTCCATCACTGTAACGGCAGGGGCGCACCTGGAAGTCTCTTCCGTTGGATTTGGCACCCAGGATGTCCTGGTAAAGGGTATCAGTCCGCTGGATATCCGAATGCATCAGGGGCGTGACGCATTGAATGAAGTGGTTTTTGTCGGGTATCAAAAAATACGCAAGAGCGATTTTACCGGGGCGGTTGCCAGCGTGAAGGCCAGTGAGCTGAACGTTTCGGCGCCCACCGTCGGTCAGGGGCTTGTGGGCAAGGTTGCGGGGGTGGTTGTATCGCAGACCGATGGTTCTCCGTATGCGAGCCCGAAGATCCGGGTTCGCGGGGTAAACTCGTTTAATGCCAGTACCGATCCCTTATACGTGATCGATGGATATCCTGCGGGGAATGACCTTTACATCAACCCTAACGATATTGAATCCGTGGACATCCTGAAGGATGCCGCATCGGCCGCCATCTACGGATCGCGGGCTGCGGGCGGGGTAATCCTGATCACGACGAAGCGGGGAAAAGCGGGCAAGGGCAAGCTGGAATATGACTATCAATATGGCGTCAATCAACTGGCGCATAAGGTGAAGCTGCTGAATGGAGATCAGTTTGCACAACTGGTGATCGACGGCCGTAATGACAGCTATAAAGACCTTGTGCAGAACCAGGGTATTGTGTGGAATGATGCTATGTATCTTGACAATAACGCAACACGGGTCGCCAGGGTTGGGAACGGATCTTCCGTCAGCATTCCGACCGAATTGTATGATTTCAACACCGGCAAGGAGATGAAGCAGAAGTATAATACGGACTGGCAGGATGAATTATACCGGAATGCCCCCTTTATGCGGCATAATCTGGCTTTCTCCGGCGGTACGGATAAGGTAAAATATATGCTCAGTGGGGATTACCAAAGCCAGGATGGGATCATGCTGAACACCAGCCAGCAGCGGGTGAATTTCCGTGCCAATATTGATGGAGATGTGAACGATAAGGTGAAGGTGGGCGCCAGCCTTTCCTATACGGGCAATACGAACCATGAGACACAGGAAGGGCGTTGGGACCACAGTCCGGCGTTTGGGGCGCTGATCTATATGCCCGTATTTCCGGCTTACAATCCGGACGGCAGCATAGCGCAGTATCTGGCGGATGCGGAATCGGCGCAATATGGGTATCAATCCATCGAGAATCCCATTGCAACGGCCGAGATGACGCAGATCAAGCGGCAGGGCAACCGAGCCACGTATAACGCGTATGCCACATACGAAGTGATCCCGCACCTTGTGTTCAAGACCAACCTGGGATTGCAGACTTATGGCGAGAAATATGACTATTATCTGCCGACTTCGTTAAGTAACGGCACCAATCCGCCTTTTTCCGCGGCGTCCATTGCGGCGGCGAATTCGGTCGCTCAGAATCTCAACCAGAAAGATCAGTTGGCTGAGTTTACCCTTACGTATGACAAGCATTTCGGACCGCATGCGTTAAATTTCCTGGCTGGCTATACAGCGCAGCAGACGAGCAGCGATGTACTGGGTATTACGGCCAAGGGTTTCCAGAACGATCTTATTCCCCAGGTGACTGCCGGGACACCGGGACAGATCACTATCAACAGCGGTTCGGGAAAGAGTGCATATACCCTGAACTCCTATCTTGGCCGGGTGCAGTATAACTATGAAGGGAAATATTATCTGTCGGGTTCTTTCCGGACGGATGGTTCTTCCCGGTTCGGTGCTGCGAATAAATGGGCGGTATTCCCGTCGGTGAGTGGTGGCTGGACGATCTCGAAGGAAAATTTTTATAAGGGATGGCTTGAGGAGAATACGAGTCTGCGGTTACGGGCGTCCTGGGGCCTCAGCGGAAACAACAATATCGGGAACTACAATACTGTGCAGACGTATAATAGCCCTTCGGGTGTCATCTTTGGCAACAATGTGATCTCGCAGGCCTACCTGGCGGGTAATGTAATGGACAATGGATTGGAGTGGGAGTCGACCCAGCAGTACAATGTAGGAATCGACCTGGGGATGTTCCGTGACAGGATCCAGCTGATCGCCAATTTCTATGACAGCCGCAGCTACAATCTTCTTGTCAACAACAATATCTCTGCCGTGTCGGGTTCTTCCACCATTCTCACAAACCTGCGGAACTCAAGGATCAGGAATCAGGGTTTTGATCTCCAGGTGGACGGAAAAGTGATCCAGAGCCCGGGTGGTTTCAACTTCAATGTAAGCGGGAATATCTCGATCAACCGGAACAAGGTGCTGAACCTGGGTGGGGCCAGCACGATCGTCAGCGATGGCGCCGAGCGGCAGTATATCACTCATATCACGGAAACGGGCCAGCCGATCGGCATGTTCTATGGGTATAAGGTTGCGGGTATGGTCCGCGCAAAGGATACGGCCGGGATCTCCGCCGATACAAAGGTGTATAATGCTAATGGCCAGTCATTCCCCAAGGGATACAAACTGATGGGGCCTCCCCGGTCGCTGGCACAGACCAATGCCCTTCGTCCGGGTGATCTTTACTTCAAAGATGTCAACGGAGACGGAGTTGTCAACGCCAGTGATCTCGGGACCATCGGTTCACCTTATCCGAAGTTTACTTATGGGTTCAGCCTGTCGGCGAGCTATAAGGCCATCGACGCAAGCGCTTCCTTTGCCGGCAGTTATGGGAATCAGATATTGGACGGACAGGATTACTATCTGTTCAATATGGAGGGTTCGGGTAATCAGTACGAAGTGGTATCGCAACGCTATCGTTCGGAATCGGAGCCAGGCAATGGCCAGGTTTATCGGGCATCGCGTGCGGGTACGCAGAGCAACAGCACCAGGCTTTCCACTTTCTATCTGCAGGACGGGAGCTTTTTACGGTGTACGAATATCTCGATCGGGTATAACCTGCCGAATATTTCGGTTCTGCACAAGGCGGGGCTCAGCGCCATCCGCGTCTATGCCGGGGTGAACAATGTCTTTACGATCACCAAATACAAGGGCTATAATCCGGAGGTCGATTATAACTATGCTATCGGAAGCAGCGCGGCGAATCTGACACCGGGTGTCGACTATGGGGTATATCCGCTTGTCCGGGCTTACAATATGGGTGTTCACGTAACCTTCTGATCTTCCAGCACATTTTAAAACTGATATGATGAGAAATAAAATTATAGCGACTATCGGGGTGGGGCTGATCCTGTTCTGCTCCTGCAAGAAAAGCTTCCTGGAGCAATCGAACCCGAATTCGGTGACGATCCCGGCCTTTTTTACCTCCGAGACGGATGTTCTGCTGGCGATCAATGGATGCTATTCCGCCATGAAGAACAATAATGCGATGGGTGAGGAGAGCGATCTTTTCACGGATGAGCGATCGGATGACGCGGGTACCAATGACAACCAGTCGAATGCAGGAGAGCCTTTTCAGTTCAACAATTTCTCTCTTTTGCCGACGAACTCTTACCTATATAGCCACTGGAAGCAGATGTACAGCGCCATTTCCCAGTGTAATATCGTATTGGCGAATGTCGACAAGGTGACCTTTACCGATAGTCTTAAGCCGACGTATACCGCGGAAGCCAAGTTTCTGCGTGCGATGCTGTTCTTTGACCTTGTCCGGGAGTTTGGAGATATTCCCATGGCTACCGTTCCGCTGAATTCCCCGGCGCAGATCACGGCGGCTACGTATCGGGTGCCGGCCGCGCAGGTTTATAACCAGATCATCGCCGATCTGGTCGACGCCACCAGGAGTAATCTGCCGGTGCGTCAGCCATCCGGTAACCGTGGACATGCGTCGATGCAGGCCGTCAATGCCCTGTTGGGAACGGTTTTTCTTACGAAGTTTGCCACCCTTGACGGCGGGAACGGCGGGACTGCACCGAACACCGATCTGGACAGCGCCGAGTATTATCTGACGACCTGTTATAATCAGCGGACCTTTACGGATCTGAAGACGATACCCTATACGGACAATTTCGATGTCACTAAGAAGGGCAGCTGTCCCGAACCTATCTTCCAACTGGTCTTTCTCCAGGGGGATGTAAACTATCACTCCAATATTGCGGCCGACGCACAGGCGGCAGGGGAGTTTATCACAACCAAGAAAGTTCAGAGCGGGGTCGGGTATAATGTGACGCATGATCTGGTGAAAGAGTATGAGGTAACCGATCCCCGGGACAGCTTCTCTATCCGGTATGATACCTTTAAGACGGTAAAGGACTGGTATGTGACCAAGTACCGGGATACGAGCGCTTCCGCGGGCGCTAATGGCTATGGTGGAAATGATTTTCCGGTGATGCGGTATGCCGACGTCATTCTGAAGCTGGCGGAAGTGAATATGTACCGGGGCAACACCACGCAGGCCATCCAGTATCTGAATATCGTGCGGACGCGGGCGAAGATGCCGGACTATGCGACTTCGATGGCGGATGCCAATTACAGTTCGAAGTACCCGACGCTGAAACTGGCGATCCTGCACGAGCGGCGGAGCGAACTGGCTTTTGAGCATTACCGGTGGTTCGACCTGCTGCGGTTTTTCAGCATCAATGACCTGGTGGCCTATATTCATGCCAAGAACCCGGCGGATTGGGGGTTGGCGAATATTGCGAATTTCAGTATGAAGGATGAGTATTATCCCATACCGTATAATGAGACCATCCTTGATCCGAAGAGGATGTATCAGAATCCGGGGTATTGATCACCAGGGGAACTTAATATCGAAACCGCGACAACCGTCGCGGTTTTTTTGTATTTTTAGTTACCAATTCTAACATTTCATTTTTTTCTATTTGAACTCTTTAACGCGCAGGGATTTTCTTAAAAAGGCGGGGGTATTGGCCGGCGGGGCTTATCCGGCGATGATGGCGATGGGGCTTGTGCCGGCTGCACCGGTATATCCTTTCCGGTTGGAAGGGAGTGGAAGCGGGAAGGAGGTGGTGATCTTGGGCGCCGGGCTGGCGGGGATGGCTGCGGCTTATGAGTTGACGAAGCTTGGATATCATTGCACGATACTGGAAGCGCGGGACCGGGCCGGCGGAAGATGCTGGAGTGTCCGCAGAGGATCGGTGAATGAGGAGACGGGCGGCGGGCTTCATGCGGCGGGTTTTGATGAGGGCCAATATTTTAATGCAGGTCCGTCGCGAATTCCCCACCATCATGGTCTGACGCTGCATTACTGCAAGGAGCTGGCGGTGCCGATCCAGGTATATAACAATGTAAACGAGAATACTTATTACTATAGTGAGGGAAAGGGGCCGTTATCGAATAAGCGGGTGCGGGTGCGGGAAGTGCATAATGACATGCGGGGCTGGATGGCGGAATTGCTGGCCAAGGGGATGGATGGGGGTAAGGTCGATGCGGGGATGAGCAGGGAGGATACCCTGAAGGTGATCGAGTATTTGCGGGCCGAGGGCGGATTGGATATCGATAAACTTTATAAGGCCTCGGCACGTCGCGGATATATCGAATCGCCGGGGCCGGGCGACCGGGAGGGCAGGATCGGAGAGCCGTTGACCCTGCTGGCCATGCTGCAGTCGGGGCTGCTGGACCCGGATTTTTATAATGTTGCTGAATACACCTATGAATTACAAGGGACGCTGTTTCAAGCGGTTGGAGGGATGGACCGGATCGCCGTTGCGTTTGAGCAGAAGGTGGGTTCCATGATCCGTTATCATTCGGAAGTCAGCAGTATCCACAACCTGGAACAGGGGGTTAGGGTCGGTTATAAAGATAAGACGGGTGAGAAGGTGATGAATGCCGATCTTTGTATCTGTACGATCCCTTTGCCGGTGCTGAGCAATATCGATCATAATTTTGGCTCCGATGCCAGCCGGGCGATCGACTCCATCGTCTACATGTCGACCGGGAAGATCGGGTTGCAGTTCAAGCGCCGGTTCTGGGAGGAGGACGAAGGGATTTACGGCGGCATCACGCATACGAACAATCAACTGACCCAAATATTCTATCCTTCCTATGATTATTTGAGCGGTAAGGGAATCCTGATCGGATATTATAATTTTAATGAGAAGGCAGTAGCTACGGGTAATCTTTCCTATCCTCAACGGGAGCAACTGGCATTGGACAAGGGCGGCATGATCCATCCGCAATACAGGCAGGAATTCGAGACTTCATTTTCGGTGAGCTGGCATAAGACAAAATACAATCTTGGCGGATGGGCGCTGTACTCGGCGGAGGAGCGGCAGAGTTTATATAAGGCCTTAGTGCAGCCTGACAAACAGGTTTACTTTGCGGGCGAACATATGACCTATCTCAATGCATGGATGGCGGGGGCGCTTGAATCGGCCCGGAGTGTGGTGGCGGCCGTGCATAGCCGGGTGACGGGTCAGCATTTTTCGTATCCGGGTTTTGGAAGTTAAGTAAGTATTCAACCACCAAAAATATACTGTTATGGGCAACTCAATCAGTCGTCGCACCCTGCTCAAGAGGGGAGCTCTATTGGCCGGCGGCCTTCCTTTTGCCGCCAGTCTGCTGGATAAGGTCCAGGCCAGCCCGGCAATTATAAAACCGGGAGATGTTTCCATCCCTTATACGGAAGCCTGGACGGAGAAGCAGATTGCCCTTGCATCTCCGGTGCCGCTGAAGGCCCGGCTCTTTGCGAATGAAAATCCTTTTGGCCCATCCGACAAGGCGAAGAAAGCGCTTATGGAAGCGTTGCCTACGGCTTATCAGTATCCGTTCCGGTCGATGAGCGATCTCACCGATAAGATCGTGCAATTCGAGGGGATCAAGCAGGATAACCTTATGATGGCCGCAGGTTCCTCGCCGCTGCTGATGGCTGCGGCATTGTGTACCAGCAAACCCGGGGGGAACGTCATTACGGGTGATCCTTCCTATGAAGACCTTCCCACGCGGGCTACGCGGATGGGGGAAAAATGGGTTAAGGTCCCGTTGACGGCCGAATACAAGCTGGACCTGGTGGCGATGGAAAAGGCGATCGATCCCAATACCGGGCTTGTCTATATCTGTAACCCCAACAATCCGACGGCCACGGTAGTGGATACTGCGGAACTGAAGGCGTTTGTGGAGCGGGTATCGAAGCGGGTGCCGGTGTTTGTGGACGAAGCCTATATCGATTATCTGCCGGACCCGCAGGGTACGACGCTGGTGCCAATGGCGAATTCGATGCCCAATATCATCGTGGCGAGGACATTCTCGAAGCTATATGGTTTTGCGGGGTTGCGCCTGGGATATGTGGTGACGCAGCCGGATATGATCAAGGACCTGTCGCGATATACCGAGGGTTTTATGTCGATCAGTGCGACGACGCTTCAGGCAGCGATCGCTACCTACCAGGATCGCGAGTACCTGGATGCGGCGTTGAAGAAGACGGTCGCTTCCAAGGAATTTCTATATGAGGTATTAAAGAAGGAAGGGTACACCTATATCCCTTCGAGTGCGAATTTTGTTCTCTTCCCCATCAAGATGGAAGGGAAGCAGTTTGCCGACGAGATGATGAAACGGGGAGTCGGCGTGCGGTTTTGGAAATTCAATAACCAGGAATGGTGCCGGGTGAGTATCGGCCGCATGGATGAAATGGAGGCGTTTGCTGCCGCATTTAAAGAAATTTCATAACATTGCCGGATGAAGAATATCCTTTTATCGGCTTGCGTGCTGCTGGCCGGCATTTTCGCCGTGCGTGCACAGGATTCGGCAGCAAGCCGGGGCCTGACGATGGCGGAGTATCAGAAAACGCCGACATTTTTTGTCAAAGACCTTGACAAGGATACCTATGTCAAATTCGAGAATGCCTATATTCTCGACAAGGGCGGATTCGGGAAGCCTTATTTCATTACGGGGGATGACGGGAAGAAGAAGCGGATCGATCTGTATAAGCTGATCCTTAAGGATGGGCGGATCGAATTGGGGACTATGATCTTTTATTCGAACGAGAAGGGGCAGCGATGGGAGGCATGTATGCCCGGGTATAAGGCCGACGCCAAGGTGTGGGAAAAGTATTTTGAAGATATCCATGCTATAGAGAAAGACGAGCCCAATTTCGTGCTGAAGCTGTCGTATGTGTTATCGAAAGAATTGGGATATCAATTGTACCGCAATGCTACGGGTGCGGGAGGGAAGGATGTCAGCCGGGAGTCCGGTACTTATGGCAATGATATTTGTTTCCCGGGGGATATGGAAGTGGCGATGGCGGGCGGGGTGAGGAAACCGCTCAGCGAGGTAAAGCCTGGTGATGCCGTGGTGACGGTGGACCCTGTGACACATCAGGAGAAAGCGGTGGTGGTGAAGGCGCTGGCCGTTCATGCCGCAAAGAATTATGCGATCACCAAACTTTTGCTGGTTGGTGCACGGGAGACGTGGGAGCGGCAGATCCTGTTGTCGACAAGGGTTTTGGAGGCGACGCCAAATCATCCGATGACGACGGCAAAAGGGGAAAAGAAAGCGGGTGAGCTGGCTGCTGGAGATAAGGTCTTATGTATGGATGCAAGGTCGGGCCAATATGAAGAATTTGAAGTGTGGGATAAGAAAGAAGGCGCAGGCGGGATGCAGAAAGTGTATAATATTGTTGCCGCGGAGGGGAATACGCTGATCCTAAACGGCGTTATGGTCAAACAGAAATAAGGATGCAAAAGCCTGTTTTGGTTATCAAGTTGGGTACGGCGGTGCTGACCACTGAAAAAGGGGAGATCGGTCAGTCCACGGTCAGGAAGGTGGCGGCGGGGATTGCCGCGTTGAGCAATGACTACCGGATGATCCTGGTATCGAGCGGTGCGGTGGGTAGCGGCAAGAGTTTTTTTTCCGGATACAAGGGCACGCTGGCGGAACGGAAGGCTGCCGCGGCCGTGGGTAATCCCATCCTGATCCGGCATTACCAGAAGCATTTTTCCGCTTATAACATACCGGTGGCGCAAGCCTTGTGCGAGCGGCAGCATTTCTCCAGCCGGCCGCGTTTTCTCCAGTTGAAAGAGACGTTTGAAGAGTTTTGGAAGAACGGCATATTGCCGGTCATGAATGAGAACGACCTCGTCAGTAACGTAGAACTGAAATTCTCCGACAATGATGAGCTGGCTACGCTGACCGCGATCGGGTTCGATGCGGAGACGCTTTTGCTTTGCACTTCTGTCGGCGGGTTTATGGATTCGGAGAAGAGGATCATCCCGGTGGTTGAAAAGGTGGATGCGCGGATAATGAGCTATGTCCAGGAAGGAAAGAGCAGTCTTGGCCTGGGGGGGATGTTATCAAAACTGACCTTTACGCGTCTGGCCACCTCTCTGGGGATCCGCGTCGTCATCTGCGGGCTTGGCGGACCCAGTCCTTTTGCGGATGCCCTTGCGGGAAAGACCGGGACGAGTTTTATTCCCCGGGTTTCCAACCTGCGGGCCCGGCAGAAATGGCTGGCCAGTGGGTCGATCACTTTGGGCAGTCTTTATCTGGACAGGGGGGCGATCCGGGCGCTCGAACGGCGGCATAGCCTGCTTAGCGTCGGTATCCGGCGGGTGCAGGGCAAGTTTGCTCCGGGTGAGGTGGTGCAGCTGAAGGATGAGGAGGAGCAGATCATAGGAGTTGCCAAGGTAAAACTGGGGGCAGGGGAGATGACTGCCAAATTAGAGAATAAGAACACGATTGCCGCACATGCGGACGACATAGTACTATTTTGACATGAGCACAAAGCGTATCGAACCGTTGATCAGGAGGACCCATCGGGCGGCGGTGGAACTGAGGAAGGCCAGCGACAAACAGGTGAAGTCTGCGTTGCTATCGCTAGCCGGCAGCCTTGAGGAACAGGGCGCCGCGCTTTTGCGGGCTAATGCCAAGGATGTTGCCCGGCAAGACCCGGGCAGTCCGCGGACGGACAGGCTGCTTTTGAATGAAATGCGGTTAAAGGCCATTGCGCAGAGTATCCGCAAAGTGAGCCGGCTGCCGGACCCTTCGGGTAAACTGCTGGACAGCCGGACCCTGGCCAATGGATTAAAAGTGGAGAAGCGGGCTGTGCCGCTTGGCGTCGTGGGTGCGATCTATGAGTCGAGACCTAATGTTACTTTCGATATCGCGGCTCTTTGCCTGCGAAGCCGCAATGGTTGTCTGTTGAAAGGCAGCCAGGAGGCGGCCGATACCAATCGGGCGGCAATGGTGCTCATCAAAAAGGCGCTGAAGACGGCCGGGATCCATCCCGACTGTGTGACGTTGCTGCCGCCGGAGCGCGAGGTGGTCCAGGAATTATTCACGGCTACGCGCTGGGTGGATGTGTTGATCCCCCGGGGTTCCGATGCGCTGATCCGTTATGTGCGAAGCAATAGTCTTGTGCCGGTGATCGAGACGGGGGCGGGGGTTTGTCATGTTTATGTCGAGAAAGAAGCCGACCTGGATAAGGCCGTGGCGATCGTCGTCAATGCGAAGGTTTCCAGGCCCTCCGTTTGCAATTCGATGGATACGCTGCTGGTGGACCGGGCGGTGGCCGGTAAGCTTCTGAGGCGGCTGCGTGCACCTTTGGAAAGCTATGGGGTGGAGGTGTTTGCGGATGCGGAGGCGGCCCGGGCGCTTAAAGGTTATCCGATGCTGAAGCGGGCCCGGGCGGAGGACTATGCAAGGGAGTTTCTGAGTCTCAAGTGCGCGGTGAAGGTGGTAAAGGATATCGATGAGGCGCTGGAGCATATCGCGACCTATTCGACGAAGCATTCCGAGGCTATCGTATCGCGCAATAAGATGCAATGCGAACGGTTTCTTGCGGAGGTTGACGCCGCAGCGGTATATGCGAATGCATCTACCCGGTTTACGGACGGGGAGGAGCTGGGGCTTGGGGCGGAGATCGGTATTTCGACGCAGAAGCTGCATGCCCGCGGGCCTTTTGCATTGGAGAAGCTGGTGACTGAGAAATGGGTTATCCGGGGGACGGGGCAGATCCGGGAATAGGCATTCGGCGAGGTTCCGCTGAGGTTCCGGCGAGTTCCGGCGAGGTTGCGGCGGGCTTTTTGCGGGCTTTCAGCGGGCGCCCGGCGAGGTTCCGGAGTGCTTCCGACGGGGGCTAAGAAATTTTATTAATTGTCAAAAAAACGATTAATTTAGGGTTCATAAAACGATTAACGCATATGAATGCCACCAGGACCCTGCTTTTCTCCGTTTTTATTTTCCTTTCTTTTTCTCTTTCCGCGCAAAACACCGTTGGGCTGACGATACGCGACACGTCAGGACCGGTGATCAGCCGCAACATTTACGGGCATTTTTCCGAAGACCTGGGCCGGTGTATCTATGACGGCTTCTGGACAGGGGATCATATCCGAATGGATGTGGTGGAAGCGCTGAAGAAAATAAAAATCCCGGTCCTGCGGTGGCCGGGGGGCTGTTATGCGGATCAATACCATTGGCGGGACGCCATCGGTCCGCGTGATCAGCGGAAACATACCGTGAACACGACCTGGGGGATGGTCTCCGAGGACAATAGTTTCGGCACGCATGAATTCCTGCAGCTGTGCGATCTGTTGGGCTGTCAGCCTTATATTGCCGGGAATGTGGGGACGGGGACTCCTGAGGAGATGGAGAACTGGCTGGAATATCTCAACTATAACGGCAAGAGCACGCTGGCGGACCTGCGCCGGCAGAATGGGCGGGAGCAGCCCTGGGGTGTTTCCTTCTGGGGTGTCGGGAATGAGAGCTGGGGTTGCGGCGGGAGCATGACCCCGGAATATTATGCGGGTGAATATAACCGGTACTCGGAGTTTTGCAAGAACTATCCGGGGACCCGGCTTAAGCTTATCGCCAGTGGGGCGAACAGTGATGACTATAACTGGACGGAAGCGTTGATGAAGCATATCGATCGCGGGCGCACCTGGGGTATCTCGATGCATTACTACACGTTGGTTGGTTCCTGGGCGCATAAGGGATCGGCTACTCAGTTTACGGAAGATGAATATTTCCGGG
Source organism: Puia sp. (assembly GCF_036500295.1). Classification (NCBI taxonomy): domain Bacteria; kingdom Pseudomonadati; phylum Bacteroidota; class Chitinophagia; order Chitinophagales; family Chitinophagaceae; genus Puia; species Puia sp. The sequence continues at coordinate 84,590 of NZ_DASYCH010000047.1, read as the reverse complement.
CCATGGTCTCGTGTCTGCGGATGGAAGATATCGTCAGCAAGCATTCCGCGATAATGGATCGCTATGATCCGCACAAACGGATGGCGCTTGTCGTTGATGAATGGGGTATCTGGACGGATGCCGAGCCGGGGACCAACGGAGCTTTTCTGTACCAGCAAAACAGCATGCGGGATGCGCTTATCGCTGCGACGACCCTGAATATCTTTAACAATCATGCCGACCGGGTGAAGATGGCGAACCTGGCGCAGACGGTGAATGTCCTGCAAGCGCTGATCCTGACGAACAAGGATAAGATGTTGCTGACGCCGACCTATCATGTTTTTGACCTTTATAAAGTTCATCAGGATGCGCGGTTGCTGCCGATCCAGTATTACACCCCCGACTATGTACATGGTATGGAGAAAATTCCGGCCGTCAATGCTTCGGCGTCGAAAGACAGTGCCGGGGCGATACATGTTTCGTTGGTGAACCTGGATCCGGCCAAGAAGATCAGCGTCCGGGTGAACCTGCCGGGTATCCCCTTCAAGACGGTGCAGGGCGAGGTGCTCACTTCTTCCCGGTTTACGGATATCAATACGTTTGAAGACCCCAACCGGGTGAAACCGGCGGTCTTCAACGGCGCGAAAAAAGATGGCGCCGATCTCGTCGTCGAACTGCCGGCTATGTCGGTGGTTGTGCTCGAACTGAAATAAGCCTTATGCGATATTGGACCTGGTTGCCGCTGCTATTGATCGTCGCCGGCGTACGTGCGCAGGTGGCGATGAAACCGCCGATGGGCTGGAACAGTTATAATTGTTTTGGCTCGGCGGTGCATGAGGATGAGGTTCGGGCCAACGCGGACTACATGTCGCAGCAGATGGGCCGGTTTGGCTGGCAGTATATTGTTGTGGATTTTTTGTGGTCCTATGACAATCCGCCGGGAAGCCGGATCGGGAATCCTTTTCAGTTGCGGCTGGGAGACGGAAGCTATGTTCCCTGGCTGGCCATGGATGAGTGGGGCCGGCTGCAACCTCATGTCAACAAATTCCCTTCTGCCTTCGGCGGTAAGGGATTCAAGCCTTTGGCGGACTATGTTCATTCGCTTGGGCTGAAGTTTGGGATCCACGTCATGCGGGGGATCCCGCGTCAGGCTGTGTGGGCACATAGTCGGGTGATGGGAACCAAGGGAATTAGGGCCGATGCCGTTGCGGATACCAGCTCCACCTGTCCGTGGATGAACCAGATGTACGGATTGGATATGCGGAAGCCGGGAGCGCAGGAATATCTCAATTCCTTGCTGGCCCTATATGCGCAGTGGGGTGTCGATCTGATCAAGGTGGATGATATCTCGCGGCCGTACAGTGCGGCGGAGATAGAGGGATACCGGAAGGCGATCGATGCGTGTGGCAGACCGATGGTCCTCAGTCTTTCGCCGGGGGAGACACCACTTGCCGACTCGGTGCATGTGAAGGCGTTTGGGAATATGTGGCGGATGGCGGATGATTTCTGGGATAGCTGGCCCGAACTGTTGAAGATGTTTGACTATGCGAGGAAGTGGGAGGGGAATGGTGGTCCGGGGCATTGGCCGGACTGCGACATGCTGCAGATCGGAAAGGTCTCCAAGCGGGGGCCGGTGGGACCGGAGCGATACAGCCGGTTCACCGAGGACGAACTGATCACGCACCTGAGTTTTTGGTGTATCTACCGTTCGCCGCTGATGATCGGGGGTAACCTGCCGGATAACCGGGAGCTGGAGCGAAGACTTTTCAGCAATGCCGAGGTGCTTGCGGTGAATCAGGACGGCGTCAATCCGCGGCAGGTGGCTAAAGGCGATGGGAAGATGGTTTGGGTTTCGGATGCCGGCGGCGGTGCGGTGTATGCGGGGGTGTTCAATATCGGGGACAGTGCGCGGGAACTGTCCGTGGAGCTCGCTTCGCTGGGAATACGGCGAGCGGCCGTAGTGCGGGACCTGTGGAGGCAGCAGGATGGAGGCGTTTTCAAGAAACGGTATTCCAGAATGATACCCGCACATGGATGTGTGCTTTTAAAAATAATTCCGCGTTGAAATAATTTCCCCCTACCTTTGGCTTGTACTTTAGGGGTGCTCGTTAAATCGGGCTGAGATGATACCCTCAAAACCTGATCCGGGTAATACCGGCGAAGGGAAAAGGCGGACTTTCTCTTTCTGCGCAATGCAGCACCTCCTATCTTTTATTTTTTGTTATGCCGGAGGTGTCGATCAATCAAAAAAATTTCCAGTTGCGGGAGGACGGCTGTTTGGCCGATGTGCTGCCGCTTTTGCAAATCGGCGAGGCGGATGGGATAGCCATTGCCGTTAATGAGGCGGTAGTCCCGCGTGCCGGTTGGGCCGGTTACCTGTTGCAGGAAGGGGACCGGGTTTTTGTGATCAGGGCGACACAAGGCGGATAAAAATCTATTTTTATGAATAATGAAGTAAGCCGGGAGTCTTTTCCCGCGTCGAAGAAGATCTACATTCCCGGAAAGATCCATGCCTTGCGGGTGGCTATGCGGGAGATCCAAACGGGGGATGGGCCGGTGACCGTTTATGACACCAGTGGTGCGTATACGGACCCGGCCGTGGATATCGATGTACAGGCAGGATTGCCGAGGGTCCGGACGGAATGGGTGAAGGCAAGAAAGGGAGGCGGGAATGTGACGCAGATGCACTATGCGCGGAAGGGGATCGTTACTCCGGAGATGGAGTATATCGCGATCCGCGAGAACCTGGGCCTGTCCGGTGCGGGTATTACGCCGGAGTTTGTCCGGGATGAGGTAGCCCGGGGACGGGCGGTGATCCCTGCCAATATCAACCATCCGGAGGCCGAGCCGATGATCATCGGGCGGAACTTTCTTGTAAAGATCAATGCCAATATCGGTAATTCCGTGGTGAGTTCGGGTATCGGAGAAGAGGTGGAGAAGGCTGTATGGGCCTGCCGATGGGGCGCGGACACGATCATGGACCTCTCGACCGGCAAGAACATCCATGAGACGAGAGAATGGATCCTGCGAAACTCTCCTGTTCCGGTGGGAACCGTGCCGATCTACCAAGCGTTGGAGAAGGTGGGTGGCAAGGCGGAAGAGCTGACCTGGGAAATATACAGGGATACGCTGATCGAGCAGGCGGAGCAGGGAGTGGACTATTTTACGATCCATGCGGGAGTTCTTTTGCGTTATATCCCGCTTACCGCCAGGCGGATGACGGGTATTGTGTCGCGTGGGGGGTCGATCATGGCCAAATGGTGTCTGGCGCATCACAGGGAAAGCTTTCTTTACACGCATTTTGGCGAGATATGCGAGATCATGAAGGCGTATGACGTATCCTTTTCGCTTGGGGATGGGCTGCGGCCGGGCTCGATCGCGGATGCCAACGATGCGGCGCAATTTGCCGAGCTGGAGACGCTGGGCGAGTTGACGAAGATAGCCTGGGAGCAGGATTGTCAGGTGATCATCGAGGGTCCAGGACATATCCCGATGCACCTGATCAAGGAGAATATGGACCGGCAGCTGGCTGTTTGTCAGGAGGCGCCTTTTTATACTCTGGGGCCATTGACCACGGATATTGCGCCGGGCTATGATCATATTACCTCGGCGATCGGCGCTGCCATGATCGGGTGGTATGGGACTGCGATGCTTTGTTATGTAACACCCAAGGAACATCTGGGGCTCCCTAACAAGAAGGACGTGAAGGACGGGGTCATTGCCTATAAGATCGCCGCGCATGCCGCGGACCTGGCGAAGGGGCATCCCGGCGCGCGTTACCGGGATGATGCGCTTAGTAAGGCCCGGTTCGAGTTTCGCTGGCAGGACCAGTTCAATCTTTCGCTTGATCCCGATACGGCGCGGAGCTTTCATGATGAGACCCTGCCGGCGGAAGGTGCGAAGATTGCCAATTTTTGTTCGATGTGCGGACCGCAATTCTGCAGCATGAAGATCACGCAGGAGATCCGGGCCATGAATCCAGTATATGAATAATTTTCTTATCGCGGTACTGACCTTGCCGGGGAGTTTTGACGGTGAGGCCGACTGTCTCGAGGAACTGCTCGCGGCGGGAGTGGAGCATTTGCATCTACGCAAGCCTGAAATGGGTAAGCCTGAGCTTGAGCGGCTGGTGGCGCGGCTGGCGCCCCGATGGAAGTCGCGGCTGGTGTTGCATTATGAGCCGGAACTGGCGGTGCGTTTTGGTATCCCGCAGATCCACGGACCGGTGAGGATGGCTGTGGGGACAAACTTGCGGGTTTCCACGTCGGTGCATGGCTGGGAGGAATTTGCGGCGTTGCCGGATGGGTTGGCCTATGCGTTTATCAGCCCCCTGTTTGATAGCATTTCGAAGAAGGGGTATCTGGCGAATGCGGAGTTGTTATCCGTGCCGGATGCAAAGCTGCCCTGCCGGCCGGTGGGGCTGGGTGGGGTTAGCGCCGAAACTATCGGGGAGATGGTGCGGTATGGGTGGACCGGCGCGGCGGTGTTGGGATGGATCTGGGAGGAACCGGCCAGGGCGGTGGAGCGTTTTGAACAATTAAAAAAAGCAGTGGATGGAGCAACCCAGGGTATTGGTGGTGGCGGGTTATGACCCGAGCGGCGGGGCCGGGGTACTGGCGGATGTCAAGACCCTGGAGGCGCATGGCGTTTATGGGTGGGCGGTATGTACGGCGATGACCTGGCAGAATGAGCGGGTTATCCGGCGGGTGGATTGGACGCCTGAGAAGGACCTGTTCGAGCAGATGGATCTTTGTTTTGCCTCGGCGGATTTTGACTGGGTGAAAATAGGGGTCACACCTTCGCCGGGTGCGGCGGCAAATATCATCCGGCATCTGAAGCAACATAACCCGGCTGTGCGGGTGGTGTTGGATCCCGTGATCCGGGCAAGCAGCGGGTCGATGTTTTGGGAAGGGGGTGTGGCGGGATGGGAGGAACTGGCGGCGCAATGTTTCATGCTGACGCCGAACTGGGAAGAGATCGGGTGGCTTTATCCGGATGAGGACGTGATGGAGCGATGCCGGGTGCTGACGGCCTGGGTTGGCTGTCATTTGTTTTTGAAGGGCGGGCATCATCCGGAGCATCCGGGAAGGGACTATCTGTGGAGTGGGGGAAGGGTGGAGGTGCTGGAACCGGCCGGTGACGAGCCCGTCTATCCCAAGCATGGATCGGGTTGTGTGCTGGCCTCTGCGCTGGCGGCTAACCTGGCGCTTGGTCATGGACTGTCTGTGGCGGCAATACAGGCAAAGGACTATGTCAAACAATTTTTAAGCAGTGATAAAACCTTGTTAGGATGGCATCGATCCTTTGGAGGCCGCCGGGCCGGCTTTATTTTTTGACAATGGATGAGGCGCCGGTGGATCCTATTCAGCAGGTGGAGGCGGCCTGCGACGCGGGTATCCGATGGATCCAACTGCGGATGAAACTGGCGCCGGATGAGGAGGTATTGGAGGTGGCTCGGGCGGCAAAGAAGATCTGCATGGAGAGGGATTGTGTGTTGATCATCAACGACCGGGTGGCTGTTGCCGCGGAATCGGGCGCCGACGGGGTGCATCTGGGGAAGCAGGATATGAGCACAGCCGAGGCGAGGCGACTGCTGGGCGAGGGCCGGATCATCGGCGGGACGGCCAACACGATCGAGGATATCCGGGAACACTGGCGACAGGGGGCCGACTATATCGGGTTGGGCCCCTGTCGGTATACGACGACCAAGAAGAATCTTAGCCCCATCCTGGGACTTGCCGGGTATCAGCGGATCCTGGGTCAGATGAGAAGGGAGCAGATCCCGTTGCCGGTCGTCGCCATTGGCGGAATTGGAATGGAGGATGTCGCTCCCTTGCTGGATGCGGGTCTTCATGGGATCGCTTTTTCGGGGATGCTTGTGCGTGCGGAGGACCGGCCCGGGCTGGTGAGGCTGCTGGATGAAACCATTAAAAATTATTAGTCATGCTGACTATTGCGGATAAGACCTTTCATTCCCGGTTATTTACGGGGACCGGTAAATTTGGTTCGCTTGCCACGATGGAGGAGGCGGTGGTGGCCAGCGGCAGCGAACTGGTGACGGTGGCTTTGCGAAGGGTGGATACTCATGGTGGTTCGGGCGGCAATGAACTGCTGCGCCGGCTGCGGCATCCACATCTACAACTTCTGCCGAACACTTCGGGGGTGCGGAATGCGCGGGAGGCCCTCTTTGCCGCCGAGTTGGCCCGGGAGGCGCTTGGGACCCACTGGCTTAAGCTGGAGATCCATCCCGACCCGCGGTGGCTGATGCCGGACCCGGTGGAGACCCTGGCAGCGGCAGAAGAACTGGTGAAACGGGGGTTTGTGGTGTTGCCCTATGTCCATGCCGATCCGGTACTGTGTAAGCGCCTGGAGGAAGTGGGAGTGGCGGCGGTGATGCCGCTGGGGGCGCCTATCGGCAGCAACAGAGGACTGAGGACCGCCGATTTTTTGGAGATCATCATTGCTCAGAGTGGGGTGCCGGTGGTGGTGGATGCCGGTATCGGGTCGCCTTCTGATGCGGCTAAGGCGATGGAGATGGGCGCGGATGCCGTGCTGGTGAATACGGCTATCGCGGTGAGCGGCGATCCGGTGAAGATGGGGAGGGCCTTTAAGCTGGCGGTGGAGAGTGGGCGGATGGCGTTTGAGGCCCGGTTGGCCGGGGTACCGGCGGGGGCGATGGCGAGCAGTCCGCTGACGGCATTTTTGGAATAAGTATTTCGTGAGTATGTTCATTGAAGTTTTTAATAAATATGACTGGCGGGGTGTGAAAGAGGACATCTATGGCAGGACGGACCGGGATGTGGAGCGGGCGTTGGGCAAGCCGGTGCGTGACCTGGAGGACCTCAAGGCCCTGCTTTCGCCGGCCGCGGCGCCCTATCTCGAAGAGATGGCGCAGATGAGCCGGCGGATCACGCAAAAGCGTTTTGGTAAGGTGATCCAACTGTATATCCCCTTCTATCTTTCGAATGAGTGTCAGAACATCTGTACCTATTGCGGCTTTAGCTTTTCGAACAAGATCGCGCGGCGAACGCTGAGTGCGGGTGAATTGCTGCGGGAGGCGGCCGCCATCAGGGAGATGGGATATGAACATGTGTTGCTGGTGAGCGGGGAGGCCAATAAAACGGTCGGCGTGGATTATTTTGTAAAGGCGCTGGATGTATTACGGCCGCATTTTGCGCATTTGTCGATGGAGGTGCAGCCGCTGGAGTCGGGGGATTATTCGCTGTTGATGGAGCATGGGCTGAATACCGTCCTGGTTTATCAGGAGACGTATCACCGGGAGGATTATACGCTGCATCATCCCAGGGGAAAGAAGGCCAATTTTGACTACCGGCTGGGGACGCCGGACCGACTTGGGATGGCGGGGATCTACAAGATGGGGTTGGGCGTGTTGATCGGATTGGAGGACTGGCGGACAGACAGCTGGTTTACGGGGTTGCATCTGCGGTACCTGGAAAATCGATATTGGCGGTCGAAGTATTCGCTGTCGTTTCCGCGGTTGAGACCGCACGCGGGCGGGTTGGCGCCGAAGGTGGTAATGAGTGACCGGGAACTGATCCAGTTGATCTGTGCCTACCGGCTGGTGGATGAGGAGGTGGAACTGTCGTTGTCTACGCGGGAAAGTCCTGTTTTCCGGGATCATGCGGTGCGGGTGGGGATCACCTCGATCAGTGCCGGGTCGCGGACGAATCCGGGCGGATATGTGGTGGACCGGGAGTCGCTGGAGCAGTTTGAGATCCATGATGACCGAAGTCCCGAGGAGATTGCCGCGATGATCCGGCGGCAGGGATATGATGCGGTATGGAAGGATTGGGATCCGGTGTTGCAAGCCGGAAACCAGAACCGGGATGGGGTATGGTGAGCCCCCGGGGTTATTGCAAGGCAAAGAGTGTATACCTGTTGTTATGAAGCACTGTTTTTCCGGGGACGGTAAAGCCGGGTTTTATTACGGCTATGGCTTCGTTGGAAAGCAGGATGTAATCCACTTTATATTCCGACAGTAATTTTTGTAACGCCGGTTGTTGCCCGGTGCGGATATCGTCGAGCATGGATTCGCGATCGGCTTCCCGTTTTTCGAAATCAACATAAGGATTGGAGAAGGTATAGGCGGTGGAAACCATCTTCCGGCCGGTGGGCATTACGGGAAAGAGGGATGGGTCTTTCTCGCAGAGGATGACCTTGTCCGGAGAGAGATTTTGCATGATATAACTATAAACCTGTTGTTTATCCGTATCGTCCTGTTTGGCGATGGAGAGTTGCCGGCCGACCGTGAAGTCTTCCCGTTTCAGATAGAACGGAAAGCTGGCCGCGGCGATGACCAGGATCGCCAGCGCCCAATATTTTTGCAGGGGGCGGAGAAGGAAGACGAGGCCAAAACCGAAAAATACCGATTGGATGGCTTTTATATACATGAAATAATGGAACGAGGGCACCATTGCCGGCAGGCGGATGCCGTAGCGGTGGTCGAGGCCGGCGACGATGGTTGCGAACAGATAGAGGCCTACGGAGATGTACAGCCAGCTGAGGACGATGTTGCGGACCAGTCCGCGGGGGAAGGTGCGGTAAAAGCTGATCAGGCCGACGATCGCGACGACAAAGCCGAAGGTGAAATTTGCTTTTAACAATCCCCAGCTATGGTTGATAAAAAAGAGTCCTTCGGTGTACTCGGAGGGCTCGCGGTTGATGATGTGTAAATGATATTTCCCGGCGATATAGTAGAAGATGGGTGAGGCGGCGAGGCAGAAGCAGCCAAACGCGATGACGCCCTGGATAAGATAGGTTTTTACCTGGCCGTATTGTTTTTGTCTGAAGGCTTTCAGGAGATTGCCTGCCTGCAGGGCGACCATGATCAGGACGATGATAACGGCCGGGGCTGCGTGGCCCAGGAAGGTGATGCCGATGGCTCCCCCAAGGAGGGCGAACCAGGCGTTCTTTCCGGTGGAGAAGGCTTTATAGCAGAGGAGGATGTCGAGAAAAAAGGCGAAGAGCATGAACGCCGAGGGGTAGAGCCAGGGGGTATAGGTTGCGCCGATGACGAGCAGGATCTTGCCCGAGGAGAGAAAAAGATAAGAGAGTGCCGCTGCGAGAGCCGTCCGGGGATCGAAGAGGCGCAGGCACATGACAAAAAAGAAGAGGGGTCCGAGGATATTGAGCCAGGCGCCGGCCCGGACCAGGACGAGGTTTATGGGCAGTCCGGTGAGCTTTACGATACCTGTTTCGATCAGGAAGAGCAGGGGATTGTACCAGAGCCATTCGTTGAGATAGCTGGGGTCTTTGCCATAGGCACCGTCCAGTGTACCCTGAACAAAGGACATATCGCGATCGAAGTCGACGTCGAAGGGCCAGAGAAGGTCATGGGTAACGCGAAAGCATTGAATAAAGGCGACGGCCAGCAGGACCAGGAACGTGATCCAAACGGCAGTGCGCTGTTTTTGGGTAAGGGTTTGAAGAGAGGACATATGCCAAGATAGCACAGGGTTTTGGGTCTTGCAAGAAAACTCGTGTTTGCGCGCCGGGGCGAACGGCTTTTATGGCTTTTGGGGATAAAAAGGCCGCCTCGTTGTATTGCAGGCGGCCTTTTTTATCAGGGGAGCAGAATTGCCGTGGTGTATAATAACGTATGGAAGTAATAGATGCCCGGTGGCAGTTGGGATATTTGGGCCTTCCCGTTTGCCAGCTGACCCATCCGCAGCAGGTGGCCGCCGGCGTCGAAGAGCGTGTAAGGTTCGCTGCCGCCATGTTGCAGCAGGACTTCGGCCGTCCCTTTACCGGTGGGGTACCAGATGAGTTTGTCGTTGGCGGGGAAGTTGATCAGGCGAACACTGCTGAAGACGTAGTTGCCGTCGAGGTCGACCTGTTTGAGCCGGTAGTAGATGCTATTCCTGCCGGGTTTGGGGTCTATATAGGAATAGCTGAGCATTGTTTTGCTGTTGCCGGCCGCGGGGACGTTTCCGACGTCCGTGTATTTCTTTCCATCGGCGCTTCTTTCGATGATGAACTCGCTGGTATTCTCTTCCGTTGCCGTTTTCCATTGGAGTACCGCATCATTTCCGGAGCGGACGGCGGTGAAGGCGGTGAGGGTAACCGGAAGTTCGCCGGTGAGATTATGCAGGGTGAAATTTGATGTCGTCCCTGTGAGGGCAAAGTTCGCCAGGGTACCGTGGTTGGCGATGTTGCTGTTATCGAGGGCTGTTCTGAACCCGTCGTCGTCGCCATTGGAGGCGCCCTGATCGAAGGTAAACTGTCCGATCAGGTCCGTTTCGGTGCCGTTGAGGGTATTATCGCGGTTAGCGAGGATCTCAGCGGCTGATCGTTGCGTTTTCCAGATACGGACCTCGTCGATACCTCCGGTGAATGGGTTATTGTCGGGGCCGCTGATATTTTTCGAGATACCGAGCGTTACGGGCTGGCCTATCCCGCCGCCCGGGGTGCCGACGATCGTGGCAAGGGGCTGGCCGGCGACATAGACGAGCGTGTTGTTGCTTCCGTCCATTACAAAGGCCATGTGGGTCCAGGTGTTGGTCCCGGCCGGGACGGCGTAATTGAGTGTATTGACAGTGGTGCCGTTGTCGATGCCGATCTGGCTGGCCGAGAGCTGGATGCTATAGCGGACCCCTCCGGGGCCGCGGTTGCCGAAGATCGTACTCCAACCGCTTGTGGGAAGGGTGGAGGGATTGACCCAGAATTCGACGGTTCCGCCGCTGGAAAGATCGTAGCTTTTGTCTGCGAGGGCGGGAATATCCACCTGGTCGTCGACGCCGTCGAAAACGAGAGCATTGTTCCCATATTGAATGGGAGAGGACTGCCAGGAGAGGAGGCCGCCGACGTCGCCGTTGATGGAACCGTTCTGGAGGCTGCCGGTGAAATCGGCGCTGTTGGTAACGATGGTGTTGCTACCATCGTTCATATTATAGTAAGCGTTTAGGGTGTTATCGGCGTTGTTGGGAACGCCGAACATATCGCTTTTTATCAGGGCGGCGGACCTTGGGGTATTCCAGACTTTTACTTCGTCGATCCTGCCGACGAGGGGTTGGGTCAGGTCGGTCTGGACGCCGATGCGAAAGGGCTGATCATCGTTAAAGAAGAAGCCGGCTACATTAGTTATGTATTTGCCATTGACATAGAGCAGGGCGCCGTTTATGTCGGCCTGGTCGAAGCTGAGTGCGATATGGGTCCAGGTGTCGAAGGGCATTGGGAACCCGGTACTCGGCCATGCGGCCGGATCGCCTACCTGAACTGTTCCGTCGCTGGCCAGGCCGATGGAAAAAGCCAACCCGGGCTGGCCTTCCGAGATCATGGTGTGGAAATCTCCGTCGTTCGTCGAATGCGGGACATATACCCAGAATTCGACGGCAAAGTTTCCGGTCACCGGGATCACGTCCACGCCGGCGGTCATGTTGTTGGCGCCCGTAAGATTCAAGGATGAGTTTTGCGAAAAGGCGGTCAGGGACAGGCAAAGCGATACCAGGAGAAAAGTGTAACATTTTCTCATAGGATACTGATTTTAGATTAGCGATCAAGGTAGCCTAAAAAGGCGAGTCGTAATAGTCAGGTGCCCGAAATAAGCGGGGTCTAGGGGTTATTCCTGATGGTAAAAGGCGTGTGTTTTCTACAAGGGTCTTCCATTTTTTAAAAGGAAGGATTAATTTACAGGCAGATGGCGATTTTAAAGAATATACCACTTCCTGAAGGCTTTCTGGATGTCTCCATGGCGCAAAGGGACGAATTCCGGGTCAATGGCCATTTGCTTGTGAGAGGGGTTTTAAATACCCAGGATGTGGCCAATTTTCGACAATTGATCGTGGATGTGGTAAAGCGACAGAGCCGGGAAAAGCGGAGGCTGCCGGAGCGGGGAATCTATGGCCGGGCCTTTGGTCAGATGGTGAATTTGTGGCGGGTGGATGAGGGGGTGAGGCAGTTTGTGTTGTCGAAGCGACTAGCAAAAGTGGCTGCCGATCTGCTGGGTGTGGCCAATGTGCGGATCTACCATGATCATGCTTTGTTGAAGGAAGCGGGTGGGCGGGAAACGTACTGGCACCAGGATCAATATTACTGGCCGTTGGATACGGCCGATACGGTGACGATGGCGATGGCGCTAACGGATCAGACGATCGAGATGGGGATGTTTGTCTTTGCGACCGGGTCTCACCGGCAGGGGACGATCATGGATCCCAAGCTCTCTTCGGAGCCGGATGGGACCTACCGCCGATATATCCGCGAACAGCGTTTTTCGCTTAGCCGGGCTGCGGGGATGCGGGCTGGGGATGCGACCTGGCATTATGGGAATACGGTGCATCATACGGCGGCAAATTTGTCAGACCGGAGGCGAGAAATGATGACAATTACTTATATGGCAGATGGGGCGAGAGTAGCCCAGCCGATCCATCCGGCACAGGTAAGCGAGCTTAATAACTGGCTTAACGGGTTACCCCCCGGGAGGCTGGCGGCGTCGGAATTCAACCCCCTGGTCTTATAGTTGCATTACGTTAAGGGACAGGGCAAAAAATACTCTAAAAAGGGTATTTTTCAAATCGGGAAAAATTCCCAATTTAGCTCTCGAATCTAAAAATAATCACCAAATAATTTGAAAAATAAAAAAGGAGTATGTACCTTCACGCTACTTAACGCCTGCCATATTCTAAAATCCTCTGAATATTGGGCTATATAACTCTTTCATGTATACCTTTTGAGTAACCCACCATCCTTGAAATTCCTTACGATCTAAGATCTGGAATTAGTAAGAAAGTTATAATCCACATTGCTATTTTGTAAAGCCAGCTTCTTCTTTACCACAGAAGCATTTTCTTGAAGCCAATACCTCGTGTTAGCCTGAAGGTAAGTTCCATTGCCATCCTTGAAAGATCAAGTTTCGACTTGAACCCTTAAAATACCCAGTGGTAATGAAAAAACAAATTCTGGCTATCGATGATAGCAAAGCAATCAGATTCTTGCTTCAGACCGTATTAGGAAGAGATTATCAGGTTGTGACCGTGCCTGATGGATATTCCGCCATGTATTATCTTTCTCATCGGGAGCATCCCGATCTGATCATAGCCGATCCCCAGTTGCCTGATATGGAAAAATGGGAATTGATCGAGCAGTTGGCGAGCAGTGGAATGTACGGAGATATCCCTTTAGTGGTATTATCCGGTCTTGATTCGAAGGAGACGGACGCCAAATGTGTGGAGCACGGAGTGCTAAAATATTTCATGAAGCCATTCAATCCGGTAGAGCTGGTGGAAGCCATCCAGGATCTGGTTAGCAATGGCCAGCTTGATAAAGATCGCGTATTAGCGAGTTAGAATTTTTTGGTGTTCTCACCATGAAAAATCTAATCCAATTAAGAGCGTACAGCGTATATAACCCTGAATCGTAAAAAGAAGCGCGCAAGTGAACAAGCTGCTTCATATTTCTGAGCCACCGTATTTATGAATACCGAAAACCTGTTGTATGGATTTAATTTATCTGCCCCAAACTGTACAAAAGGCCAAAAAGATTGCCCCGAGAGCAACTTTTAGGTCGTATCATCTGCCCCAAACCGGCAACTTCCAATTTAGCGGGTTCTGCTATATCGGGAGGAACAGCAATAACATCATGAAGCTCGTGGAGCTTTATAAGGAAGGTGCGGTGCTGGAAGGGCTTGAAAAAGCAAAGACCGAGTTGTTGAAAAGTGTTGAGCAGGGAAAGAACAAATTACCTGAAGTTATCGTTTGTGAGGCGCGTTTTGATTTTGCCGTCATCAGTCATTTCAATCAATTTCTCCGCAAGCATACTGTTCTTAGTGGTATCCCATTTATCCTGGATGTGTCGGGATTAGGGGACAAGGATGTGCTGCTTTACCGTAAGCATGCGCGCCCGGATGAGATGCTGTTCATCGAAGAATGCGAAAAGGAGGACCTGATCTCGAAGATCCGTTTTCTCTGCAAGATGAAGGCGCATACCGGTAAGGATACCGCGGAGCCGAAGATCGAGGAGAAGTCATTGCGCAGTCTGCGGTTTGGACCTATGACGAAGCGCGCTTTCGATATTCTTGTCGCATCGGTCACCCTTTTGCTGTTGAGCCCGCTTTTTCTGTTGATCGCCCTTGCCGTCAGGCTGGAGTCGCGTGGCCCTATCTTTTATATTGCCAAGCGCGCCGGCCGGGGTTATAAGATATTCAACTTCTACAAGTTTCGGACGATGATCCATGGCGCCGACAAGAAGATCGCCGATCTGGCTCATCTGAACCAATATGGTGGAGAGGCAAAGGGTCCCGTCTTCTTTAAGATCAATAATGACCCCCGCATCACGAAAGTGGGTAGTTTCCTTCGGAATACGAGCCTTGACGAGTTGCCGCAGCTGGTAAATGTGCTGATCGGGGATATGTCGCTGGTCGGCAACCGTCCTCTGCCGCTGTACGAGGCCAAGAACCTGACAACGGACGATTATGCGGCGCGTTTTATGGCGCCGGCCGGGATCACGGGGCTTTGGCAGGTGAAGAAGAGGGGGACAAAGGATATGTCGGTGGAAGAAAGGATCAGCCTGGACATCGACTATGCCACCAAATGCAATTTTGTCACCGATTTCTGGATCATCGCGAATACTCCCAGTGCGCTCCTGCAAAGGGAAAATGTCTAGGGGCGGAGTCTTTTTGAGTTTAGCCCCGGATGAACGCGTACCTTAGGTCCGTTCAGTTAATTCGCTTACCTTGCAAAAAAAGAAGATCAACTTATGTTGAAGGATCGTCCTTTAATATCCATTATTGCGTTGAATTGGAACACTACCGCAATAACGTGTGATTTTCTTATTTCCATCCGGAAGCAGAATACCTATTCCAACATCGAGGTCATCGTCGTTGACAACGCTTCGAACGAGGATCCCACCGCTTCCTTTCTGCAGGTTTATCCGGAGGCGAAGATCGTTCGCAATCCCCGCAATCTTGGGTTTTCGGCCGGCAATAACGCGGGCATCCGAAAGGCTGCCGGCGATTATCTTTTTATCGTCAATAACGATACGGAATTCACTCCCGGCCTGCTGGAGGGTTTGCTCGAGGTGTATGAGCAGTTTCCGGATGCGGGGATCGTCTGTCCCAAGTTCCATTATTTTTTTGACAAGGGGACGATCGAGTACGCCGGCTATTATCCCGTCAATATTTTTACCGGTCGCAACAGTATGATCGGGTGCCGGGAGAAGGATCAGGGTCAATATGACCAGATGAAGGAGACGCATTATGCGCATGGAGGCGCCATGATGGTTCCCCGGCGGGTCATCGAGGAGGTGGGTGCCATGCCGGAGGAGTTCTTTCTTTATTATGAGGAATTCGACTGGTCGGAGCAGATCAAGCGGCATGGATTCAAGGTCTATTACCAGCCCAAGTCGCTGATCTATCATAAGGAATCGATGACGACGGGCAAGTCGAGTCCGCTGAAGACCTTTTATCTGACGCGTAACCGGATCCTGTTTATGCGCCGGAATACGCCGCCGCTGGCCTTTTCCCTATTTGCCCTCTATTTTGTTCTTTTTACCATACCCAAGAATACGCTGACCTATCTTGTCAGAGGTCAGAAGAAGCATCTGAACTCTTTCTGGAAGGGCATTTTGTGGCAATTCAATCGTACCATTACCTTTAACTGATCTATCTATGTGTGGAATCACCGGCTTCGTGGATTTTAAAAAGACTACCGGCATCGACGTGCTGCGGAAGATGTCGGATGCGATGCTTCATCGCGGGCCGGATGACGGCGGCTGTGAGGTATATGAAGCTCCGGACGCGGCGATCGGCTTTGGTCAGCGCCGGCTGTCGATCCTCGATCTGTCGCCGTTGGGACATCAGCCGATGCATTTTGGCGAGCTGATCGTGAACTTCAATGGGGAGATCTATAATTTTAAGGAGATCAGAAAAGAGCTGGAGGGGAAGGGTTATTCCTTCAATTCCTGGTCGGATACGGAGGTAATCCTAAAAGGATATGATTGTTGGGGGATCGACGTGGTACAGAAATTTGTCGGCATGTTTGCTTTTGTTCTTTACGATAAGAAGAAGCAACAGATCACGCTTTTGCGTGACCGTGCGGGTGTAAAGCCGTTGTATTATTACTGGAACGATGAGATCCTTTTATTCGGGTCCGAACTAAAAGCCCTGTATGCCCATCCTGCTTTTGAAAAGAAGATCGATATCAACAGCGTGGCGCTTTTTCTGCAATTCAGCTACATCCCGGCACCGCACAGCATCTTCCACCGGACCTACAAATTGTTGCCCGGTCATTATCTGACGATCGATCTGGCCAGCCGCAAGCAGCAGTTGGTGAAGTACTGGGATGTTTTCGATCATTATAACAAGCCCAAGCTGGACCTGTCCGATCAGGAGGCGATCGAGCAAACGGATCAGCTGCTGAAGAACGCCTATGAGTACCGGATGGTAGCCGATGTGCCGGTCGGGCTCTTTCTTAGCGGCGGCTATGACAGCAGCAGTGTAGCGGCTTTGCTGCAGACGGGGCGGACAGAGAAGCTAAAGACCTTTACGATCGGGTTTAATGAAAATGAGTTCAACGAGGCGCCCGAGGCGAAGAAGATCGCCGGGTATCTTGGGACGGATCATACGGAATGGTATCTCACGGCGAAGGAAGCGGGGAGTGTGCTGGACCGGTTGCCGGAGATCTATGATGAACCGTTTGCCGATAATTCCACCGTACCGACGGTGTTGGTGAGTGTGCTTGCGCGGAAGCAGGTGAAGGTGGCGCTGAGTGCCGATGGGGGAGATGAGATCTTTGGCGGCTACAATAAATTCAACCAGGCGGAGAAATATACGAGTCAGTTCCCGCCTTTTGTGCAAAGCCTGATCAGCGGGACGATGTCGCTGATCAATCCCGAGTATATTCCTTTCTTTAACAGTAAATATAATTTTGCGACCCGGTACGAGAAGATGCGGCTTATCTGGAAAAGCCATGATCCCGTCACCGCGGTGAAATATATCAGCCAGTATATCACGGAAAAGGAGGTGGAATCCTTTCTGGGCCGGCCTTTTGAGCGGTATCACACCTTCTTTGAAGACGGTAGGTTGCTGGAGCATAATGACGGAGTTGTCAACCGGCTTCTGGCTATCGACTACAAGACTTTTCTGGTGGATAACAATCTGGTGAAGATGGACCGGGCGACGATGTCCGTGAGTCTGGAAGGACGGGAGCCGATGCTGGACCACCGGGTGATCGAATTCCTGGCGCAGTTGCCTTCCTCCCTGAAGATCAGGAATGGGGTGAACAAATGGCTGTTGAAGGAGGTGGTGCACCGTTATATTCCTAAAGAGCTGATGGAACGGCCCAAACGACCTTTTATCGCGCCGCTGATGGTCTGGTTCAGGGAAGAGCTGAAGGAGCAGTTGCGTTATTATCTTAGTGAGAAGGCGCTTTCGGCTACGGGTGTATTTGCTTTTGGACCCATTATTCAATTGAGAGATGAATACCTTGCGGGTAAAAAAGTAAACTATCAGAAATTGTGGCAGGTGTTGATGTTCCAGCTTTGGTATGACCGCTGGATAGAGAAACTATAATTATGGCTATGGGAAAAAAAATCAGGGTCCTTGAGTGTATCCGGCAGGGCAAGATCGGGGGCGGTGAGTCTCACTTGCTGAATCTTGTGGAGTACCTCGACAAGAGCCGGTTCGAGCCGGTGGTGCTGAGCTTTACCCAGGGGCCGATGATCGACAGGCTGCAGCAGATGGGGGTAGGAACCGATGTTATCTATACGGAGAAGCCTTTTGATCTGACCAAGTGGGGAAGGGTGAAGGAACTGCTCAGGGCTAAGAAGGTGGACCTTATTCACGCGCATGGGACGCGTGCCGCCAGCAATGTACTCTGGGCGGCGAGGTCTCTTGGGATACCCGTGGTGTATACCATACATGGATGGTCCTTTCACCAGGATCAGCAGACGCTACTGAAGCGGATGCGGATCGCCGGCGAGAGCTATATCACGACCCGGACCGCGGTGAACATCTCGGTGTCCGAGGCTAACCAGGCTTCGGGGAGAAAGAACATAAGGGGATTTGAGTCTGTGCTTGTTAATTACGGCATCGATCAGAAGAAATTCTCGCCTGCCGGGGTTAGCAAGGATGTGCGGGCGGAGCTGGGGATCGCATCCGATGACCTGCTGGTGCTTTTTATCGCGCGTTTCACCAAACAGAAGCAGCCCCTGGCGATGATCAGGGCCTTTAAAGCGGCGTTGGAGACGGTACCGGGCATGCGGCTGTTGATGGTGGGGGATGGGGAACTGAGAGAGGAAGCCCTGAAGCTTAGCAGTGAGCTTGGGCTGGGGGAGCGGATCCTCTTTCAAACCTTCCGGCAGGATGTGCCCGACGTTTTGGCTGCGGCCGATATCTTTGTGCTGCCGTCGCTTTGGGAGGGTTTGCCGATCGGACTGTTGGAGGCAATGGCCATGGGGAAGGCGATCATCGCCTCCGATGTGGATGGCACCGGAGAGGTGCTTAAACACCGGGAAAACGGGTTATTGATCCAGACGGGGCAGCTTGTATCCTCCCTTACGGAGGCCCTGGTCCAGTTGGGCCGGGACCGGGAAATGCAGAAAAAATTTCAGCAAAGGGCCATAGAAACGATCAGCGGACGTTTTAACGTTGTGCGGATGGCCCGGGAAATAGAGGCTATATATACTGATGTGTTAAACAAACCCTTAGCTAACAATGGAATTTAGAAAGATTGTCGATATCAAGCGTGTGAACTTTATCGTGGATGCCCTGAAAGCCAACCTGCCCGAGGGAGCGGAGGTTTTGGATGTAGGCTGCGGCAACGGGGTGATCTCGAGGTATCTCGGCGAGAAGGGGTTTGTGGTTCGCGGGGTGGATGTGAGTCCTAAGGCGATTGAGAAGGCCCGGAGCCTGAATACTTTTCCCAATGTCCGGTTCGAGGTGGTAAGCGCCGAGCAGCTGGTTGCGGACGGGCAGCGGTATCATGCCGTGGTTTGCAGCGAGGTGTTGGAGCATTTGAACGATCCGGGGAAACTGCTGAAGGTGCTGCACCAGATCCTGCATGACGATGGGGTGCTGGTAGTAACGGTGCCAAATGGCAAGGGGCCGCGGGAAAGTCTGGTGACGAAGCCGGTGCAGCGGATGCAGAAGAAGAACAGCTGGCTTTGGCGGAGTGTCAATAAGTTTAAGCAGGGTCTTGGCTACAAGGGCACCACGGTGCAATCGGATGCCGATGATCTAACTCATATTCAATTCTTTACACGTCCCTCGCTCGAGAAATTGGCCAGTGATAATACTTTCCGGATCGTGCGGTTCGGGAAGACCAATTTTATCGAAGACGTATTTCCTTTCTCCCTCTTTACCAAGAAGATCAAGGTCCTTCAAAAATGGGATTGCGCCCTTGCCGAGGTGTTGCCTTATCAGTGGACGGGTGGTTTTGTGACAGTATGGGAAAAGACTAAGACCCGGTAAGCTTTTTCCGTTTAGCGAGGGGAAGCATTTTCACGATCTCTTTTTGTTCCTTCCCGGAATTCTCATTGCGCTGGTCGAGACACCTTTGCAGGATCACGGCCATTTTCTTGTAATGAGGGTCCATCAGGAAGGTTTTGTGGTCGCCGGGAACATCATGGACGGATACACCTTCCAGCGCATATCTCTGCCAGCTTAGGTATTCCGGGTCGCTTACGAAGAACAGACGGGTCTCCGCCCTGAAGAGATCTACCTCGATATCAAGGGGTTGCAACTGGAAGTCGCTGTAAGCGATCTCTATCTTCTCATTGATCTCTGCGGCATGTTCGAGGGTATCCAGTTCGTTCTTTTCCTCCGGCAGCAAGCCGACTTTTTCGAGGGGCTGGCGCATTTTTTTACGGAAGAAGGTGGTCTGATACCGGATCGTCTGGCCGGGATGTCTGCCCAGGGATTGGAGGATGAAGAGCATTTTCGGGAACTGGCGGAATATTTTCCGGATCATTCTTTTCCAAAGTGGGGCGAATTGAACCGAGGTGTTGTCGGCTGCCGTATCGAATATCCCCAGCATTTTTACTTCTTTTCCCAGTGCTTTGAGCTGCCGCGCCATTTCGAAGGCCACGAAGCCCCCGAAAGAATAGCCGGCGAGATTGAAGGGGCCATCGGGGTTATGTTCCAGGATTTCCGAGACATAGTGGCCGGCGATGGCGTCCATGTTATCCAGTGGCTTGTCGATGCCATTGAGGCCCCTGGCCTGCAGGCCATAGACCGGTTGGTCGGGGTCCATGCTTTTTACCAGGGAGTGGAAGATGAGGACGGTAAGACCTGCGCCGTGAACGATATACAACGGGGTTTTGGACCCTTCCGCGCGGATGGGGACCAGCGAGCTCCAGGATACGGCACTGTCGGTTTGTTCGAGGCGCCGGGCAAGTTGGGCGATGGTAGGGCATTCCACCAGGGTTGTCAGGGGCAGTCGTTTACCGAGGGCTTTATCCAGCTGGGTCATGACCTGGATGGCGATCATGGAGTGGCCGCCGAGTTCGAAAAAGTCATCATGGATGCTGACTTTGGTCAGGCCGAGGGACCGGATCCAGGAGGCGGCGATGATCTTTTCCAGTTCGGTAGTGGGTGGAACAAATTCTTTTGTCGAAGAGGAGGCTGCGCCCTCCCTTGCCGCCGGACGGGGAAGGGCTTTGCGGTCGATCTTGCCGTTTGCCGTCAGGGGCAATTGCTTCATCGCCACAAAGTCATTTGGGACCATGTAGGCGGGCAGGAGATTGTGCAGGCCATTTTCCAATGCGCGCTGTTGTTGGGCGGGAACATGGCTTCCTTCGGGCAGATTGGCACTGGTCGGGACGATATAGGCTACAAGGCGCTGGTCGCCGGGCCGGTCTTCCCGGGCGATAACCACGGCTTCTTTCACACCGGGCTGTTTGATGAGGCTATGTTCTATTTCGCCCAGTTCGATGCGATGGCCGCGGATCTTAACCTGGTGGTCGATCCGGCCCAGACAGAGGATGTCGCCATTCTCGAGCAGTCTGCCGAGGTCGCCGGTGCGATACATCTTTGTGTTGCCGGTGGCAAAGGGATTGTTGACGAATCGTTCGGTTGTGAGGGCCGGGCGGTTATGATAGCCGCGGGCAACGCCGTCTCCGCCGATATAGATCTCTCCGATGGCGCCGAGGGCCACGGGGCTGGCGGTCTCATCGAGGATGTAGACTTTTGTATTGTTGATGGGCCGGCCGATGGTGATGGCTTCTTCGTTGGGCTGGATCTGTTTTACGGTGGACCAGATAGTCGTTTCGGTAGGGCCATACATGTTCCAGAGCGAGGCGCATTTGGAGACCAGGATCTCGGCCAGGTCTTTCGGCAGGGCTTCACCGCCACAGAGGGCTTTCAGGGGCAGGGGAGCATCCCAGCCCGCTTCCAGCATCATCCGCCAGGTGGATGGGGTAGCCTGCATTATACTGATCTTTTCCGTGCGAACGATATCCAGCAGGATGCGGCCGTCCTTTGTCGAATCTGCGTCTGCCAGGACGAGGGTGGCGCCGGTGACCAGGGGCAGGTATAGTTCCAGGCCGGCGATATCGAATGAAATGGTCGTCACGGCCAGCAGGCGATCGGCGGGGGTGATACCGGGCAGATGCTGCATGCTGAGCATGAAATTGACCAGGTTGTGGTGTTCTATGGCGACGCCTTTCGGGGTTCCGGTGGACCCTGAGGTATAGAGGATATAGGCCAGGTCCGATCCGGTGCCGGTTACGGGGGGTGTGGAGGGGTAGTTGTTTATTTTGTTCCAGCAGTCTTCGAGGATCAGGTTCTTTGCCTCAGAGCGGAAGCGGCTGCGATATTTTGCGGCGGTGAGCAGGATACCTGCGGCGGCGTCCTTGAGCATGAATTCGATCCGGTCGTCCGGGTAGGCGGGGTCGAGGGGGATATAGGCGGCGCCTGCCTTCCAGATGGCGATCAGCGCAATGACCATTTCCGCAGAACGATCGAGGGCCAGGCCAACGGCATCTCCTTTTTTGACGCCATTTGCTTTTAGCAGATGAGCGAGGCGACTTGTCTTTTCCGCAAGAGTCTTATAAGTGATGACGACACCCTGGAATTGCAGGGCGGCGTGGCTGGGGTTCGCCGCCGCCTGTTCGTCGATAAAGGCGTAGAGCGGCTTGTCCTTTGGATATTCGAATGCCGTATCGTTCAGACTATTGAGCCGGGCGTTGGAGGCATAAGAATCCATCACCTGAAGGTTCCTGATCAGGGTATTTGGGTTGGAGGTCAGTTCCCGGAGCAGGTGTACAAAAGTATCCATCATCCGCCGGATCGATTCCGGTTTGAAGAGCTGGGTATTATAGGACCATTCGAGTACAAGGGATTGTTCGGAGCCGGAGGCGTTGAGGAAGATCTCGAAATTTTCAAACTCGCGGGGGTTATAGGCCATCCGGTAGGCGAGGTTGTGAAAAGCAACGCCGTTGTCCAGGCCCATATCGATATTGAAGACGACCGGGACCAGTGGGATGCGGGATGGGTCGCGGGAGATGGGTAGGCGTTTCAGCAGGCTGCCGAAGGTGAACTCCTGGTGGTCGTAGGCGTCGAAAATCTTTGGCTTCCGCTGTTTGAGATAATTGAGGAAGGAGAGTTCGCCGTTTGGCTGGCTACGGAGGGGGAGCAGGTGGACGCAGTGGCCGACGAGGTTTTGATAGCCTGCCGCCGACTGACCGGCGGCGGGGAGACCGAGAACGATATCGTCCTGACCGGTCAGGCGGTGCAGGAAGAGTTCGAAGGCCGTCATCAGGGTCATCACCATGCTGCAGCCTGCACCGGCCCCCAGTTTCTTTATGGCTTGGGTCAGGACGGAATCGAGGGCATAATCATCCCGTCTGCTTTTGTAGGTGCGCAGGGCGGGGCGGGGGAAATCCGTGGGCATGTCGAGGACGGGAACACGGGCTTTATACTGGTCGAGCCAATAATTTACCGTCCGGGTGTATTCGGGGCTTTCGAGGAATTGCCATTGTTCGAGGGCGTACTGGCTGAAGCGGAGGGCTTCGGGCAGGGCGGGGATCGTTCCTTTTGCGTAGACGGAATAGAGTTTTCCCAGGTCTTGCAG
Source organism: Puia sp. (assembly GCF_036500295.1). Taxonomy (NCBI): domain Bacteria; kingdom Pseudomonadati; phylum Bacteroidota; class Chitinophagia; order Chitinophagales; family Chitinophagaceae; genus Puia; species Puia sp. The sequence continues at coordinate 61,590 of NZ_DASYCH010000047.1, read as the reverse complement.
GATGATCCCGAGTGACCAGCCGTCGCAGATGATATGGTGGGCCGTCAGTTTGAAGAAATACGTTTCGTTGTCGAGGTGGAACAGGGCCATCCGGAAGAGGGGGCCATTCAGGAGATCGAAGGCCGATTGGGCATCGTTCTTTGAGAAAATGTCGATAAAGGCCTGTTGTTCTTCCGATGAGAGGGTGGAGATATCCTCAAAATAGAGGTTTGTGGGTAGTTCCCGAAAGACCATGATCTTCCGCCCATCGGCGCTGAATACCGAACGGAGAGCTTCGTGCCGGGCAATCAGGTCCCGGAGGGCGTTCTCCATGGCAGGCCGGTCAAAAGGGCCGGTAAGGCGAAGGGATACCGATTCGTTATAGGAACGGTTAGCGTCGTCTCCACCGAGGCGGCAGGAGATCCATATCTCCAGTTGCGGCTCAATAGCAGGCATTACCCGAATAATTTCGGGTCCGGTGAATGGGTTAAATTCCACCGGTGATAGGTCGTTAGTCAGTTTTCCCTGGTCCAATTGTCTTCTTTTTAGTTGACTTGCAAATACTTCCCGGGGCGATCAGGATCATTGATAAACCACGCGGGGTTGCCGTCCTGATCCCGGCCCAGTCTTGCGCCAGGGATCAACGGTGTTTCATCGACTTTTATTTCAGGGTTTTTGTTGAGGACCGTTGGATTGGCATTTATGCTTTGAAGAAAGCCGGCGTCAATGAGCTGATCGACGCTTTGTTCGAATTTTTCGATGATGGTGTCGATGTCCTTCCGACTGTGGGCTTCCGTGAGGAAGCAGGGAAAACCATCGAGGATATGGATGCCTTTGTCCCTCATGAGGGTAAAGAGCAGTTCTCCATAGGTGATCTCTTCCTTCCATTTTATCTTCCAGAGCGAGCCGAACTGGGCGACATACAGCGGCAGTTCATGGCGTTTAGAGATGGCGTTGAAAGAATCTGCCAGATACTTTGTGTTGTCGGTAAGCAGTTGCTGGAGGGCCGGTCCTTTCGCCTTCATATACTCGAGGGAGGCTTTTGATGCGGCCAGTGCCAGCGGGTGTCTTACAAAGGTACCTGCAAAATACGTTACTCCCGCTTCCGGAGTGGAGTTATCTCCATATTTCCAGTCGCCGCCGTCTAAGGCGTTCATATACAGTTTCCGGCCGGCGATGACCCCGATGGAAATGCCCGAGCCGATGACCTTGCCATAGGTGCCGAGGTCGGCTTTTACGCCAAAAAGGGCCTGGGCGCCGCCGGGATGCATCCGGAAGCCGGTGATCACCTCGTCAAAGATGAGGCATGTGCCTGCATCTTCAGTGATGGTGCGCAACTTTTTCAGGAATTCCACGGGTTGGAACTCCGGCCGGCGGCTTTGGACGGGTTCGACGAGGACGGCGGCCAGTTCATGGGCGCGCTCTTTTATGATCCGGAGGCTTTCTTCGGTGCCATAGTCAAGGATCAGCATATTCTGGACGGCCTCGGGCATGATGCCTGGGGCGGCGGGGAAGGACTTCAATTTTTTCGATCCGCGGACGATGACCTCGTCCACGATGCCGTGGTAGGAACCGGCGAAAGCGACGATGGTGCTGCGGCCGGTCACGGTGCGGGCGATGCGCATGGCGCCCAGGACGGCTTCGGAGCCGGTGTTGCAAAGGGCGGCGCGGTCGAAGCCGGTAAACTCGCAGATGAGTTTGCTAACGGGGCCGGCCAACTCGTGTTGCGGACCTATCTCGTAGCCTTTTTCCATTTGTTCATGGATCGCGTTGACGATGATGCCGGGTTGGTATCCGAGCATATTGGAGCCAAAGCCATTCAGCGCGTCGATATATTCATTTCCGTCGAGGTCCCAAAGCCGGCTGCCCTTCGAGCGGTTGACGACGATGGGGTATACGATCTCTTTTGTCTGTGGTTTGAAGCCGGTGACCACGCGGGGGTCGGCCATATAGGAGCGATGTTCGGCGGTGTAGCGCTTGCTCGTGGCCGTCTTTGCCGTATAGCGGGCGACGAGGTCGTTGAGGAAGGCTTGCTGGCGGACATCGAGTTCGCGGGCATTCTTATCGATCTTGGCGGTGGCGCCAAAGGGTTTTTTGTGTTCTACCAATTCTTCGGCCGTGAGATCGCCTTCCATTTTCGGTTTGCCGTTGCCGTTTGCCGATGGCGCCGGGATGAAGGCCGGGGCAGCCATGGCCTGTGGTATTGCGACGACGGGGGCGGCCTGTTGATAGACCGGCATGGGAATGCCGCCTTGCAGGAGGGCGATCTGCTGGGCCAGCAGTTGGATCTGCTGGGAGATGAGTGCGATGACGGTGGCGTTGTTGCCCCCCGCCGGGATCGCGGACTGCTGGGCGTAGGCTATGGGTTGTTGGGCGTATGCCATGGGCTGCTGTGCGTAAGCCGGCTGGTGCTGGGCATAGGTTTGCGGCTGTGCCTGGAGTTGAGCCTGCGGAAGTTGTTGGGATTGGACCTGTACCGGGTCGGGGGGCAGATTGGCGTCCAGGTAGGTCACCAGCAGGTTCAGGCTGCCGTATTCTTCGTTCAACTGGCGAAAGGAGATCGGCAGGTTAAAACTTTTTTTCAGATTCAGGGCCACCTGGGTGAGCAGGAGGGAGTCGAGTCCGAGTTCCACGAAGCTGGTGTCGGGGTCTGCGGCCTGCAATTCGATTCCGGAAGCGTCTTCCAGGATCTCTTTCACTTTTCGAATCAGTTCTGTTGTACGCATAGGTCTGTTTTGAGTCAAATTTTCGGTGATAGGGAAGGACATGGATGTATGCGGCTGTGGCTGCAGTGGTGACGGCTGTGCCTGTGGGGCCGGCGGCTGTGGTGGGTTCACCCAGGCGGGCTGGCGGTCGAAGGCGTAGGCCGGAAGTTCGAGGCGGCGGCGCTGCTGGCCGGCGTAGAACGCATTCCAGTTGGGTTGGATGCCGTTGAGCCACAGTTGGCCGAGAGCTTTCAGGACGGCGTGGTATTGGGAGGCGCCTTCTTCGGCGTCGAGGCTGCTGATGGCGGTGGCGGGTTTTGCGGTGCGGTGCTGGCGGACGAGGACGGCGGTAACTTTTCCGGGTCCGACCTCGAGCATCAGCCGGTTGTCGTTTTCCAGCAAGGTGGTGACAGCGCCGGAGAACCTAACGGTTTCGCGCAGGTGGGCCGCCCAGTATGCCGGGCTTGTGGCTTCGGTATCGGTGAGCCATTTTCCGGTGGCGGTGGAGGCAATCGGCAGCCGGGGCAGGCTGAGCGGGATGGAGGCTACCAGTTGGCGGAAGGGTTCCACTACCGCGTCCATCATGGCGGAGTGGAAGGCGTGACTTGTATAAAGTGGTTTATTCTGGATGCCCTGGCTTTCTAGCAAGGCGGAGAAGGTGGTGATCTCGGCGGTGGGGCCGGAAACCACACAGAGTTCGGGGCTGTTTACAGCAGCCATTGAAAGGGTTCCGGGCAGCAGCGGTGCGATCTTTTCATGGGGGGCGCGGATGCTGAGCATGCTGCCACCGGGTTGTTCCGACATCATCCGGCCGCGTGTGGCGATCAGGTGTAAGCCGTCTTTGAGGCTGAAGACGCCGGCCAGATGGGCTGCGACGAATTCCCCGATGCTATGTCCGGCGAAGGCCGCGGGGACGATGCCCCAGCTTTTCCAGAGACAGGACAGGGCGTATTCTATGACAAAAAGCGCGGGCTGGGCGTAAAGTGTATTGTTGATGCGTGCGGCCGTATCCGGGGTGTTCTGGCGGGGATAGAGAATCCCGCGGATGTCCTCGCCCATGACGGGAAGCAGCAGCTGTGCGCATTCGTCTACGGCCTGCCGGAAGACCGCTTCGTGTTCATAGAGTTGGAGGCCCATGTTCACCTGTTGTGAACCCTGACCAGGGAACAGGAAGACGATATCGGTGCGGGATTCTTCGAGGATGCCGGTTGTTGACGGAGCCGGAGCCGGCTGCCGCAGCTGGCGGACGAGGTCTTTCTCATCGGTGGCCAGGACGAAGCGGCGGGCGGCGAATTCAGCCCGGGTGGATTGAAGGGTAAAGGCGATGTCTGCGAGGCTTCCCGGTGTGGCTGTGGCGGCGCAGGCGGCGAGACGGTTGCCGTAGGCTTCCCGGCTTTGCGGCGTGCGGGCGGACCAGGTAACGAGTTGAACGGGTCTGCCGGCCGGGGAACCGGCGGGTGCGGGTTGCGGGGCTTCTTCGACGACGACGTGTACGTTGGTGCCACCAACGCCGAAGGAGCTGACGCCGGCCCTTCTCAAGCCGTTCGCCTGCCAGTCGCGGAGGGCGGTATTGACAAAGAAGGGTGTCTGGCCGAAATCGATTGCCGGGTTGGCGGAGTTGTAGTTGATGGATGGGGGCAGCTGGCGGTGCCAGAGCGCCAGGGTCGTTTTTATGAGACCTGCCACGCCGGCGGCGGCGGTGAGGTGACCCATATTGCTTTTGATAGACCCGATGGCGCAGTATTGTTTTTTGGATTGGTCGCCGAAGGCCATGCGGAGACCTTCGATCTCGATGGGATCACCGAGGGGGGTTGCCGTTCCGTGAGCTTCTACATAGCTGATAGAGGAGGCCTCGAAGCCGGCCTCGGCGATCGCCATGGCGATGGCGCCTGCCTGGCCTTCCGCGCTTGGGGCGGTGAAGGAGCCTTTTCCGCTGCCGTCGTTGTTAATGCCGGCGCCTTTTAGAACGGCGTAGATCGTATCGCCGTCTTTTTCCGCCTGTTCCCTTCGTTTCAGCAGTACGATGCCGGCGCCGTCGCTGAAGGTGGTGCCCTGGGCTTCGGCATCGAATGGCCGGCAATGTCCATCGCGGCTGAGCATGGCGCCATCCTGGTAGATGTGACCGCTGCGGATAGGCGCGGTGACGGAGGCGCCGCCGGCGAGGGCGATATCGCACTGGCCTTTGCGGAGGCTGTCCATTGCCTGGGCCACGGCCAGCAGGGAGGTGGAGCAGCCGGAGTGGACGCTGACGGCGGGTCCTTTGAGGTTGAGGACGTATGCCGTGCGGCTGGCCACGTAGTCTTTTTCGTTATAGGTCATCACCTGGAAGCTTCCGACCCGGTCGACCAGTTCTTTGTTGGGGATGACGTTGTTGAGATAGTAGCTGTTGTTGCCGGAGCCGGCGAAGACGCCGATGGAACCGGAATATTTTTCGGGGAGGTAGCCCGTTTTTTCAAGGGCTTCCCAGGCTATTTCGAGGAAGATGCGCTGTTGGGGGTCCATCAGTTCGGCGAGGCGGGGGCTGATGCCGAAGAAGCCTGCGTCGAAGGTGTCGGCGCCGTCGATGATGCCGCGTACCGGCACGTAGTCCGGGTCGTTGCGGAGGGAAGCGGGGATCGCCGCATCGAGTTCTTCTTTCGAGAAGAAGGAGACGGTCTCTTTCCCGGTTTTCAGGATGGTCCACAGCTCGTCGATGGTGGCGGCTCCGGGGAAGCGGCCGGCCATCCCGATGATGGCGATATCGTCGTTGCCGGCGCCGGTGGTCCGACGGCCGTGATCTTTTGGCAACTGGATACGGGCTTTTTTTCCGCCGTCGAGCCAGGCGGCGACGGTTTTTACCGTCGGAAACTGATAGAGTTTTGTGATCGGTAGATCGAGGCCGTGCTCCTGTTGCAGGACGGCTACGGTCTTCAGGGCTACCAGGGAGTTGCCGCCGAGTTCGAAAAAGTTGTCTTCGGAGCCAACCTTGTCCAGCTGCAGGAGTCCGGCCCAGAGACCGGCGAGCAGGGTCTCCGTCTTTGTAGCGGGCGCTTTGTAGAGGACGGTCAGTTCCGGGCGTTTGATCTCCGGTTTGGGGAGGGCTCGTTTATCGATCTTCCCGCTGGTGGTATGCGGGAGTTCGTCGAGCCAGACGAAGGCTGCCGGCATCATGTAGTCGGGGAGCGTGCGGGCGAGGAGCTGGCGCAGGGCCTGGGTGTCTTTTTTACCGCTGCTGCTGACCATGTAGGCTACGAGTCTCTTTGTTCCCGGGACGTCTTCTCTTGCGATGACGACGGATTGCTGGACGTCGGATGCCTGGTTGAGGACCACTTCGATCTCGCCGAGTTCGATGCGGTAGCCACGGATCTTGACCTGATCGTCCATGCGACCGAGGAATTCGATGTTGCCATCGGGCAGGTAGCGGGCGAGGTCACCGGTGCGGTACAGGCGAAGTTGCCCTTTTTCGGGATGGGTCCAGTGCAGATATTTCTGAGCTGTGAGTTCGGGTCGATGGAGATAGCCTTCGGACAGACAGACGCCGCTGAAGCAGAGTTCGCCGATGTCTCCATCGGGGAGCAGACGTTGCTGGGGGTCGAGGATCCAGGCGCCGGTGTTGTCGATGGGTTTGCCGATATTGGGCAGTGCGGGCCAGGCGTTGGGATCGCCCTGCAGGACGAGTTCGGTAACGACGTGGGTCTCGGTTGGGCCATACTGGTTGTACAGTACGGCGCCGGGAAGGGCCGAGAAGAAGTTGACTACCTGGGGAGTTATTTTCAATTGTTCACCAGCCGTCATCACTTCCTGAAGAGAGGAAGGAAAGAGTTTTGCGTTGTCGGCGGCTTCGGTGATGTATTGCAATGCGACAAAGGGCAGGAAGATGCGGTTGATGCCTTCCGAGCCGATGAAGCGGAGCAGTTTCTGCGGGTCGAGGCGCAGCTCGTCTTCGATGAGAACCAGGGTGCCGCCTGTTGTAAGTGTGGCGAACAGTTCCTGGAACGAAACGTCGAAGGTCAGCGGTGCGAACTGGAGGGTGCGGGTACCGGCTGCGGCGATGGAATGTTTTTGCTGCCATTGGAGCAGATTGACCAGCGGTGCGTGGCCCATGCATACGCCTTTTGACTTGCCGGTGGATCCGGAGGTGTAGAGGAGGTAGGCAAGGAATGGTTCGCGGTTTTGGATGGCCGTTAGGTCGACGGCGGCTGTGGTTGCGTTGAAGGAAAGGGGGGAGAGACCCTGCAGCGATGCGAGGGTGGCTTCTTCTTCCGTAGACATGGAAAGGCAGGTATCGATGCCCGAGTCGGAGACTATTTGTTGCAGGCGATCCGCGGGGTAAGAAGGATCGAGTGGAAGATAGGCTTTGCCCGAGCGAAGGATGGCGAGGACACCGATGACCATTTCGATGCGGCGCATGGTGCTGATGCCGATGGCGGCGGAGTTAGGCGAACGGGCGATGATCGCTTGTGATAGGCGGGACGCTTCGCGGTCGAGGTCTGCGTAGGTGAGGATGCGTTCGCCAAAACTGACGGCAATATAGTCAGGGGTCAGCCTAAGCTGACGCTCAAAAAGTGAATGGATGGACATTTCCATGGCTACTACGATAAACAGGTTAGCATTCGCAGGGCAGAATACGTATCTGCCGTGTATTTTAGGGGTTTTTACAGGCTCTCAAATATACTACTTACTCTGTGATTTTTTTAATGTTTTGGCCCTTCCTGGCATTAAAAATTGAGTAAAAAGACATATCTTTATTGCACTTACTACCCAGCGTTTGTACTTTTCCTCCTGTGTCCAGTCTCCGAATGATACCGCGCATTCAAAAAATACCCAAAAACAACAGGCCCCATGTTACAGGAAGCCGTTAAGCTCAAAGCCGTGTCCGGAACTGTCGAGACGATAGACCGGAGGTCGAACCTATCGCGTAGGGAACTCATCAAGGAATATATCGAGCCCGGGAGGCCGGTTGTCCTTACGGATGCGGCGCGCCAATGGCCCGGAATGGGCAAGGTGACACCGCAGTTCATCAAGGAAAAATATGGGCATCTGACCAAGAATGTAAAAGGCGTGGAGTATACCTTTTCCGACCTTATCGATAGGGTATTGGCTTCGTCGCCTGAAACTCCGGCACCTTACCCCTTCAATGTCAATGTGGAATATTATTGCCCGGAAATGCGTAAGGAATTTAAGCCGGAGATCGTATTCGGTAAGCTGGACCGGATCAATCATCCGTTGTTACCTCGTTTCATGATGCATGGGACCGAGGTTTATGAATTTTTTATCGGCGGTCAGGGGGCTTCCTTTCCATTTCTGCATGTCGACGAACTATTTCTGCATAATCAGCTGACGCAACTATATGGCAGCAAGGAGTTTATCTTGTTCGGGCCGGAACAGACGCCGTATCTGTATCCAACTCCGAATAATCCAAAGATCTCACAGGTGAATGTACTGAATCCCGACTATGAGAAATTTCCCCTGTTCAGGGAGGCCCGGCCGTTGCGGGTGATGGTCAATCAGGGTGAGACGCTGCTGTTCCCGACAGGGTGGTGGCATATTACCCAGATACATGAGCCTTGTATTTCGCTTGGGCGTTGCCATTTGAATGGCTCCAACTGGAGGGCCTTCGTGAGGGACGAGGCGAAGGTGTGGAGGCGAAAGTCCGCTTTGATGTCGATGGCTGTTTATGCCTATGGGATGGCCCTGGGGGTTTTGATGGATGCGCAAGAGGCGCTGATGCCGTTATGAAAAATTTTCACTCAGAATAAAAAAAGGGACCCAGGGGTCCCTTTTTCATTTGTAAGTTGAACTCATGAGCGTTTTGCTCCGAGTGCATCGCCCAGTTTGCAGGTCTGGCCGGCGAACCATGCGTAGCTGTATTGTTTGATGGCTCTCAGCGTTCCTTCGCGTTTTTTGAACATCCACACGTCCTTCATGAATTCGGGATAGTTCTTTCTGTTGAGCTGGTCGAAGGCTACCGAGATGGTGGGTGTCAGGGAGTAAGCGCTGTGCCAGGTGCCAAAGGGGATGAAGAGGGTTTCGCCCGCACCGACCGTGAAATGGATCGGGGTGGCGTTCTTGTATTTGGGAAATTTTTCGTAGTCGGGCTCGAAGATATTGATATCGGAGCGCCAGGGATCATCTGCTTTCGGATATAGGAATTCTTCCTGGCCGCGGGGATAGACGGTGAAGCGTTTTTCGCCGTAGAGCTGGTTGATCCAGGCGCTGAGGTGATAGTAATCGAGATGGACATAGGGAAAGCGACCGCCCGGGCCGCCGATGAACAATTCGGTTACGCCGCCCCAGTTACCTTTTTTGAACCATTTGCTCTCGAGCCAGTTCGGGCAGGCATAGTTGAGGTTCAGGGGTTGGAGCATGGGGGTCAGTTCGGGCAGGGTTTCCGGTATATTGTAGATAATGGGATAGGGTGCGGGATCTTTTTCGGTGCTGTTCTCCACCATGTCCATCACTTCACGCATGGTGTATTTTTTCCCCTTGACTTCGACGGTGCGTTCGCCGTAGTTCTGACGGAACCAATCGGGAGTGAAGGTGCCATTTGCTTTCCAGACCTTTGACGCGTTTTTAAAGACGACAGGAGTTCCGGTCATATAGAACTCGTTATGAAATTCTTTTGGGGTAATGTCGTCCACTTTCTGCACTTGCATTTTTACACGGTTTATGGGTTGAAAAATACTTCTTTTTTCCCGTTAATCATAGGCTCCGCTGCATTTTCTTGCTGATGCGCGGGCGGACATAAACACGGTAGAACTCAGGATAGAACTGGATTGCGTAGACAAAGGTATTCAGGAAATTGATCTTAAGCTGTTTGTTGAGAATGGCCTGGATAATGATGAAGAAGATCAGGCAGGCGATGAGCGAAGCATAGACGGCGCCCATCATTCCGAAGTCTTCGATCAGGATCCAGGTGAGAAAGAGTTCGAGAGCGGTGAAGAGGAGGATGATGATAAAATTGATCCGGGGTTTACCGATGGAGTCCATGATCGTTCCAAAGAGTCTGCTGAATGGGGTGAGCAGGCAATAGAGGACGGTGACCCGGATGACGGGGATGGTTTCGGGGTATCTGTTCCCGGCGATGAAGCGTACGGTAAAATCGGGGAAGATGAAAAGGAGCGCGAGTGAGGGGATCAGGATTGCCAACAGGGTGCCGACGGATTTCTCGTACAGGTATTTTATCGCCTGCTGGCCGCCGGTAGCAAAGCGTTTTGCGCTTTGGGGAAAGACGACCGTTCCGAGCGCGTTGGTGGGCACTTCCGTGAGTGTGGTGATGCGGACAGCGACGTTGAAAGCGCCGGCCGTGTCTGCAGACACGATGGCGCCGAGCATCATTTGGTTGATCGAGCCGGTGAGGATGCCGCTGATATTGGTGCCAAAGACATATTTGCCGTAGTTAAAGAGTTTTTTTACCCAGGCGAGGTCGACCTTTTTTTCGAAGGTGAGGTCATTGCTGACGAAGAGGTATTGGATCAGCATCGCTACGAAGGCGCAGCCGGCCTGCACCCAGATGAAACTGATGAGGGTGAGCGGCCAACGGAGAAAGTATGCGAGTATAACGTACGTAAAAAAGCCACCCTGGCGGATCATGCTGCTGATCAACACGCCCTTAAAACTAAGATTGGCCTGTTCGATCCATTGGAACTGATAGAGCAGGCCCTGCAGCAGATAGACGATGTTGAAGAGATAGAACATATGGACCAGGCCCTGATCGTGCCAGATGTGGGCGAGATAGCCGGCGATGCAGATGTTGAGGATCATGCAAACCAGCATCAGGCCACCGCTGAGGTAGAAGGAGGCTGTTATGATTGCGGGGTGCTCTTTTTTCGAATGATCCGAGAGGTATTTAATGAGCGCATTCTGGACCATGCCGCTGCGGGCAGAGTCAAAGATCGTTGTGGTGGCGATGAACAGGGACCAGATGCCGTACTGATGTTTGTCGAGTTCGCGGACAAGAAAGTAGAAGCTTCCAAAACCAAAGATAAGATTTTGAAAATTGATCATCAGGCTCAGGAAACCGGATTGAAGCCAATAGCGTCGATTAGGAGTATTCATGTTGACGTCCGTGCCAGCTGGCGGTTTCAATGCCAGGTTTTAAAGAGTACAAATATTTACAGATATGCAATTAGCTTATCCGGGACTTAATAAATCCGACGCTGCGAAGATACATCGCATAGACTGAAAAGAGGCGGGGACTATAGCTATTGCTTTGCAAATAGTTTACGAGATCGGGCCAGTTTGAGCTGTTGGAAAGGCTGATCACCGTGCTAAGAGATGTTCCGGGCACCCGGGTGGTGTGCCACCAGCCCGCGGGCATGAAGGCGCTTTCACCGGCTTTTACGACTACTCTCGTAGCGGAGGCCTTTGCAAACAGCGGGTACTTGCTTAGATCGGGATGGTCTACATCGACCACTTCGGAAAAGCGGGAACCGGGTTTCCGGTAGAGCCAGGGTTCCTGGTCCGGGGGGTAGACGACGAGCTCTTTATCACCGTAGTGTTGGGTGATGAAGGCGTGAACTCCAAGGTCATCGATATGCAGATAGGGGAATATCCTGCGACCGCAGAAATTCACCTCGATTTGAGACTCCCGGTTGAGGCGGCGGGTGACGGATCCGACCAGGTAATTACCTCCCAGCCAATTTGGCTTGACGTAAGAAGGGGTCGGTTGAACGTGATCGACGAGATCGGGGAAAACGTCTTTCAACGGCTGTTCACGAAGGAACGGGCCGGGTGTGCCGTTGTGATTGGTGATGCTGTCGATAAAATCTTCCATCCGCATTTCGCCCTGATCGGTGGTGACGAGCTTACCGGGGTATCTATCCCGGAAGAACTGAGGAGTCCAGGTGGATGCCTTCCAGGCGGCGGTAGCGTCCGTGATAATGACCGGTTTGCGGGGAAACAGGTACTCGTGCTTGAACTCTTCGTAGGAAAGATTGTTGCGGCGGTCGATGGTGACCGTTTTGGCGGTGTCGGTAGTAGGGGTCGCCTTTAAAGCAGGCATACTTTCACTTGTCATAATCACGTTATTATATTTGCCAAGATATACATAATTTTAGGAAATTTTATGCCTTTTTGCCGGGTGACCGGGTATTTTACTGCCGGTAGTTGATAATGAATGGGTTCTTCTATGGACAACAACCAAAATACCACGAACAGGGAACGTACGACACATGAGAAACTGGTCATTTTTTTCATGGCTGCCGTGCTTATTTTTATCATCCTAAAAGTTTGTTTTCTTTAGCCGCTAATGGACAACAATTACGTTCTTCGCAGAAAGCAGCGTGTCAGTGGGCGGTTCAACCGTTGGCTTACGAGGACCTTCCTCGATGAGAAGCTTTACAATTGGTTTGGCTGCGTTTTATTAGCCCTGGTTGCGGCCGGATTTGGCTATCTTCTGGCTAAGCAGGCGGTCATCGGCATCAGTCTTTTTGTGTTGGTGATCGGGCTTTGCGCCGTGCTTCCCTGTCTGGCCAACGGCGCGACGTCGTTGTATTTTGTCCTGTTTTACAACTATTTTATTTATTTCGTGCCCCGGCTTATCGGAAACGATTCGATAAAAGTCGGGGTCGGTTATGATCTGCTGCTGATAGTTGCCATGTTGGGGTTCGTATTGCGGCGGGAGCGGCTGAGGAAGGCATCGAATCATTTATTCCACACGCCGGTGATGATATGGACGCTGGTGCTGTATATCTATACGATCATCGAGTTCTTCAATCCATTGGCGCATTCCTTTACGGGATGGTATATCAGTTTTCGTGTTGCTACGGAAAGTTTCCTGTTGTTCTTCATTGCGTATCAGGTCTTCAACAGTTTTAACCGGATCGACAACTTTCTGCTGATGTTGTTCTGGGCTTCCTTTATCTGCGCTATTTATGGTTGTATCCAGCAATGGCACGGGCTGTTTCCCTTCGAGATGACGTATATCAGCAGGATCAAGGGTACCTCGCTTTATTATGCCGGGCAGATCCGCAAGTTCTCGACCACCTCGGGGCCGACGGCTTTTGGGATGGACATGGCGGGGGTCGCGGTGTTATACATTATCCTTGGCCTGAACGAGAAGAGGCGGTTGCGAAAATATCTCTATTTTACGGGGGTGATGGTCATGATCCTTTCCAGTACCTATTCGGGTACGCGCACTTCTAATATTATGTTGCTGGCGGGACTATTCATCTATATCCTTTTACAGGCCAATAAAAAGCAAACGCGCATTTTTGCGGGTGTGATGGTGCTGATGCTCCTGTTCGTCATCAATCTGCCGTACTACAGCAATGCGACGTTGAACCGGTTTCGCAGCAGCTTCCAGGGCAAGCATGACGACTCTTATCTTGTAAGGGAGGTGAACCGGAAGCATATTCAACCCTATATCTATTCTCATCCGATCGGCGGGGGGCTTGGGACGACGAATGCAGCGGGCGTTTCTTACAACCCCGGGCATTATCTGGCGAATTTCCAGACGGATGACGGGTATCTGAAGACTGCGCTCGAGATCGGCTGGATCGGGTTGCTGATCACGTGTATCCTCTACTTCTACATTCTGCGAACGGGTGTAGTGGAATATTTCAGTACGAACAACGGGCGGAACAAATCGATCCTGGCGGCGTGTCTGGCCTGTTTGTTCTCGTTCATGCTTGCCGACCTGGCGCAGGAAGGCATCAATGAGATCACGAATGTATGTATCTATTACCCGGCGATCGCGATCCTGTTGCGGGTGAACTATGTCTCCTAGAGATCTCCTTTTTTCAGCTGGCTGACGGCGTAGTCGCATGCGCGGGCCGTGAGGGCCATATAGGTCAGGGATGGGTTTTGCGTGGCGGAGGAGGTCATGCAACTACCGTCTGTGATGAAGACGTTCTTAACATCGTGCATCTGGTTAAAGCCGTTGAGGACCGAGGTCTTTGGATCGCGTCCCATACGGACGGTCCCCATTTCGTGGACGGCCGATCCGCCGGGTTGCGCGTGACTATAGGAGTTGATATTCTTAAATCCTGTGCGTTCCAGCATCTCCCGGGTGCTTTCTTCTACGTCCTTTTGCATCGCCCGTTCGTTTTCGTGGTATTCGAAATCGATTTTTATCACGGGCTGGCCCCATTTGTCTTTCTTAGCGTCGTCCAGCGTGATCTTGTTGGAGTAATAGGGCAGGGTCTCTCCCCAGCCGCCCATCCAAAGGGTCCAGGGTCCGGGTTGGACGAGTTTATCACGGAAGTCGGCGCCGAAACCTTCCAGGGAGGCCAACCGTTCGACGCCTTCTGCGCGGGTGCCGTTTCCCTGTAGTCCGTAGCCACGGATGAAATCTTTCCGGGCAGTTTCTTTGCTGATATTGCGGTAGCGGGGGATATAGATGCCGACGGGCCTTCTGCCGGAGAAATACCGGTCATCGAAGCCTTCGTATTCTCCCAGTGCGCCGCTGCCGGTGAAATGGTCCATGAGGTTGTGACCTACCTGTTCGCTGGAATTCCCGAGGCCGTTGGGGAAGGTGGGAGAGGTAGAGTTCAGCAGGAGGGCGGCCGTTGCGATGGTAGAGGCGTTGAGGAAGATGACCCGGGCGAAATAATCGGTTATTGCTTTTGTGTGGGCGTTCATTACCCGGACGCCCGTGGCCTTGTGTTTTTTTTCGTCGTAGAGAACTTCAAGGACAATGGAGTCGGGCAGGAGGGTCATATTCCCCGTTTGTTCTGCTGCGGGGAGGGTGGCAGCGTTGCTGCTGAAGTAGCCGCTGAAGGGACAGCCGCGGGCGCAGAGATTGCGAAACTGGCAGGGGCCGCGGCCCTGCACTGCCTGTGTGAGGTTGGCGACGCGGCCGATGGTCACGATGCGGTCGTTATACTGTTGTTTTATCTTGTTGGTGAATTCGGTCTCGATGCAGGTCATTTCCATCGGTGGCAGGAAGATGCTGTCGGGGAGGTGGGGAAGGCCTTCTGCTTTACCGCTGATGCCGGCAAAGGTCTCCACGTAATCATACCAGGGAGCGATATCCTTATAACGGATGGGCCAATCGACGGCGATACCATCCTTTGCGTTGGCTTCGAAGTCGAGATCGCTAAGCCGGTAGCATTGGCGTCCCCAGGTGAGGGAGCGGCCGCCTACCTGGTAGCCGCGGATCCAGTTGAAGGGTTTTTGTTGGATATACGGATGTTCGCTGTCGCTTACGTACCATTGTTTATTGCTTTCCGTATAGGCTCCGCTTTGGATAGGGTCGGCTTCCTTGTCTTTGCGGGTATTTTCGAGATGGTGCGGGAATTCCCAGGGCGCCATGAAGGCTGTCGTATAGTCTTTGACGTGCTGGACGTTGCGGCCTCTTTCGAGGACGAGGGTCCTGAGGCCTTTTTCGCAAAGCTCTTTTGCGGCCCAACCGCCGCTGATGCCGGAGCCTACCACGATGGCGTCAAAGCTGTTTGCGCCGACTCCTTTTGTATTGAGATTTGGTATTTGTCGCGGATCGCCCATTCGGTGTTATTTTGTTGCCCATGCTCTTTGTCCCGGGGCTTTTGGGATGCAGCCGTGGAAACTGCCGGGGATCGCCACATAGGCCAATCCTTTGCCGGCGCCCAGTTCGGAGGTGCAGTAACCCCGAACGGTGTAGTCGCGCAGCAGGTAGAAGAACGATTTACCGAGGTATTTGTTCTGTGCTTTTCCCAGGATGCCATTGAGAGGGCGGCCTTTTTCCTGGAAATGGGTCATAATTGCCGTTTGTTCGGCGGGGGTGCCCGCTTCGTATTCCTTTTTGTATGTGGAGCGGCTATAGTGTACGAGGTCTTTTAATCCGTCGATGAAGGTGTTGGCGGCATGGATGTCCACGCAATCTTTGACGAGACGGATGATGTATTCATGGACGCCGGCTTCGGCTGCGCCTGGAATCGACGGGCCGGGTGGGAGGATGGTCTGCACGAGGGCCGCCAGGGTAGCCCGGTGTTTATCGGGGTAGTCAAAGTCAGGAGATTTGTTCCACTCGTACCATTCATAGCCCGAAAAAGCGCCGGCTCCGATGGCACCGGTGAGCAGAATTCGGCCGATGGCTGTACGTCTTTTCATATCAATTGATGACCGATTCCAGGCGAACGCCGATGACCTGTTCGATCTCGAGTTTTTGCAGATCGGCCTGCAACTGGTAATTAAGCAGTTTGGTCATTTCCATGGAGTAACTGCGGGAGGACTCGCTATAGGCTTCGATGGTAACGGAGCCATCATTGAAACGTTTTTCCATTTGCAGGAATGCGGCGTGGATGTCGTCGGCAACCTGTCTTTCGAGGAGTACCAGGGAATTACTTACACGCCAGTTCTTGTATTTTGACAATACGTCCGTCCGGAGTTTCAGTGCGAGATCGATCTGATTGTCCTCGGCGATCTTTACTTCTTCCTTTGCAGCCTTGACCTGGCCGCCTTTGGAGACGATGGTCCCGATAGGGATCGTGATGCCGTAGAAGTATTTAGGATAGATATAGGCGATCGAGCTGTTGGCAGAGTAATGTTTGAACGACTGGTCGTTGAACTGAGAAGAAAGGGTCAGCAGGTCGAACCAGGAATTCTTTTCCTGTTTTACCTTGTATTTGGCGATGGTGATCAGCCTTGTTATGGCGTCATAGGAGACGTTTTGCAGGGCCAGCTGGACGAGCTTTTCCTCGACTCCGGTGTCCCTGATGGGCAGTGAACGGATGGGCCGTTTGTTAAGGGGCGGGGTATACGGCGCCTGATAATTCTGAGCCTGTGAGGTCGTCGATGCGAGCAGTATAGAAAGGGTGATCAACCAGCAGGAACCGGCCAACCGGAAGCTTTTTTCTCTCTTCATGAGATGGGTGTTTGACAAATGTAATATACGTGTTTTGTATGATTCATGCATGGTTCGTGGCTCAGGAGACATTGACCATTTCAAGGTCGACCTTGTTCAGGATGGCGCCGCTGAACTTCCCGTTAAGCTCATAGAAGAACTGCAGGGATTCCTTGTCGATCTGTTTGATGATCTGGTCGGCTGAGAAGATACCGATGACCCCGTCCACGTATTGGGCGAGTTCGCGACTGTCGGAGAAATCGTTCAGAGGCGGCCCTTCGAGGAAGATGAAATCATAGTCATGAGCCAGGCTCTGGAGATGTTGAAGAAGGTGTTTGCGCGGCAGGATCTCGGAGGGGGTGTAGTCGCCGCCTTCGGATCCGATAACAAAGACCGTGTCGACACCGATGTCCTTTGAGAGATTGCGGATCTGCTCGGCCAGGCTATCATCGTTCCGATCATTAGGGACTATCTTTTCCAGGATGGGCGGTGCTTCGAGGGCCACGGTGAGGTCGTTGTTACAGAAGTTGGTGTCGATGATCAGGATCTTTTTCTTGCTCATGCTCATGCTGTAGGCGAGGGCCTGGATCAGGGTTGTCTTGCCCTGGCCTTTTTTTGTGCTGGTGAACAGGAAAGTCTTTTTGCCGCTGATCTCGATCTCGTATCTCAATTTGCGGAGGGATTCGCGAAAGACGTTATGTCGTTGTTTGTCCTTTGCGTCGTAAGTTGGGTCGAGCGTGGTGACGAGTTCGGCGATGGTCCTTTGTTTAAGGTTCATAAAGGTGATCATGCTGATCAACTTCAGGTTGACCGTACGTTCGAACAGTCGCGGGGTTTTCACGGAGGAGTCGAGGTAGGCCAGGATGAGGATGATCAGCGTTGCCGTGACCGCGGAACCGATGGCTGCCAGAGCAACGATCAGGACCTTTTTCGAGGGTTCGGGGGTAATGGCGGGCTGGCCCGTTACGACCTGGCGGAAGTTATTCAGTGAGGAGGTGGAGTAATCGGTAGCGTCGTTGTATCGTTTTTTTGCTTCGAGGTAGTCTTTGTTGGCCTGTTCGGCGTCCTTCATCAGGGTTTCGGTTGCTACTTCCTGTGAGGCGTCGCGGGCGGCGCCGCTTCTCAGCAACCCGATCTTGCCCTGGAGGGAATCGATGTAGCGGGTGCTTTCCTGAATGTCGAAGTCGATATCGTTCTTTTGCTGGATCAGATCGGCCTTTTTCCCTGCCGGATCCTCCGTTTTCGTCGTGCCGTCAGCTGCTTTATAGGTGGTGCTATTCGAATTAATGATCTTATTCTGATATTCCGTCTTCAACTGGTTGTACCGGTTGAGGAGATTTTTGTCGTTCGAGCCACTGTTGATATAGGCCATATAGGCTTCATTCATGGCTTTTCTGAGCATCAGCACTTCGCTATTGGTATTGTCCGGCGGGGTGGCGGTTTGGTTGGTTGCCGTTTGTGCGTCGACTCCCATATTGACCAGGCGCTGATTCACTTTTCGCAGGTTGGAATAGAGGTTGAGCTGCCGTGCTTTCTCATCGGTGAGTGCGCGATCGAGGTTGGTGAGTTCGGCCAGTTTCCGGGAATCGGCGGCTGCGCCGACCGGGGCTTCCCCACGAAGGGCTGCGTTCTTGAGATCCAGTTCCTGTTTCTTTTTTTCCATGAGGCTGCGGAGGGTATCGACCCCTTCCTGTGAGCGGTGACCTCGGGTGGTGTTATAATAGCGCAGGAACTGCTGGTAGAGTGTATTGACGACGAAGGCGGACAGTTCGGGATTTTCCGATTTGAACTCTATTTCGAGATAATCCGTTCCCTGTAGGCGGCCGACGTTGAGGTATTTGTTGAGCGACTTGTAATCATAGCCATAGAGGGTCAGGAATTCGAGCAGTTTCTTTTCGTCCGGGTTGAAGGAGCTGAGCATTGTGATGGTCTCGAGCTTGTCGCCGAAGTCATGCCGGGCCTGTTCCTGGTTGACGGCCTGGTAAACGGGTAACCGCTTTTTTTCCGGGGTAATGTTGCGGAAGGGGTTCGGGTTCTCCAGATCGTGCAGGATGAGGGTATAGGAGAGCAGGTTGATCACCGTCGGTGAGGTGAAAGTCGCGATGGCGTTGTTGAATTTAACGTCGGCATCATAGAGAGAGAAGTTTTCGCCCAGTCTGATCTCGTCGCTAATCGTAAAACCGGTGGAGATCTGGGTAACCGACTTATAGCTTTTGGGCTCGTTGCGCATGAAATAAAAAGCAACTATGCCTGCGATGATTGCTACCCCCAGAATGATCCATTTTCTCTTGAGTACGATCCGGATATAATACAGTAAATCCATTAATTTTAAAGTGGTATTGTAAGTAATTGAATGCTAGGCAGATAGGAAGTTGGACGGAAAAGAGCCGAAACTTTGAGTGAATGTGGTTGTAAATATAATGATGGTTTTCTTTTGGTGCAAGTTTTAGGCCCTTCGGTGGGTTGATTTAATCCCCGGGTGCGGGTTGGGGTGTCCGGTGGGCCTTCTCCCAGGTGGCCGATTGCCTGCCGCGGAGGAACCGGAAGAATCCGAGGATGACGGAGAGGTTCATGAACGTGAAGTAGTAGGCGAGTTTTGCCAGTTTTATTCTGTTGCGGATGGTGGGGAAGAGCCGGGCGAGGAGGGAGATGCCGTAGAAACCCGCCTGTGCGGCAAACAGGACGACGTATAGCGTTCCGGCGGGCAGCAGCGCGGCATTGGCGAGCAGGGCCAGGATCAGACAGAGGGGGCTGAGGGTCCAGCGGAGTAACCGGTGGGAGACATAGAGAAAGGTGAGGCGGGGGTATTTCCAGAAGGCGAGCAAGGGGGTCAGCATGCCGATGGCCTGAAATCCGCCTGCGGCGATGCGGACTTTGCGTTTTTGTTCATCCTTCATCGAGAAGGAGGGTAGTTCCATGGCATAGGCATCGGGCTCGTAACGGATGCGGTATCCCTTTTGGGCAACGCGAAGGGAGAGCACGAAGTCATCGAGGATGACATCGTGCGGGAGGGGTTCATAGAGCGTCCTTCGGAGGGAGAACAGCTCACCTGCTGCACCTACGACGGAATAGAAATCCGCGTCGAGCTTTTTGAGGGCGGATTCATATTTCCAATAGAGGCCTTCGCCGGCTCCAACGTCTTCCGCGCCGGTGTTTGCGGAAAGCACTTTTTTTTCGCCTGCGACGCCGCCCGTTTCTGCGGAGCGGTAGTGCCGGACGATATTCTTTACTGCATCTTTATTCAGCAGGGTGTTTGCATCGCTGGCGATGATGATATCCTGGGTTGCTTCGGCCACAGCGCGGTTGAGCGCCGCGGATTTTCCGCTTCTTTCGGGGCGGTGCAGGAGGCGGATCCCGGGGGATTGGGTAATAAGCAGTGGGGTGTTGTCGGAAGAGCCGTCGGTGATGAAGATGAACTCTATTTTATCCCTTGGGTAGTCCTGTTCTAAGGAGTTGACTATCTTTTGTTTGATGACATCTTCTTCATTATAGGCTGCGACGATGAAGGCGACGGAAGGACGGAAGCCGGGGTCGTCTTTGGCTTCCTGTCTGTTACCGGTGATCTTATTCAGGAGAAAGACAATAACGGCGTATCCTGCGTAGTTATAGAAGACCAGTCCGCAGGAGACGTAGAAAATCAATTGCCACAAATGCATGTCCTATTATTTTGTATTACTTTTGACCCGTCAGAACGTGTTACGCGCATAAAATTATACAAGTAAGTGTCATTTTTAGAAAAAATCGCCTATCTCTTTTATCTCCTTCTTTTCGCGTTGCTGACTTTTTCGGTATTGTACCTGTTCATTTTATCGTTTGCGGGCCGGGTCCGGCGGATAAAGCCGGCAAGGATCTCCGCGACACCAAAAAATGATATTGCGATCATGGTGGCGGCGTATAAGGAAGATGGGATCATCGTTTCGACTGCGAGGAACCTGCTGACCCTCGATTATCCAGCGGGTTTGTATACGGTCTATATCCTGGCGGATTCGTTCCGCCCGGAAACGTTGCAGGAGTTGCGGCGGTTGCCGGTGGAGGTGATCGAGGTGCTTTTTGAGAAGAGCACGAAGGCCAAGTCGTTGAATGCGGCATTTTCCCGGATCGACAGGAAACATGATATCGTACTGATCTGTGATGCAGATAATATCCTTGAGAAAGACTTTCTGCGGAAGCTTGACGGGGAGTTTAGTGCCGGGGAGCGGGCGGTGCAGGGGCAGCGGGTGGCCAAGAACCTGGACAGTCCGTTTGCGATACTGGATGCCTGCAGCGAGGCGATCGGGAACCATCTGTTCCGGCGGGGGTCGAATGCGTTGGGTTTGTCTTCGTCGGTGATCGGTTCGGGGATGGCTTTTGATTTTTCGGAAATGCGGCAGATCATGAGCGAGATCGACGCCACGGGCGGATTTGACAAGATCCTTCAATTAAAGGTGGTGGAGCGGGGACATTCGATCCGTTATCTGCATGATGGGGCGATCTATGACGAGAAGATCGGTAATTCGACCGCGTTCAGCAATCAGCGCAAGCGTTGGGTATCGAGCCAGCATCAATATCTGAAAAAATATTTTCTTCCATCTTTCCGGCAGTTGTTTCGGGGGAATTTCAATTATTTCAACCTTGGGATCCTGCATAATTTCGTTCCGCCCCGGTCATTTCTGTTCGTCCTGATGCCGTTGCTGGTGGTGATGAGCTTTTTTGTGCACCCGATGTTGTACTGGGTGATCGCGTCGGGGACGCTGCTGGTGCTTTTTGTTCTGTCGATGATGATGGGTGTGCCTTCGGAGCTTGTGAACCGGGACCTGTTTCGGGCGATGTTGCGGTTGCCGCGGGCTGTGTTCATCATGTTCGGAACACTTTTGCATTTGAAGAAGGCCAACAAGACATTTATCCACACGGTGCATACCAAGACCGAGGTGAGCAACCCGGCATTGAAGAATACGACAAACCCTTAAGTTTGAAAGGAAAAAAGATCGCGTATCTGACCATTAACGACCCGCTGGACAAGCGCAGCTGGAGCGGTATTACCTATTATTTGGGGCAGTCGCTGGTACGGCATGGGTGGGACGTGGATTTTGTGGGGCCGGTTGTGTTCCCGCGATGGTTGGACAAGACGATGCGGGCGATGGCGAAGCTGAACCGTATCTTGTTCCGGACGGAGTATGCCACCAAGTACAACCTGCTGAGCAGCTGGTATGCGCGGCGGGTATTCCGGCGGCGGATGAAGGGGAAGGAATATGATTGTATCGTGGCGCCGGCCGCTTCCACCGGGGTAGCGTGTCTGGACAGCCGTCTGCCGATGGTGTATGTTTCGGATGCGACCTTCCGGTTGATCAGTAACTACTACAAGAATGATTTCGAGAATGTCAGTCCTTTTTCCCGCTGGGAGGGTGACTGGCTGGAGCGGCGATCCCTGCAAAGGAGTGCGGCAATCATCTATTCGTCGCAATGGGCGGCGGATTCGGCGATGAAGGACTATGGGATCCCGGCGGAGCGGATCGTGTTGATGACGTTGGGTGCGAATATGGACAGAATACCGGATCGGTCGTCGATCTTTGAGAAAGAGAAGAATCCGCGGTTGACGCTTTTATATCTTGCGGTCGAGTGGGAGCGCAAGGGGGGAAAGATCGCTTTTGACGCGTTGCAGGCGTTGAAGAAGAAGGGGGTGGATGCCGAGTTGATCGTATGCGGGGTGGTGCCGCCTGAGGAATACCGGGATGCGGATATGACGGTGATCCCATTTCTGAACAAGAATAAGGAGGATGATCACCGGCAGTTTATCGGGCTTTTGTCCTCGGTGCACTTTTTGATCCTGCCGACGAGGGCCGATTGTTCGTTGCTGGTGGCCTGTGAGTCGAATGCATATGGAGTTCCGGCAATCACAACGGACACGGGCGGGGTTTCCTATGTGGTCAGGGATGGGGTGAACGGATATTGTCTGCCGTATGATGCGCCGGGGTCAGCCTACGCAGAAAAGATAGCGGAGCTTTTCGCGGACAAGGAGCGGTATCATGGGCTGGTCCGATCGAGCCGGGAGCGATTCGAGGAAACGCTGAACTGGGACAAGTGGGCGGAGGGATTCCAGCGGCTTTATGAGGAGAAGATCGCGGGGAGTTAAGAAGGACGCGGGTCGACTTTGGAGCTTGTGTTTTGGATGGACTGTTCCAGCATATCGATGATGCGGGAGTCGGTGTCCTGGTCAAATTTTCTACCAAAGAGTTTACCGGAGGCTTTCATTTTCTCGAAGTCCCTAACATCGAGGATACGGGGATGGCCGTCGGTTTTGCCTGTCCAGTCGACGTAGACGAGGCTATCGCGGATACGGTCGCGAAAGGAGGAATTATAGAGAACGCTGGCGAAGATGAACTCGTCGGCGCCCCAGCAGAGTTTGAAATAGCGAACGATCTCCGGGTGCTGTTTGAGGAAACCGGAGATATATTGGACGGCAGCGGTGGTGACGGTAAACCAATTGGACCGGCCGACGATCTTATAATCCAGCGGGAATTTCCTGGCTGGGAACAGCTTTTTCTCCAGCATTATATTTGTCAGACTTTCCAGGCGGTGTTTGCCGGGGATGTGCCAGTTGATCAGGTGGTATTTCCGGATACGGGGCGCGGCGTCCTTCCATTCGTCGTCGATGGATTGGCAGGTGATGAATTCGAGGCCATTCCGTTCGGCGATAAAGGTATAGATATCATCCGGGGTCCGGAGGGGGAAGTCCTGGCCGGAGGTGACGTTTATATAGTCGTATTTTTTTTGCAGGATCTCTTCGAAGCCATTGAGGGTGGCCTGAATGGTGCCGTAGCCGGCCCAGTAGATGCGGACCCGGTTATTGATGAAAAAGACATTTTTTTTTTGTGCGAGGAAGGCAAAGGGGGCCTGGTCGATCTTCTTATCAACATGGATATAGAAGTCGAAATTCGGATGGTCCAGCACGTTGATCAGCCGTCCCAACTGCTGCGGATTCTTGTGCGTCAAGATCAGGTGTGCGATTCTCATCTTTTATTTGCCGGATGGTTGAGGTGAGAGGAAACCTTTCGCATACGTGAAAAAGAGTTTATAATATTCGGCTACGTGCCGCGCCATGGTTGGCAGCACTGCCCCGATTTGTCGTTTAATAATGAAATACCAGCATATGGCTCCTAACAGGCAGGTGATCATGGTTCCTACGGCTGATCCATAGAATCCCAGGTTAGACAGACAAATATAATTAATTACCAGATTTCCTCCCAGTGAAATGGCGTTTATAATAAAGCATAGTCTTGCTTTCCCGATCGAGTTAAGGAGATTGGCGCCCTGGTTCTGCATAGGGCGGAGGAGGCCGGTGATCATGTACATCTGGAGGATGGGGGCGGCTTCCATATAGTTCTTACCTGCGATGAGCAGGATGACGAATTTAGGGAAGATGATCACGAAGATGGCGGTGGGGATGGTAAAGGCCATCAGGATCCCTACCATTTTTTCATAGAGATAGCGCACTTTTTCCTTCCCTTCGTCGATGGAGGCTTTGGAGACTTTTGGGAAGAGGACCTCGGCGGCGGCATAGGAGGGGATATCGACCACCTGGTTGAGTTTGGCGGCGGCGCTATAGTTGGCTACCCAGGCATTGGACAGTTTGAAGGTGGCGACCATGAACTGGTCGACGCTGGCGAAGATATTGCCGAGGAGGCCCGAGCCAAAGATGTAGCCGCCATAGTTGAAGATCTTTTTTATCCAGAGTTTTGAGGGGTTGAAGCGGCCGATGAGATATTTGCGGCTATAGAGGGTTATGACGATGGTGCCCAGGGCGATGCTGAAGGATTGATAAAGGGCCAGCCAGGGCAGGGCGAAGGGGATGCGGAGCAGGGCAGTGCCGAGGATGAGGGTGAAGAAGACGATCTGGCGGACAAAATAGCCGGCGAATACGCCTTTAAAGTCGAGGTGGGACTGCTGGATGGCTTCCATATGAGAAAAGAAGACCATACAAACCAGCCCGGGGATGAACCAGAGCAGGGTGGTGCCGAGGTCGGCGCCGGTATGGAGCAGGGTGCTGACGCTACCCGAAAAAAAGATGATCAACCCGATGAAAAGGATGCTGATAGAGGCGTTAATTAATAAAGAAGACGAGGCGATGGTTGTTTTTTCGTCGGAGACGTCACTGGTACTAACGTAGCGGATATGGGCATTCTTCAGCAGGCCGCTTTTTGTCGTTTCGAAGATGGTGGTAATAGCCAGGAAGAGTGACCAGGTGCCCATCTGTTCTTTTGAGAGGGAAAAGCGGATAAGCACGATGAAATTGATGAGGCCGAAGAGGGTTACCGAGAACCGTTGCAGAATAGAAAAAAATGCCGAACGAATCCAGTAAGAAGAGAGATATTTTTTCAACGGTGGTTATTATTTAAGCCTTCCCGGGCGCGGGGTCAAACTTACGTCAAAAACCTTGATTTTTTCGTACCTGTTTCCGGGTATTCCATCGGCACCCAACCAATAACTTTTTTTTATATATTTTATTGCGCGTCAACAAGTTGATTTTTCAACACCGGTTGGGGATAAATGCATACCCTAATTAATCAAAACGTGGCCATATATTACTCCTTTTTGGCATGAATATTGTCAAACCTTTCGATACTATTAAAAGCTAGATTTTCTTTGATCGTCCTTTAATTCACAGTTCCGCCTATCCTATTGAAACGTGGTAATCTTGTTTGATCAAAGCTAAACTGTCAGAGCGATCTTTTTGTGTTATTGAATGCTAAAATCCAAATCATGAAAGCCAGAACTTTACATTTAATTTCTGCCCTATTAACCTTTCTGTGTCTTTTCTCCACTCCATCGTTTTCTCAAACGCCCAAGTACTTTATCGGTCCGGGGGAGTACAACTGTTTCATAATAAATAATGCGACTCATAAGCTCTACGATGTAGCGGGAGGGCCGGCCGCGCTTGTTCCCGGTCAGCCTTCTGTCGTTACGAATGTCGCGGGCGCCCTGCATCACCAGTGTTTGCTGGATGATCAGGGTAATGTCTATTGCTGGGGTGACAACGCTTATGGCGAGGTCGGCAATGGGTCTATCGGCGGGTCCGTAGGGTCGCCGGTGAAGATATCCGCGGACAGTCTTGGCAATGCCTTTAACAATATCGTGCAGGTATGTCCGGGGGCGGGTGCTTCCGGTTATCTGACTATGGCCCTGAAGGGAGATGGGACGGTGTGGATGTGGGGGGCTACCGGTTCGGGGAACCGTGGTAACGGGACCGGTGGCGGTACGTCGACGAGGCCGGTGCAGATCCCTTTTCCGGCGGGTGTGGTGATCAAGAAGATCGCGATGGACATCTTCGGTTGTGCGTTGGACGCTGACGGCAACGTTTGGACCTGGGGTGGGGCTGTCGGTTATTCGATGCCTTATCTTTTGGCGCAGGGGAAGAGCAATCCCAATCCGACGACTCCTACGAAGATCAATATCTCCTCGCCTGTGGTCGATATACAGGCGGGCAGTAATTTCAACTACGCGCTTTGTGCCAACGGTAATCTTTGGGGCTGGGGATATTATCCCAATCTGATGGGGATGGGTGCTACGGCCAATGCGCAGCTGCAGCCGACCCTGCTGAATTCCTACCTGAACCTGCCGAAACCCATCAAGCAGATCTCCATTAATAATGAAAGCAGTTTTGTTCTTCTCACGGACAGCACTATCTGGGCCTGGGGGGACAATGCCTGTGGCAGCATCGGTAACGGACAGGAGCTGAACTGGGCCACTTATATCAAGGCCGGCGGGCAGGCCGCACCTTATGCCTGGGACTGGGGAATGGCCGAGTTGCTGGTGCCGAAGCCGCAGCAGATCGCGGTTGGTTTGCACAGCTTTACCAATGTCTGGAATGGCCTTGGGGACGTGTTTTACACCTGGGCCGAGGATGCCAATGGCAATCTTTACAGTTGGGGCCGGAACAAGGGGGGAGTATTGGGGAACGGGCAGATGCAGGCGACGGGCGATATCCTGTCGATCTATCCAAACTCATTTGACGTGCCCTGGGTTACGGCCATCAATCCTTTTGCGCTGACCAAGGCGGCCCTGACCTCTTCACCTTATTGTGTACTGAATCCCGGTGGGTCTCCCTGCAGTCAATATGCGATCCCGAATGTAGCGAACCCGACCACCAACGCCGGTACCAATCAGAATATCAGTACGAATACGACGACGCTGACGGGGTCGGCTACGACTGCGAACAGCAATACCTATATCAACTATTATTTGTGGACGCAGGTGTCGGGACCTTCCACGTCCCTTATCACCCTGCCTTCGGGACCAACTGCGAAGGTGAGCAACCTTATTACGGGCACCTATGTGTACCAGCTCAAGGTGACGGATAACAACTGGCGGACGGCGACGTCGCAGGTGACGGTTGTCGTCAACAGCAGCGGGACGAACAAGCCGCCGGTGGCCAAAGCGAATTCCAAGATCACTATAACGCTGCCGACGAGCACTGCTACATTGGATGGATCGGCGTCGACGGACCCTGATGGTGCCGTTACCGGGTATGCCTGGCAGCAGAGTTCCGGGCCCAATTCCGCCACCATTGCCTCTCCCACCGCGGCGACCACCGGTTTAAGCGGGCTGGCTGCGGGTACCTATATCTTTTCTTTAACCGTTACCGACAATCAGGGGGCTACGAACATGGCTGCCGATACGGTAGTGGTCAATTCTGCCGCATTGCCCAACACTCCGCCTACGGTTACCGCCGGCAGTGACAAGACTATTACGTTGCCGATAGCCACGGTGACGTTGACCGGGACGGCGACCGGCACCAACGGCGCGACAATCGCCTCCACTTCCTGGAGTCAGGCGAGCGGTCCTGCCCCGGCGACGATCGTTTCGGTGGGCAATCTGATCACGGTGGTGAATGCGCTGGTGCAGGGCACTTATACTTTCCGGCTTTCCGCCACCGATAACAATGGCCAAACGGCCTCTTCTACGGTGAAGGTCACTGTGAACGCTACGGCGCCGGCGCCTCCGCCGACGGTGGATGCGGGTACGACCCAGACGATCACCCTGCCGACAAATTCCGTGACGCTGGCGGGTACGGCGAGTGGTAACAGCGGGGCCACGATCAGTTCTACGCAGTGGACGCAGACCTCGGGACCTGCCAATGCGACGATCGGGGTGGCCGGCAGTCTCTCCACGAGTGCCTCCAACCTGGTAGAAGGCACCTATACCTTTACGCTTCGGGCAACGGATAGCAAGGGACAGACGGCTTCGGCTAATGTGACCGTCACTGTCAATGCGGCTGCGTTGGTTCCGCCGACGGTCAGTGCGGGGAGCGACAAGACGATCACGCTTCCGACGAATACTACGACGCTGACGGGTACCGCTACGGCTAACGGCGGGGCGACCATTTCCTCCACCACGTGGACGGAGAAGAGCGGTCCCGCTACCGCGACGATCGGTACGGCGTCAAACCTGACCACAACGATTTCCGACCTTGTACAGGGCACTTATACTTTTACTCTTTCGGCGACGGACAGCAAGGGGCAGACGACCAAGTCTACCGTGACGGTTACGGTGAACGGCGCTCCTGCCGTACCGCCCACGGTCAGTGCGGGCAGTACCCAGACCATCACGTTGCCTACGAATCAGGTAACGCTGACGGGTACGGCTACGGCCAACGGGGGTGCGACGATCTCTTCCACTTACTGGACGGAGACGAGCGGGCCTTCTGCCGCGACGATCGGTACGGCATCGAGTCTGACTACCACTGTCTCCAATCTTCTACAGGGAACCTATACCTTTTTGCTTACCGCAACGGACAACAGGGGCCAGGCGACTACCGCCTCCGTAACCGTGACGGTAAATTCTTCGGCTCCGCCGCCAACGTATACGCCGCCGACGGTGAATGCGGGCGGTGCCCAGACGATCACCCTGCCGGTCAGTTCTGCGACGCTGACGGGTACGGCTTCGGCCAATGGCGGTGCAACCCTTACTACTACTAAGTGGACCCAGATCGGGGGCCCGTCCAACGCGACCTTTAGCGGTGGAGGGACGAGCCTGACCACTACGGTTTCGAGCCTGGTACAGGGTGTCTATGTATTCCTGCTCAGCGCGACGGATAATAACGGCCAGACTTCGGGTGCATATGTAACGGTGACCGTGAATGGAGTGCCTGTTACGCCGCCGACGGTGGATGCGGGTACGACTCAGACGCTTAACCTGCCGACGAGTTCCACGACCCTGACGGGTGTTGCCGCGGCAACGGGTGGTGCATCGCTTGTCTCCACGCAGTGGACGCAGTTGAGCGGTCCGGGAACGGCAACGATCGCTACGCCCGGAAGCCTTACCACGGCGGTAAGGAACCTGGTGGAGGGGATCTATGTGTTCCTGCTTACTGCCAAGGACAATAATGGTCAGACGGCGTCGGATTATGTTCAGATCTATGTGAATGGGGTAAAGCCTACGCCGCCGACGGTGAGTGCGGGTACGGCCCAGACGATCACCCTGCCGACGAACTCTACGATGCTGACGGGTACGGCTGCGGGCACCGGTTCAGCCACGATCGCGATTACCCAGTGGTCACAGATCGGTGGACCGTCCAACGCGACGATCGGTTCGCCCGGCCAATTGAGCACGAATATTTCCAACCTTGTTGAAGGTGTCTATGTGTTCCTGCTTACGGCGCAGGACAATAATGCCCAAACGGCCTCGGCTTATGTAACGGTATCCGTGAATGCGGCTTCACAGCCGGTGACTGCGCCGAATGTAAGCGCTACGGCTCAGTCGATCACCTTACCGGTTACCCAGTCGACCCTTACGGGGATGGCCAGCGGTACCAACGGGGCAACCATTGCTTCCACCCAGTGGAGTCAGGTTAGCGGTCCCACCACGGCGAATCTTCGGTCGGCGGGGAGTCTGACGACGAGTGTTACGAATCTTATCGCTTCCGGTACTTATACGTTCCAACTGACGGTTACAGACAACCACGGTCAGATCGCTTCCACGACGGTGAATCTTGTGGTATCGCCGCAGCCGCCGCCACCGGTGGTGAACGCGGGTTCCGACAAGACGATCACGCTGCCTACCAGTTCGCTGACGTTGACGGGTTCGGCCACGGGAGTCAACGGGGCGACGATCGTTTCGACGACCTGGAGTCAGGAGAGCGGGCCTGCGACGGCGACCCTGGCTACGCCCAATGCCATCAGTACCGGCGTGAGCGGGTTGACGGCCGGACAATATGTTTTCATGCTTACCGCTACCGATAGCAAGGGCCAGTCGGCTTCCTCTACCGTGAACGTGAACGTGTACACTCCACCTGTGAATATTCCGCCGGTTGCTAACGCGGGGTCCGACCAGACCTTTACCCTGACGGGCAGCGATACGACGATAACCCTCGACGGTTCGGCATCCTTCGATCCGGATGGGGAGATCGTATCCTACTCCTGGTATCAACTGTCCGGTAAGGGCGGGGTGACCATTACCAATGCCAATACGCCGAGGCCGACCATCCATGGTCTGCAGGCCGGGGTCTATGTCTTCGTGTTTGTCGTTGCCGACAACCGAGGGGCTACTACTCAGACTCAGCTTACCATAACCATCAACCAGCCCAACGCACCGAACACGCATGTCTCGACCCTGATCGCGAATGCGGGTAAGGATACAACCATTGCTCTTCCGGCCAGCGCCGTTCAATTGAATGGCAGCGGTTCTTCCGATGGCGGCGGGGCGATTGCTTCCTATCATTGGGAACAGATGAGTGGTCCCGAAGGGATGTCGTTCACTACAACGGATGGTGCCATCACGCAGGCGGACAACCTGGTAGCCGGTTTGTACCAGTTCCGACTGACGGTAACCAGCCAGTCCGGTGATACGGCCAGTGCGATCGTGAAGGTGACGGTAATGAGTGATACCCGAGGATCGAAGGATAGTTCGGAAGCGCATTTCTTCCTTTATCCCAATCCTGCGCATGATCAAACGACGCTGAACATGACGGGTGATGGTCAGGGTCTGGTAGTGCTGAATCTGTTCGACATGAACGGGAAGTTTGTCAAGGCTCTGCAGTTTAGCAAGGCACCGGGCACGTCTTCTGTGCTGATCGATGTAACCCGGCTGACTGCGGGTATGTATATCATCCGCGCTACTTACGGCAATAATCAGACACAGCAGATAAAGTTAATGAAACAATAAAAGTCCGCTTATAGCTTAAGCAAAGGGCCATCTCCATGGGGAGATGGTCTTCTGCATAGGGGGCACCCCTAGTTTTTCCGAATTTATTGGCTATCTTGTAGCTCGTTTGTTAAATTTTGAGCTAATGGCAACGAGGAATATCGTCATCGCGCCTTGTGGGAACAAGTCATATCTCTTTAAGGAAAGCTGGTTAAGGGAGAAGGGCAAAAAGGACTTTGACGTTTGTTTGCTGTTCTATCATGAAGAGATCAATAACCCCGCATTGTATGAGGAAGTCGAGTTCTTTTATCATTTGAAGGGGTTTAAATACTTTATGCTCACCGAGTTGTTGACGAATGTGCGACCCGAATGGCTGGATCAGTATGATTATTTCTATTTCCTGGATGATGATATCGAGATCGACACCTTACAGATCAACGCGCTTTTTTCCCTGAGCCGGGCTTTTCGTTCCGCGATCAGTTGCGCTTCCCTTAGTAAGGATTCCTTTTGCAGCTGGCCGATCTTCCGGCAACAGCCCAACAGTTTTTGCCGGTTTGTAGGTCAGATCGAGGTGATGGCGCCCTTGTTCAGCAGGGAGGCGCTGAAGATCTGTCTGCCTTCTTTTACGGGGAATCGCAGCAGTTGGGGTATCGATTCCGTTTGGTCGAAGATGCTGGGCTATCCCAAGGATCAGCTTATCGTTTTTGATGAGGTGGTCATGAAGCATACGCTCCCGGTGGGCGGGGGCGAGCTATATCGCAAGATCCAGGTAGATCCGCATAAGGACTGGGATGAGGTGGTCACCAAGTTCCACGCCCGAAAGCAGAATTATGAGGAATATGGGCGGTTGCAGCGGGTGAGTGCGAAGCATAGCCGGATGCTCTTCCTTTTTGTCCGGGTGCGCGGCTTTTGGAACCGGGTAGAGCGGGCCTGGCGGGATTATGATCTTTGGTCGAGGATCGTGAGCAAGAAAAACAAGATCATCAAGGGGTAATCCGGGCTTCTTTTTTCTCCTTAAATCTTACAAGGGCGCTTGCCGCCAGAAGGATCATGAACGGCTCTACGGGATAGGTATATCGCGTGAGGGCGAACAGGATCGTATGAATGAGGGTGATCGTTATAAATGGCAACAGCAGGAGGTTCACCGCGAGGGAACTTCGATGAACCCACCAGCCGATGAGACCCAGTACCACCATGAAGAAATTGCCCGCACCGATGAGCAGCCGGGATACCGTGCTTCGGGTACCCATTTCGGAGGAGGGGTAGAATCCCCAGAGCTCCCAATAATTGGCACATTTCTGACCGAGATATCCAAGCGGGTTGTTCTTCATGTGGTCGATATACATTTTTATCGCCTTGCCGCTGGTATTTATCTCGGGGTGTTTATTTTGTAATTTAAAGTCCACATCACCGCCTTTTGCGGTAACCGCATACAGGATGTTGATCTGACTGTTGCCGGAGATGGAGAATTCCCCTGTTTTCGAATAGCAATAGAAGCCCACTGCGAGCAATGGGAGCAGAATGCCGAACAGCATCCGGAAGGAGAATCTTTTTTCCCGGATGGTTTTTATCGCCAGAAGGAAGAAGGGTACCGGGGCGATGTTTGTACGGATGAAGATGGACACGGCGAAGAAGATCCCGCTGCGAAAATATTGCTTCCGAAAATAAAGAAAATAGGCACCGAGGAGGAAGAAAGCAGTCGGGACCTCGGTTGTAAGCCACCGGACATAATTGATCTGAGAGGGAAATACGGCGAGGAAGCCGGCGGCTACCAGGCCGATGGATGGCTTTGCGAACACTGTTTTTCCCATATCGTAGAGGAACCAGATGGTCAGCGTCGAAAAGACGATATTTGTCCAAAGGAGGAAGGCCTGGTAGTGGGTGCCCGCGAGCGTTCTGGCAACGGCGATCAGGAGGGGATAACCATTTGGAAAGTAATTGGTATAGCCACCGGAAACCAGGGTGCCGGCCTGGTCATAGTATTCCCAGCTATCATGATGCATATTGGGCAGGTGGGTAAAGAAGGAGATCAGTACCCGAAGGAGAAATCCCGTTGCAAGGATGGCGATGAGTATGTTCTTTTCCCTTGATCTAGTCATGCGGCGAATGATTTGCGATGGCCTGATAGAGCAGTTTTATACAATTCTCCCAGGTATGTTCATTGGCGAACCGGATCCTTTTTTCCCGGAGCTGCGCATTATTTTCGGCCAGGGCTTTTTCGATGAGCGGAACGTATTCCGCAGGAGTGTCGGCAAGATAGCTATGTTCTTCAAATAATTTCATCGTGGCGGTGCGGGTGGCGACAACGGGTTTACCCATGGCAAGATACTCATCGATCTTCAGGGGATAGTTGCCGATGGTCATTCCGTTGACCAGCTGCGGATTTATACAGACATCACTATGGGCCATATAAGCGGGCAGGGAGGACATATCCTTTCTGCCCAGGAAGTGCACGTTTGGCAGTGTATGCAGGATGCTTGCGGTAAAGAAATCATCTTCGGGCCCTACCATGACGATATGCCAGGCCGGCCTGGCGCGTGCTATTTCGAGAATGATATTGATATCGATCCGCAGGCTTACTATTGCGCCGACGTACCCGATGATCGGATGGGGGATATCCTTCAGGTCTTCCGGGACCGGATAGGCGATATCCGGGTTGAAGAGGGAGAGGGAGCAGCCCTGGCCGATGTAATGGCTATGGGCGTTGTACCTGTGGAGGTAATCCGCGAGATAGAGGGAGTTGGCGACGCCGAGATCGGCTTTGGCGATATGGCGGGGTTCGAGGCTTCTGCCATGTTTTCGCCAATAGGGGACGGCGAGCAGATTGTCCCGGCTGTAGTAGATGTACAGTTTTGGTTTGAGCATCTCCTTCAGGTAGAAAGAACGGAAAATGTCGTTGTCGTTAAATAGAATATATTCTTTAAACCCAAGGATGTCCGTGGCTTTTCGGATCTCGTCGGCCAGCCGCCGGTTATTGATACGGTTGAAAAGCGAGAACAGGAAGGTGGAGGGGAGCCAGTTGAGGGACTCGATCACGCGGGTAGGAGAATAGTTCCAGAGATTGGGAGCCAGCTGGACAACCTCGGTCTGGCGGTTCTGCACCAGGTGGAGGTGGTTGGCAATATGGGGATCGTCCCGTTTTTGCAGGATGGTCCGCCGGTCCAGCGGCATATTGATATAAAGGACCCGGTTGTGTTTGGATAGTTCAAGGGCAATATTCTTACAATTGCTTCCCAGTTCAAAATACCAGGCCTGAAGACCTACAATTACAAAATCCATAGCTTCATTTTTTTTGCGACCCTCTTTTTCGGGATTGATCGTCATAGGAAGGGCTTGAAAAAGCGAGCCGTTCCCAATCGGAGCATCGGTTTATCACCGTTGGAGTCCCCATAAGTATATACTTCCATGTAGTCAGGCAGAGCAAATCGTTGTTGGATCCTGTTCACCTTTTCTTCGCCGTAGCAATTGGCGCCGGCTATCCGGCCCGTGAGCCTTGTTATTCCTTTGCCGTCGGTATTGACGGCCAACCGGGTCGCGATGAGGCCGGCCCCCAAGCGTTCGGCCCAATGGGCGATCCAGTTCTCAGGCGAGGCTGATACGATGACCACGGTTACATCGGATGCCAGCAGCCGGTCGATCTCGGCAAGTGCTTTTGGGCGGATAAGGCCGGGCAGGATATCGCGGGAGAAGTCGGCGCACCGGCGATCGAACCAGGATAGGGATCGTTTCCCAAGAAAATACGTCAGGATGCGTTGTTTGGCTGCCTGGTTGGAAATGATCTTTAGCTTCATGGCTATCAGCCAGGGGCTGTTGATCAAGAAGCCGAGGGCAAGGCGAATCCCACCTCTGCTGAAGCGGATAAATTCCAGCAGCGTATCTTTTGTGGTGACGGTTCCGTCGAAATCGAAAAAAGCGATGCGTCGAATCACAGTTTTAGTTTTTTAAACAGGAATTCCGGGATGCTTTTTATGATGAGCATGATCCAGCGCCAGAACCATTTTACATAAATGACATTCTTCTTTTTTTCGACCGCGTTGTAAACGGCGGAAGCTACCTGTTCGGGTGTTGCCGTCAGCAGCGGGGGCAGTGTCAGGTCTTCCGTCATCCGGGTATAGACGAAGCCGGGAATAACGGTGAGGACATGCCTGTCGTGATGGGAAAGCCGGTTTCTAAGGCCTGAGAGGTAGGCGGTGAACCCGGCTTTGGCGCTGCCGTAAAGGTAGTTGCTTTGACGGCCCCGTTCGCCGGCGACCGAGCTGATACCGACGATCGTTCCTTTCCCAAGGTTGATATAGCTGCCGGCTATGATGTTGAGGATCGATACGGCGCCTACAAAGTTTACTTCGAGGATGTTCGTGCATTCCGACCAATCGGATTCCGCCCGCGTCTCATCTCCGAGATAGCCGAAGATGCAGATGGTGATATCGGGTTTTACTGGCAGGGTTTCCCAGAATGCGGAATGTTGCTGGAAGGCGCGGGCATCGAATTCCAGGAGTGTCGTCGTGATCCCATGGCGGATGGAAAGGTCGGTACGGAGCGGTTCGAGCCGATGGGCGTTCCTTGCAGCCAGTTGTAGATCGTGTCCTGCTGAAGCATATTTACGGGCCAGGGCTGTTGCGATATCCGACGAGGCTCCGAGTAAGAGAACAGAGGGCATGAACGACTGTTTTTTAGAACAACTTTCTTAAAATGTTAAAGATAGGGACATTCTCACTATAAAGGATAGTCACAAAACTTATGATCCAGAGGAAAACGGTCACCTGGATGAACCTGTCCTTGTAAAGGATCCTGGTAGGAGAGCCGGATTCTGCCGATACGTAGATCAGCTGGAGATAACGCATCAATCCGGCCAGTACGAAGACGCCCGTGTAATAAAGGCGGTAAGTTCCGAGCCTTTCTTTCACTTCCGGGGACATGGTATACATAAGATAGGCTACGACGATGATCGAGGAAACAACGGCTAGTAATACGTTCAGCAGTTCGAGGTTGTAGCCTTTTACCGATTTGCGCATATCGGCGCCGGAGTTAACTTTGAGAAGTACGTCATCCCGACGTTTGCCGATGGCCATGAAGATGGCCAGGAGCAGGACCATGATAATGATCCATTCCGAGAGGTGGACATCGGCGATGACGGATCCCGATTTTATCCGGAGTACGAATCCGGCTGCCAGGATGAAGATATCGAGGATCGCGATATTTTTGAGCCCGAAGCAATAGCCCAGGTTAAGAAGAAAATAGACGCCGAGGACGACCACGAATTCAGGGCGGGTGACCCAGGCGATGCCGAATCCCGCGACGATGAGCAGTGCCATGATGACGACGGCGGCGGATGGGGAGACGGCGCCTGAGGCCAACGGCCGGTTGCGTTTTATGGGATGTTTGCGGTCGTCTTCCCGATCGCGATAGTCATTAATGATATAAATGCTGCTGGCAATGAGGGAAAAGGCGACGAAGCCAAAAAAAAGGCTTATCAGCTTTGCGGTTTGGAAGAAATTGCCTGCGAAAAAGAGAGGGATAAACAGAAAAAGGTTTTTTGCCCAGTCCTTTGGTCTTAACAGTTTTAGATACGCCAAAACAGTAGTAGATTATCCGTCAAAATACAAACAAAACGACAATAGTTATAACTTATTTTTGTGTAAATTTTTTGTTTCATCAGTACTTTGGCATCCATACTTTCCAATCCGATAGAATATCTGAAAGGCGTCGGTCCGCTGCGGGCCGAGCTCTTACAAAAGGAACTGGGTATTTTTTGTTTTCGGGACCTGCTCGAACATTTTCCCTATCGTCATGTCGACCGGACGAAGATCAATCTTATCCGGGAGATAAATGCGGCGACGGAGTATATTCAGGTGGCCGGCAGGGTTATCAGTGTGGAATTGCTTGGTGATAAGCGGAGCAGGAGGCTGGTGGCCGAAGTGCGGGATGCTTCGGGTACCCTTGAGCTGGTTTGGTTTCAGGGTATCCATGGGATCCAGAAACTGGTACAGGTGGGCGGGGAATTCCTTGTTTATGGCCGGGTGAGCTTTTTCCAGGGGAGTCCGCAGTTGACGCACCCTGAAATCGAGATATTGCAGGGTCAGGGGACGGCGAGGCCGGAGTTTTTGGAGCCGGTGTACCCAACGACTGAGAAGCTAAAGGTCCGGGGGCTTGGGGGCCGGCAATTGGGGAAACTTACTCAGACTCTTCTTAATATGCTGAAAGAGAGTGACTTGCCGGAAAACCTGCCACAACCGGCGAGGACCTATCCGGATGAGGAAACAGGGGAGGAGCGGGGCTGGCTTTCGCGTTTTGAGGCTTACCGGCAGATCCATTTCCCTACGCAGCCTGTGCTTTTCCAGCAAGCGGTGGACCGGTTGAAATTCGAGGAGCTGTTTCTTGCGCAGGTGAGATTGGGGTTGATCAAGTCAAAGCGGCACCGGTTCTCGCACGGCGTTGTTTTTTCGCAGGTGGGCGAGCTCTTTAACGGATTTTATACGCATCACCTGCCGTTTGAGCTCACCGGTGCTCAGAAGAGGGTGCTGAAGGAGATCCGCCGGGATACGGGGAGTGGGCGGCAGATGAACCGGTTATTACAAGGGGATGTCGGCAGCGGTAAGACGATGGTAGCCCTGCTGGCGATGCTGCTGGCGATAGATAATGGCTTTCAGGCCTGTCTGATGGCGCCTACGGAAATCCTGGCGCGGCAGCATTATGAAGGGATCTCGGCGTTGCTAAAGGATCTGCCCCTTGAGGTCCGTTTATTGACGGGGTCCTCCCGGTCAAAGATCCGAAAGGAGGCCCTTGGGATGGCTGTTGAGGGCAGACTGCATATTCTTATCGGGACGCACGCGGTGCTGGAGGAGGCGGTGAAATTCCAGCGGCTGGGGCTGGCGATCGTGGATGAGCAGCACCGGTTTGGTGTGGCTCAGCGGGCCCGGCTTTGGGAGAAGGCGGAGATCCCGCCGCACGTCCTGGTGATGACGGCCACACCTATTCCGCGGACGCTGGCGATGACTGCCTATGGTGACCTGGACTATAGTGTCATGGATGAATTACCACCTGGAAGGCAACCAATCCAGACTGTTCATCGTTACGAAGACAGGAGGCCGCAGGTGATGGATTTCATCCGGCACGAGGTTGCTAAAGGCAGGCAGGCCTACGTTATCTTTCCCCTTATCGAGGAGTCGGAGAAGCTGGACTATGAAGATCTTATGAAGGGCTATGAAAATATCAAGGCCTGGTTTCCCGAACCGAAGTATTGGATCAGCATGGTACATGGGCGGCAGAGTAATGATGAACGGGATACGAATATGCAGCGATTTCTCAGCGGCGATACGCAGATCATGGTTGCTACGACGGTGATCGAGGTTGGAGTGAATGTGCCGAATGCGACAGTGATGGTTATCGAGAGTTCGGAGAAATTCGGGCTTTCCCAGCTGCATCAGCTGCGGGGGAGAGTGGGGCGTGGTTCAGAGAAAAGCTTTTGTATCCTGCTTACGAGTCCCCGTTTGGGAAAAGAGGCCCGGGAGCGGATGAGTATCCTTACCGAGACTAACAATGGCTTCAAAATTGCTGAAAAGGACCTCGAAATCCGGGGTCCGGGCGATATCGGGGGGACCCGGCAGAGTGGGTTATTGAACTTTAAGCTTGCGAATATTGTTCAGGACAGGTACTGGCTCGAGCTGGCCCGTGACAGGGCGGCGCAGCTGCTGGACAAGGATCCCGACCTGGCGACGGAAGAGAATAAGGCGTTGAAGGCTTTCTTGCAATCCCAGCACGGCAAAACGGCCTGGAGCAAGATATCTTAACCAGGATGGACGATGGTCCGTCGGCCGAAAACATTAAACAAAGAACCCTTGCTAAGAATAAGCCTATTTTTTACGCTGCTCTTCTTATCGGCGATTCAGTTAAGTGCGCAATCCGGGGGCTATTCCAATCTCGAGTTTATCGAAAACAAGGGACAGTGGGATTCGTCGGTTCGCTTCAATGCGGGGATCGGGACGGGTAATTTAGTCATGCAACGGAAGGGGTTTACGGTGCTTCTGCATGATACGAATGATATGAAACGGATTGGGCAATTGATGCATGGAGATCTTGCTGCCGCGGGAGTATCGGGCGGCGGAAATGCGGGGAAAAAGACAGTAGCCTCGGTGCCGGGGATGAATTACCCGTCAAAGCCGGGAGGTGCGGGTTCCGGCAGCCCGGGATCGACCGGTGATCCTTATCTGTTGCACAATCACGCCTACCGGGTGAGCTTTGAGAATTCGAATGACGGGGTGCAGATCACTCCTGACAAACCGCTGGATTCATACAACAACTATCTTATCGGCGATAAGAAGAACTGGGCGATGCAATGCCGGGTCTTCCAGGGCATCTGGTACCGGAATATGTACGACGGCATCGATATCCATTACTATACGGACCGGGGGTTTATCAAGTATGATGTCATCGTTCATCCCGGCGCCGATCCGGGCAAGATCATTTTGAAGTATGAGGGGCAGGACAAACTGACCGTCCGTAAGAACAAGATCTATGTACAGACTTCCGTGGGTACGGTTACGGAACTGGAGCCCCGCAGCTACCAGGTCACCGACAGCGGCCGGACAGACCTGGACTGCAGTTATTCGCTGCTCAGCGGGAACCGGATCCAGTTCAAGGTGAAAAATTATTCGCCGGATGCGACGCTTGTTATCGATCCGACGGAAGTGTTCTGTTCGTTCACGGGCAGCCGGTCGGACAACTGGGGTTATACGGCCACGTATGACGGAGGCGGGAATTTCTATATGGGTGGTATCGTGCTGGACGAGTCGCAGATGAACCCCAAGGGGCCTAATGGTTCCGGTTTTCTGGCGAGTCCTGGAGCGTTCCAAACCACGTTTCAGGGTGGGGATGGCAGTGAGGGCGGCGGGGAAAACGGCTACGACTATGATGTGGCCATCATGAAATTAAGTCCAAATGGAAGCAAGCGGATATATGCCACTTATCTTGGGGGCAGCGGGGATGAGCAGCCGCACAGCATGATCGTTGATAATAGCGGCAATCTCGTCGTTACGGGACGGACCAGTTCTACCAACTTCCCCCCTAATCTCCCGGGCACCCTGGTTGGCAGTGGCGGAGGATTCGATCTTTTTGTCGTCAAGTTCAACTCCACCGGGACGGCCCTGCTTGGCAGCAAGCGGATCGGCGGGAGCGGATGGGATGGGGTCAATTTCGCGCCGAAATATCTGATCAACAGCCAGTATCCCGAAGGGGCGGCGGACCTGCGATTGAACTATGGCGATGACGGCAGAAGCGAGGTGATCCTGGACAACGCGGGCAACGTCTATATCGCCGCGTGTACCCAGTCCGCTGATTTTCCTGTTCAAAATGCTTTTCAGAGTACGTTTGGCGGCAAGCAGGACGGTGTAGTGCTCAAGCTGAGCCCTGACCTGAGCACGGTGCTTTTCAGCAGTTTTCTGGGCGGATCGGGTAGTGATGCCGCCTTTGTGCTTTCGTTGAATCCGGTGGATAATACCATCTGGGTCGGCGGGGGAACGATGAGCGGAGATCTCCCGGGCAGGACTAATGTGCCGGTGATCCATCCGGGGCAACTCGGCGGTATCGATGGGTTCATCTCCGTGATCAGTAACAATGGAAGCAACCTGATAAAATCCACCTATTTCGGAACGGGGTCCAACGATATGATCTATGGGCTGGATTTTGATAAATTCGGATTTCCCTATATCGTCGGGACCACCGATGGGATCGTGCCGGTGAATAATTCTCCTTTTAACCAGAGCAATCCCGGTCAATCCAGTGGAAAGCAGTTCATCACCAAGCTGACGCAGGACCTTACGGGGGTTGTCTATTCCGCTAATTTCGGTGGAGGCAACCGGCAGCATCCCAGTATATCACCGACGGCCTTTCTCGTGGATCGCTGTCAGAATGTCTATGTAGCCGGATGGGGCGGTGGTGCGGACAGTACGGATGGTTATGCCAACAGCGGGACCTGGAACCTTCCGGTGACTGCAGGCGCCCTCAAGAGTGTAACCGACGGCGAGGATTTTTATTTCTTTGTGCTGCAAAAGAATGCTGCGAGCCAGCTGTACGGAAGTTATTTTGGCCAGCAGTATGGGCACTTCGGGGATCATGTGGATGGGGGTACGAGCCGGTTCGACCAGCAGGGGGTTATTTATGAGGCCGTGTGCGCCAACTGTTATCTGGGGGCTACGTTCCCAACCACGCCGGGGGTATGGGCTTCGACCAATGGGGCAGGCGCACTTGGATGTAATGAAGCGGCGGTGAAGATCGCTTTTAATTTCGCGGGTGTTGCCGCGGGGTTGAAGGTGGTCACGCATGGCCGGGGTGACAGCGTGGGTTGCGCGCCGCTGACCGCGACGATCTCGGATACGCTCCGCAATGCGAAATCGTATATCTGGGATTTCGGAGACGGCACGGTGATCAGCAACACGACCCAATATACATTTGATCATCTTTATCAGAATGTCGGCGTATACAAGGTAACGCTGATCGCGATAGACAGCAATACCTGTAATGTGGCGGATACGGCGATACGCTATGTCGTGGTTAAGGATAACCCCGCTTTTTTGGATTTCCGCTATGACAAGGTGGGCGACTGTACGAGCAACAACTATGTCTTTACGAATCTCTCGGGGGCTTCGCCGGGGGCGCCGCCATTCAGCGACACCGCCTTTACCTGGACCTTCGGAGATGGGGCGGTGGCGCCGGATCAGCCTTTTGCCGCGAAGCCGACGCATGCTTATTCCGCGCCTGGGCCGTATAAGGTGACGCTAGCCCTGGTGGACACCTCTTACTGTAATTCGCCGATGGATACTACGAGGATCCTTTATGTCGCGCAAAATGTCAAGGCGCAGTTTACGACGCCGCAACTGGGTTGTGCGCCGTATAATGCGGTTTTTTCGAATACCTCCACCGCCGGGCAGCAATTCTACTGGGATTTCGGGGATGGAAGCGGCATCGACAGCATCGATGCTTCACCCACGCATCTTTATCCGAATATCGGCACCTATACCGTCACGCTGAAGGCGGTGGATTCCACGACGTGTAATATCACCAGTACCTATTCCTTTACGATCACGGTGCAGGGCAAGCCGACGGTGGACTTTACGTATTCGCCCACGCCGCCGCAGCCGGCGAACACCCCGACGGTCTTCACGGATGCGTCTTCGCCGGGGGTGAAGTATGAATGGTTCTTCGGGGATGGCACGTCGGAGACGAAGACGACGCCGGATACCGTGGTCCATCTGTATAATATGACGGATACGTTCGAGGTGTGCGAGGTGGTGACGAATGCCTCGGGCTGTACGGACACCACCTGTCATGCTGTGCCTGCCCTGATCAATCCGCTGCTGGATGTCCCCAATGCCTTTACTCCCGGCAGGTTTGGGGTCAATGCGGTGGTGAAAGTGGTCGGATTCGGCATCACTCATATGACCTGGAGGATCTATAACCGCTGGGGACAACTTATCTTCGAGAGTGTCAATCCGTATGTCGGCTGGGATGGCACCTATCATGGGGAGCCGCAGCCGATGGATGTGTATGTCTATACCCTGGAAGCGGAGTTTTCCGATGGGTCACGAGCGACGAAGAAAGGGGATATTACGTTGATTCGATAAGTACGGGGGATTTTTGTAATTTGTAAAAATGCGCTATTTGAGAAAGCGAGTTTTCTATATTGTAATTCTATTGTTGGCGACCGTATTCCGGGGATGGGCCCAGGTGGGTGCTTCCAACATTGAATTCGTGGAGAACAAGGGCCAGTGGGATCCCCGGGTACAATTCAAGGGGGAATTGCCGAATGGGGCGCTATACCTCGAGAAGAAGGGTTTTTCGGCGATGCTGTATAATGCCGATGACCTGCGCCGGATGACGGAAGCCCATCACGGGATATCCGGACCGGGGGGAGCATTTCATGGGGCGGGTCCGAAGGTGTTGGGTTCCAAGCAGGCAGTGTCCACAGGCGGAAGCGGGTCGGCAGCCGGTTTGCGGGCCCATGCTTACCGGGTGAGCTTCGACGGCGCCAGCGACGACGCGGCTATTGTGCCGGATAAGGCCCTTCCGGGGCTCAACAACTACTTTATCGGGAACGATCAATCGAAATGGGGATCGGACTGCCGGGTCTTTCAGGGGGTAACCTACAAGAACCTGTATCCGAATATCGACGTCCGTTATTACACCAATGAGGGACAGATGAAATATGACATCATCGTCCATCCGGGCGGCGATTACCGGCGGATACAGATGAAATATGAGGGTGCGGACCGGCTGAGCGTGAAGAAGGGCCAGCTGATCGTGGGTACGTCGGTGGGGGCGGTGACGCAACTGGCGCCTTATTCCTACCTCTATAATCAGCAGGGAAAAACAGATATCCGTTGCCGGTACACCATCCATGACGGGAATACGGTGAGCTTCGATGTGCCGGATCATGACGCCAACGCCACGCTGATCATCGATCCGACGGTGATCTTCTGTTCGTTCTCGGGCAGTAAGGTGAGCAATTGGGGTTTTACCGCGACGCCGGGGCCTGACGGCAGTTTTTACTTCGGGGGGATTGTTTTTGGTTCGGCCTTTCCTTTTACCACGGGTGCGCTGGAGCCTTCTTTTGGCGGTGGGAGTTTCGATGTGGGGATCGTGAAACTTAATCAAAGCGGCAACAGCAAAATATATGCGACTTATCTTGGTGGGGCGGCAACGGAGACGCCGCATAGTCTTATCTGTGACGGACAGGGTAATCTGTATGTTCTGGGCAGGACCTATTCCACCAATTTCCCGATCCTTTCCACGGCCGGAGCTGGGGGCGGGGCGGATATGTTCGTCGCAAAGATCAGTGCCGGAGGAAATAAACTTATCGGCAGCATGCGGATCGGCGGCACCAAGAATGATTGTGTGAATATGGAGGACCAGGCTGCCACGCAGCCGCCCAATGAGCGGGCCGATTCGCTGATCCGAAACTATGGGGATGATTCCCGTAGCGAGGTGGTCCTCGATGGACAGGGAAATATCCTTATTGCCGGGTCGTCACAGAGTCCGGATTTCCCGATCGTAGGCGGAGTGTTCCAGCCGGCTTATGGCGGGGGCAGGCAGGATGGGGTGGTGCTGAAGATAGACCCTACGTGCAATCATCTTATCTGGAGCAGCTTTCTTGGCGGTTCGGCTTCCGATGCTGCGTTTGTCCTCAAGCAAAACCCGCTGACGGGAGATATCTATGTTGCCGGGGCCACCACCAGCCAGAATCTGCCGGGCAGCAAGAGCGGCGGAGTTATGCAGAGCGGCTATGCCGGCGGGCCTGCCGATGGGTTTGTAGCGCAGGTGTCGTCGGATGGGTCGACGATGATCCGAAGCACTTATCTTGGAACGGCCTATGGAGATGCCATTTATGGCTTGCAGGTCGATAAGAAGGGCATTCCCTATGTGATGGGCACTACGAACGGCACCTGGCCTGTGATCAATGCCACTTATTCGATCGGCGGGGGGCGGCAATTCGTTTCGAAGCTGAAGCCGGATCTTTCGGGCTATATCTATTCCACGACTTTTGGTACTCCTTCGGGGCAGTCCCACGGGTTGCCGAATATTTCGCCTGTGGCTTTCCTGATCGACCGGTGTGAGAATATTTATGTCAGTGGCTGGGGGGGATGGATCCTTGGGAATGGAGGTGATCCCTATGGGTTGGCCGGGACGGCAGGTTTGCCGACCACGCCGGACGCCTACAAGCGGCTTAGCGACAATCGGGACTTTTATTTTATCGTCATGTCGAAGAACGCGAGCGGGTTGCTTTACGGGACCTTCTTTGGGGAGAACGACAATTCC
This sequence comes from Puia sp., assembly GCF_036500295.1. NCBI lineage: Bacteria > Pseudomonadati > Bacteroidota > Chitinophagia > Chitinophagales > Chitinophagaceae > Puia > Puia sp. The sequence goes on along the minus strand of NZ_DASYCH010000047.1, from coordinate 17,241 downwards.
AATAGTATCAGCGAGCATGTGGATGGAGGAACGAGCCGGTATGATCAGAATGGGGTGATCTACCAGGCGATCTGCGCGAACTGCAGTGGTCCGCAGGCGACCGGCCGGTACCCGACCACGCCTGGTGTCTGGGCGCCTGTCAATGGGGCGAGTGCCGGATGTAATATGGCTGCCATAAAGATCGCTTTTAATTTTGCGGGGGTGGCAGGGGGATTACAGGTTTCGGTGAACGGCAGAAAGGACGATACGGCTGGTTGTATTCCCATGGACACTTATCTGCAGGATACGATCCGGAACGCGAAGCAGTATATATTCAATTTTGGGGATGGGAGTCCCGATACGGCCACGACAAGCTATGCGGTGGCGCACACTTATGTCAATCCGGGGTTTTATACGGTGATGATGGTAGCGATCGATTCGAACAGCTGTAATGTTGCCGATACGGTCTATCGTCATGTCATTGCGCGGACCGACCGGGCGCCGGTGAGCTTCGCTGTTACGAAAGATCCGCTGGCGCCCTGTACGTCGCTGGACTATGATTTTACCAATACCTCCACTGCGCCCATCGGCAAGCCTTTTGGCCCCACGTCGTTTATCTGGGATTTCGGGGATGGATCGCCGGAGGTGACGACGGGTGCGGGTGCGGTGACCTACAGTTATAAGAATCCGGGGACCTATATCGTCAATCTGATCCTGAACGATACCTCGTATTGTAACTATCCCGATACCGCGTCGCAGATGCTGCGGGTTTCGCCGATAGCCAAGGCGCAGTTTATAACGCCGTCGACGGGTTGCGCGCCCTACAATGCGGAATTTAATAATACATCGCTTGGGGGTACTACGTTCATCTGGAATTTTGGCGATCCGGCGAGCGGGGAGCTGAATATCTCGAATGATGTCAACCCGACGCATCTGTATCAGACGCCAGGAACGTATACGATCTCTTTGCATGAGGAGGACCCGAACACCTGTAACAAGGTGTCGGATACCAGCTTTACGATCACGGTGAACATAAAGCCGCAATCTGCCTTTACGTTTGCGCCTTCGCCGCCGGTGGCGAATGTGCCGATCGTCTTTACCAATGGGTCGCAGGGTGGGGTCAGCTATCTGTGGACATTTGGCGACGGGGATTCCGCGGTCCGGACCACGGCGGATACGGTGCAGCACCTGTATATTGCGACGGACAGCTTCCCGGTATGTCTGATCACGACGAACCAGTTTGGGTGTACCGATACGGTTTGTCATGTGGTGGCTTCCCTGATCAACCCCTTGCTGGATGTCCCCAATGCCTTTACGCCGGGCCGGTTTGGGCAGAATGCCATTTTGAAGGTGATGGGCTTTGGTATCTTACATATGGATTTTAGAATATATAACCGCTGGGGGAAAATGGTCTTCGAATCCGACAACCCGAATGTGGGTTGGGACGGCACTTATCTGGGCGTTTTGCAGCCGATGGATGTGTATGCCTATACCCTGGAGGCGCAATTTTCGGACGGGAAACATGTGAGTAAGAAAGGTGATATAACTTTGGTGAGGTGACAACCAAAATCTTGTAACCTACGTTAATAGAAACAGATGAGGGGGTTGAAAACAATACTGGTGCTAAGCTGTGGCATGACCCTGGGAATTCTGGGCGCCAACGGCCAGGATTTGCATTTCTCACAGTGGTTCAATGCCCCGCTGATAACGAATCCTGCCAACACCGGTTTTATTCCCGATGCCGATTACCGGCTGGGGGCCAATTACCGGGATCAATGGTCGGCGATCATGGCTGCGCCTTACCGGACGATGAGTCTCTGGGGGGATGCGCAGGTCTTCCGGAACCGGATCGAGAACGGCTGGATGGGGCTTGGCGGGGTTATCCTGCGGGATGATGCCGGGTCGAGCACGCTGACCTCGACTTCGGTGTATGCTTCGGTGGCCTATCATCAGATGGTCGGGTTTGCGAGTTTGCTTTCGATCGGGTTTAATACGGGGTGGGTGAACAAACGGATCAATACTTCCAACCTGAAGTTCCCCGATCAGTTCGACGGAAAATTCTTTGACAATACGCTGCCGACGAGCGTCGTCATCGATCATCCTTCGGACAACTACCTGGATATGCAGATCGGGATGAACTATGCCTATTTTCCTACGAATAAGATGTATCTGAACGGCGGGTTTTCGGTGCAGCATTTCAACCGGCCCCGGGAGTCTTTTTTCAATACGGACCCGGTGGGTTTTGACAGCCGGATCGCGCCCCGTTATACGGGTTTTGTCAATGCGAGTATAAAGGTCAATGAGCAGGTCATCGTCAATCCGATGGGTTATTATACACAGATGGCGGGTGCGAGTGAGATGGTGATCGGGTTGAATGCCCAGTTCAATCTGCAGGATGAGGGGGATCAGCAGGTGATCGGCGGGCTTTATATGCGGCCGGGAGATGCGATCATCCCGATGATCGGGTTTGTTTATAAGAATATCAGGCTAACCTTCACATATGATGTCACCACTTCGGCGCTAAAGCATTATGATGGTGGCTATGGCTCCTGGGAGTTTGCATTGCTGAACCAGGGCTTTTACAGTCAATATAATGGAGATAAGCGGCAGTCGTTGTGTCCCACTTTCAAACCGTAAGATGCGTCAGAAGGTGGGAATTGCGCTATTTTTGCCCAAAATCAATAACCAATAATGACAAGAAAGGTTGTAATCGCGTTTTGTTTATGGATGGTATGCCTGGCCGGTATGGCGCAGGAGCATATGCCCAACCGTACGTACACTTATTCCGATGAAGGTCCCGAGACTGGTTTTTCGAAGCAGAATCTTTTCCTTGGCGGGAGCCTGGGGCTTGGTTTTGGTTCTTATAGCTTTAATGTCGGGGTCAACCCGGAGATCGGCTATTCCCTGAACCGGTGGCTGGATGTCGGTGCGGTGGTGAACTTCAACTACAGCTCGATCCGGGCTGATCCGAATTTTATCTATAACCCCGATGTGAGCAGCAAGCAATTCACGTATGGGGGCGGGGTATTCGGCCGTGCCTATGTGTTACCTTTTCTTTTCCTGACTGCGCAGCCCGAGTTCAACTGGACGAGTATCACAGAGAAGGATATGACCAGCGGAGAATCTTTCAAGCTTAATGCCAATGCGCCGAGTTTGTTGCTGGGGGTTGGTTATGGCCGGCGGGTTGTTGGGGAAAGTGGGTTTTATATTGCCCTGATGTTCGATGCCATTTCGAATAAGAATTCCCCGTACAACGACGTCTATGGCCATCCGTTGCCGGTTTTGCGGGCGGGTTTTGATTTTTACCTGCACCATCGATAGGATTTCCTATTTTTGAAGGATGTCGTCTTTTTTGCTTTTTGCCTTTGTCATCGGTTACTTCCTGCTGTTGCTGGTGGTAGCCTGGCGTACGTCGCGTCACTCGAATAACGATTCGTTCTTTATCGGGAACCGCAATTCCAATTGGATGCTGGTAGCTTTTGGGATGATCGGGACAAGTCTTTCGGGGGTGACCTTTGTCAGCGTTCCCGGGACGGTTGGCGATTGGGCCGGTGATGTTCATAAGGCGTTTGGCTATTTTCAGGTGATCATCGGCTATTGGTTTGGCTATCTGGTGATCGCTTTTGTCCTGCTGCCCTTGTTTTACCGGCTGCATCTCACTTCCATCTATAATTATCTGCATTCGCGATTCGGGTCTGTGGCATACAGAACCGGGTCTTTGTTTTTTATCATCTCCCGCACGGTGGGTGCTACGGCGAGGCTCTATCTCGTGATCAATGTGCTGCATATCTTTATTCTGAAGGACCTTGGAATTCCTTTCGGGGTGACCAGCCTGGTCATTCTGCTGATGATCCTGCTCTATACCTTTGAAGGTGGGGTGAAGACGATCGTGTATACCGATACCCTTCAGACGACGTTCATGTTGCTTGGACTTTGCGTGTGTACGGTCTATATCCTGCATAATCTGCACCTTTCGCTTGGCGGGGCCATGCAGGCGTTGGAGGCGAAGGGACTTACGCATGTCTTTAATGGTGATGTGAGCAGCAAGGGATTTTGGGGCAAGCAGATACTGGGCGGGATGTTTATTGCCATCGCCATGACGGGACTGGACCAGGAGATGATGCAGAAAAATATCAGCGTCAAGAATGTTCATGATTCCAAGAAGAATGTCGTGACCTTCAGTTTTATCATGGTGCTGGTGAGCTTTTTGTTTCTGTTCCTGGGAGGATTGCTCTATCTGTATTCGCTGCAGCGGGGTGCGGTCTACCAGGGGCATGCGCTTTTGATGGGTGGCCGGAATGTCATCGGGGACGATCTCTTCCCGACGCTTGCCCTGCATTATCTGCCTTCCGCGGTATCGATCATCTTTATTATCGGGCTTATCTCGGCGCTTTTTCCCAGTGCGGATGGCGCGCTTACGGCGCTGACCTCCTCTTTTTGCATCGATCTGCTGGGACTGAAGGACCGGGCCGATCTAACCGAGGGCCGGAAGAAGCGGATCCGGATGACCGTGCATTTCAGCTTTGCGCTTGTCTTCCTTCTTTGTATCCTCATATTCAAATGGGTGGATAATAAATCCATCGTCAATACCGTCCTCGAACTCGCCGGGTATACCTATGGTCCCCTGCTTGGGCTTTTTGCCTTTGGCATCTTTACAAGGCGGACCCTGGCCAATACCTGGAAGATCACGGCACTTTGCCTGCTGGCGCCGGTGTGTTGTTATTTCCTCAGTCAGTATTCAGGCCGATTGTTCGGGTTTCAAATCGGGTTGGAATTGTTGGTTATCAACGGACTGCTGACGTTTTTGGGCTTATGGACCCTGTCGAGGCCGGTGCAGGCTTAGAGAGGTCGGAAGCCGTATCTTTGCCCAACTTCAAATGTAACCGGTATGGAACTTGTAGACCTCAAGGCACAGGCTTATGCGGAACACTATTCTTCGAAACTGGATCCCCTGCTGGAGGAGATTGCGGCATATACGGCCGCCAATCATCCCGAGGCGCATATGCTGAGCGGACCCCTGCAGGGCAAACTGCTCGAGATGATGAGCAGACTTCTTTGTCCGCGGCGGATATTGGAGGTAGGTACTTTTATGGGGTACAGCGCGCTTTGTCTGGCGGCAGGATTGGCAGAGGATGGGCAACTGCACACTATCGAGTTGCGGGACGAGGATGCCGATCGGGCGGCGGGATATTTCCGCCGGTCAAACCGTGGCGACCGGATAATATTGCACCGTGGAAATGCGTTAGCCATCCTCCCGGCCCTGGAAGAAGTGTGGGATATTGTATTTATAGATGCTGATAAGCCGGGATATATCGATTATTATCAAATGGTTTTACCCCGGTTGAGAAGTGGGGGGCTGATCATCGCGGACAATGTACTGTTTCATGGACAGGTGCTGGAAGCGGAGGTAACCGGGAAGAGCGCAAAGGCTATCCAGGCCTTTAATGAGATGGTGGCGGCGGATGACCGGGTTGAGCGGGTGATGCTGACGGTGCGGGATGGGCTGTTTTTCATCCGGAAGAAATAAATATTGATGCATTTAAAGAGTATCGTAACGGGATTGTTGTTGGTGGCGGCGGTGAAATGGGCGCCGGCGCAGATGAGCGTGAACGGGGTGGTCTATGTCAATACTTACAAGGCTCTGGCGATGGCGGAGATGCAGCGTTCGGGTATTCCGGCTTCGATCATCCTGGCCCAGGGGTTGCATGAGACGGAGGCGGGGACGAGCGAGCTGGTGAAACAATCCAACAATCATTTTGGGATCAAATGCAAGGACGACTGGAAAGGGCAGGTAGTCTATCACGATGACGATGCCCGGCAGGAGTGTTTTCGCAGTTATGCCACGGCGGCCGATTCTTACCGGGATCATTCCGATTTCCTGCGTCGCAGTTCGCGATATGCTTTCCTTTTTCGACTGGAGCCCACGGATTATGAAGGCTGGGCCTATGGGTTAAGGAAGGCAGGGTATGCGACGAATATCAAATACTCCCAGATACTGATCAAACTTGTCAAAGATTATAACTTGCAGCAGTATACGCTGATCGCGATGGGGAAGATGAAGCCCTCTGAGGAGGTGGTGCTGACAATGCCGGGTGCGCCTACCGTTACGCCGGTGCAGGCCGATGTGGCCGATGGCGCGGCGGGATCCGGAGATGGGACGACGAAGAACAAGCCGGCGGCGGGGGCGGGAGGATTGAACGGTGCGCCCGCGGTGTCGTATCCCGAGGGGGAATTTACGATCAACCGGACGAAGGTGATCTACGCGCAGGCGGGCACCTCGCTTTTGGCGATTGCCAACCAATACGAACTTTCGTTGCCGCGGCTGATGGAATTCAATGAGCTGAAGGAGGAAGATGTGCTTGTAAAGGGGCAGCTGATCTTTTTGCAGCGGAAGCGGCGGGTGGGCTCCATCGAATTTCATATTGTAAGAGAGGGGGAGAGTGTATACGATATCGGCCAGGCGGAGGGCGTCCGGCTGGAGGACCTGCTCCAGCTGAATCAGCTTTCAGCCGATTCGAGGCCGGCGGCGGGGGAACGGATCTATTTGCAGCGGAGTGCTCCTTCGCGGCCCAGGCTGGCCACGGGAGATAACAAGCGATAAAATCATTCTGTACTATGTCCATCATACGCGTTCATGATAAAGAGTTTGGGCCTTATTTGGGAAAAGAACTTATCGACGAGAAGATACAAGCGATAGCGGATGCGATGAATCGGGATTATTCCGATAAGCGGCCGTTGTTCATTGCCATCCTGAATGGGGCGTTTATGTTCGCATCCGATCTGTTCAAGAAGATGTCCATCGAGGCGGAGATCAGCTTTATCAAACTGGCGTCATATAAGGGAACGAAGTCGTCGGGGCAGGTGATCACCGCAATCGGGCTGGATACCGACCTGCATGGACGGCATGTGGTGATCGTGGAGGATATTGTGGATACCGGAAAGACGCTTAGTGAATTCCTGCCGCAACTGGAACATCAGCAGCCGGCGTCGTTAAAGATCGCTGCCTTGCTGCATAAGCCGGAGGCTACGGTGTATCCGATCACCGTGGATTATCTCGGCTTTTCGGTCCCAAACAAGTTCTTACTTGGCTACGGCCTTGATTATGATGGCCTGGGACGCAATATTCCGTCCATTTATCAGTTGGTAGAGTAGGGAGAACGCATTAAATTGACTCAAAATATCCGATTGAAACCTGTAATCCTGGCGGTTTCATGTTCTCTTTTACTTTTATCCGCGCATGCTCAGTTCTATTTACGCGGGGAGGTGAAGGATGAGAAGAACAGCCCCTTGCCGGAAGTACGGATCGTGCTGCATTCGAGCGGGTATCTGTATCATTCAGGGAGTAGCGGTGCCTTTGGGATTCCCGTACCCGCGTCATCGGATACGCTTACCCTTTCTGCGGAGGGTTTTCAGACGCTTGTCGTGGCGGTGGATGCCACGAAATACCAGGACCTTCATTTGCGGTCGTCGGGCAGGATGATGCCCGCGGCACCCCCCCAAAAGAGTCTTCTCTCGCTGACCAAAGATTGGCGGGCCACGGACCGGAAGGGTTGGACGGTGGGCGCCGAGACTTATAGTTCCCTCGTAGAAAATGATTTTATTCCCGCCCGGAAATTTCCCGAGACGGGTTTTGCCGTGACCATCGACAAGGCTTCCTACAGCAACGTACGGCGTTTTCTGAATATGGGCAGTACGATACCACCCGATGCGGTGCGGATCGAGGAAATGCTCAACTATTTCAATTTTGGTTATACCGATCCGCCGCGGGACAGCTGTTTTGCCTTTGGGTCCAAGCTCTCCGTATGTCCCTGGAATCCAGGGAACCGGCTGCTATTCCTGCAGGTAAGCGCCCGGAAGATCGATCCGGCCAGGATCCCGCCCGCCAACCTGGTGCTGTTGATCGATATCTCGGGGTCGATGGACCTACCCAATAAACTGCCGCTTTTAAAATCGGCTTTTAGGTTGTTAGTCAATAACTTACGACCTATCGACACGGTTTCGATGGTGACCTATGGCGGATCGGTAGCCGTGTCACTGGGTCCCACTTCGGGGGCGGACAAGAAGAAGATCCTGGAGGCTATCGAAGATCTGGCCCCCGGTGGTGCAACTCCGGGCGAGGCGGGTATCCGGGCGGCGTACCGGGTGGCGAAAAGTCAATTGATCAGAGGGGGGAATAACCGGGTGATCCTGGCTACGGACGGCGATTTTAACGAAGGGGAGACCTCGGAGGAAGAGTTGGAGAAGCTGGTCGCTCAATATAAGGACTGGGGAATCTATCTAACCTGTCTTGGGGTTGGAATGGGTAATTACAAGGATTCCAAGCTGGAGGTGTTGGCGAAGAAGGGGAACGGGAATTTTGCCTATCTGGACGATGAGCGGGAAGCGGAGAAGGTCCTTGTGCGGGAGTTTACCCAAACGGTATATGCCGTGGCGGATGACGCGTATCTGAATATCCAGTTCAATTCTTCGCTGGTGCGGGACTACCGCCTTATCGGCTTTGACAACCGGGAAAAGGTGTTGTCGGATTCGCTCAGCCAGTTGCAGGGTGGGGAAGTAGGAAGCGGGCATTCCCTGCTGGCCCTTTTTGAGATCGTTCCGGCAAATCCCGACAGTATTATCGTGAAGGATGAGGACCAGCTGGCGCAGGTGCAATTGAATTACCGGCTGCCGCATGATCCCTTGCCGCGGGCCAGCACGTATAACTGCGAGAATCAATCGGTCCCTTTTAAGGAACTGCAGCCCTGTTACCGATTTGCTTCTTCTATTGCTTTGTTTGGCGGTTTGTTGAAGCGGTCGCGTTTTACCCATCAGGCGGGTTGGAAGGAAGCTATCGAGATGGCGGAACAGTCGAGCGATCCCCGCGATGTCATGCAGCAGGAATTCATCACTCTAATGGAAAAAGCCCGTAGGATCTACGGGCATGAAAAGCATCATCGTAAGGATGAAGACTAGGAAAACATCTCCCTTACTTTATCGAAGAAGCTGCGTTCGTTTTTATCCGGTTTTGGCTGAAAATTGGCTGAACCGTTGAGCTTTTCCAGCGTGGATCTCTCTTCCGGTGTCAGGTGCTGGGGTGTCCAGACGTTGACATGGATCAGCTGGTCGCCTCTTTCGTAGGAGTTTACTCCCGGGAAGCCTTTTCCTTTGAGGCGAAATATCTTACCGCTTTGAGTGCCCGGCGGGATCTTGATCTTTGCTTTTCCGTCGATGGTGGGTACTTCGGCCTGGATGCCGAATACGGCATCGGGGAAGGAGAGGTGCAGTTCGAACGCGACGTTGAGACCGTCGCGGTGTAATTCGGGGTGCTGCTCTTCTTCTATCAGGATGATCAGGTCGCCGTGCGGGCCGCCTCTTTCGCCGGCATTACCCCTGCCGCTGACGCTTAGCTGCATACCTTCCTGTACACCGGCGGGAATGTCGATGCTGACGGTCTCTTCGCCGTAGACGCGGCCTTCGCCTTTACAGACGGTGCATTTTGCAGTGACGATGGAACCTTCACCGTTGCAGGTAGGGCAGGTGGTGACGGTTTGCATTTGGCCGAGGAAGGTGTTGCTGACCCGGCGTACCTGGCCGCTGCCGCCACAGGTGGAGCAGGTCTGGACGCTGCTTTTGTCTTTGGCGCCGCTGCCGCTGCAGGTCGTACAGCCGACGTATTTCTTTACTTTGATATTCTTTGAAACTCCCTTGGCGATCTCTTCATAGTTGAGCTTGATCTTTACGCGCAGGTTGCTGCCCCGTACCCCACGGGCGCGGCCGCCTCCACCGCCGCCTCTGCGGCCGCCGCCGAAGAAGCTGCCGAAGAGGTCATCGCCAAAGATATCTCCAAACTGGCTGAAGATGTCATCCATGTTCATATTGCCGCTACCGCTAAAGCCACGGCCATTGCCGGAGAGGCCGGCATGTCCATAGCGATCATACTGGCTTCGCTTGTCTGCGTCGCTGAGCACCTCGTATGCCTCGGCGGCTTCCTTGAATTTGTCTTCAGCGGCCTTGTCACCGGGGTTGCGATCGGGGTGGAACTGCATGGCCACCTTGCGGTAGGCCTTTTTGACCTCGTCGGCAGAGGCTCCTTTTGCCACCCCCAATACTTCGTAATAATCTCTTTTTGACATAGTGTGTTGAACCTGGGTTGGGGTTTATTTGCCTACCACAACTTTTGCGAAGCGGATGATCTTATCGTTGAGGTAGTATCCTTTTTGTACTTCGTCGATCACCTTCCCTTTTTGGGCCTTATCCTGAACAGGAATCTCGGTGATCGCCTCGTGCTTTTCCACGTCGAAGTCCGTATTTATGCTTTGCATGGCTTTCAGGCCCTTGCTTTGCAGGACGGACCGGAGCTTTGAGAAAACGAGCTGTACGCCTTCCTTGAGCGGAAGGTCTTCGGTGGACTGCAATTGTTTTTCAGCGCGGTCACAGTCATCCAGTACGTCGAGGAGGGAGACGATGACTTCTTTGCCGGCGGTTTGCCGCAGTTCGATGCTTTCACGGGCGCTGCGTTTGCGGTAATTGTCGAATTCAGCGAAGAGGCGAAGGTATTTGTCCTTTTGCTCCTGTACTTCCTCTTTTAGCCTGTCCACTTCTTCCTCGCGGGCGCTTAATTCCCCGAGATGAGTGGTTCCGGCGATGTTTTCATCGGTATTCATGTCCTCCAGGTCGTCCCGATCCTGGTTGTCTAAATGGATATTATTCATAGCTATAAAATTGGCACAAAGGTAAGGTTGTCAAGATTCCTGCCAAGACCCAATAAGAGACAAAATGTCCTAAAAAAATGTGCACCCTGACAGGAAGATAGTATTCGGGCGCCATTAACCTGATGGGTACTAATTCTTTATCTTTACGCCCATGACAAAGGTTTATTTGAAAAAGAAGATCAGCCGGCGGGTGGAGAACGGGCATCCCTGGATATTCGGGAATGAGGTGGCGACGGTGGAGGGGGACAGTGCGGGTGCGGCAATCGTAGAGGTTTTTTCGCATGATAAGAAGTTCATCGGTAGAGGCTATATCAACCTTCAGTCCCAGATCTCGGTCCGGCTGCTGACCCGGGACAAGTCGGAGACCATCGATGACGCCTTTTTTTATAATCGGCTTGCCGAGGCATGGGCCTACCGGCAGCGGTTGGGTTATACGGAGAATTGCCGGCTTGTATTTGGAGAGGCCGACTATCTGCCCGCGCTGATCATCGATAAGTTCAACGATTATTTTGTATTGCAGACGCTGGCGCTGGGAATGGACCGGTGGAAGCCGGCGATCGTCGATGCCCTGCAGCGGATCTTCCAGCCCAAGGGTATTTTCGAGCGCAACGACGTGCCGGTACGGGAACTGGAGGGGCTGCCGCAGCAGAAGGGGTTTTTGTCAGCGCCGTTCGATCCTAAGATCATCATTCAGGAGAATGGTTTGAAGATGCATGTGGATCTCGAGAACGGGCAGAAGACGGGTTATTTTCTCGATCAGCATGACAACCGCCGTGCCATCCGGCATATCGTGAAGGATGCCGATGTTCTTGGCGCATTTTGTTATACGGGTAGTTTTGAAACGCATGCCGGATTTTACGGGGCGCGTTCGGTGTTGGGATTGGATATTTCGGAGAATGCGGTGGCGCAGTGCCGGCGCAATGCGGAATTGAACGGGCTTACCGAGGTGTGCAATTATGAAGCGGTGAATGCTTTTGATGCGCTGAAGCAATGGAGCAAGGAAGGGCGGCAATATGATGTCGTGATGCTTGACCCGCCAGCCTTCACCAAGAGCCGGGAGACCATTCAAAAGGCTATTACCGGATATAAGGAAATCAACCTGCGCGGGATGAAGATGGTACGGAAAGGGGGATTTCTGGTTACCTCCTCCTGTACGAACCTGGTGCAGCCCGGGCTTTTTTTAGAGACGATCCAGCTGGCGGCGAAGGATGCCCGCCGGAAGTTGCGGCAGGTGACGTTTCAGGCACAAGCCAGCGATCACCCCATCATCGAGGGGTGGGAGAACACGAACTACCTGAAATTCCTGATCGTACAGGTGTTGTAGCTGCTATCTTCCCGTGATGGTGTAAAAGAATTTTGAACAGTACCGTTTTAACAGCGAGGCGATGCCAAAGGCGAGGGCGATCACCGCGACTACCGATCCCACCAGGAACAGCAGCAGGAAGGCTTCGTAGTGCAGGTATCTTTCCGCACCCAGTTTCAATAACGCCCGCTGGACAAAACTGAAAAGGAACATATTGATGGCGAACAGGAAGAATGAAAAGGCTTTATATTTCTGCAGATATTTGAATACTATGGAATTCTGATTGCTATCCAGGAGATTGTAGACGGATAGAATGAAGATGAATACGATCACCAGTTTGATTTCCAGGAAAGGGAACAGATTGTCATTCCATGGCGAGGAGGACAGTGCAACCCAGGTGAGTACCGGAATCAGGATGACCGTCGCCAATGTGGAAATCGGTATCCTGGGAAGATATTTTTCGTTGTAACCAAAGAAGCAGCCCATCAGGTAATAAGGGAGAAAACGGGAGTTGAAAAACAGATCGACGAGGTTAAAAGAATAGCAGGCGAGCACGCCCAGGAAAAAGGCGAAATATACATACCGGTTCTTCAGCAAATAGTAGATGATAAAGTTGAAGGGTAAGATAAATACAAGGTTTTGGAGGTACCAGAAGTTGGCCAACGGGGGGTAGATAATGTTGTGAACCACATTTTTGAAACTGAGGCTTTCTTCCGGAGCGTACCAGAAGGTGGAATGAAAGATGCGGGAATAGACGTCCTTTACAACGATATAGACCACGAAGAAACTGAGGGTCCAGAATAGATAGGGGACTACGAGGCTGTTAAAGCGGGTCTTCAATTTTCGCAGATAGTGAAAATCTTCTTTTGTTCTGTAAAAAAAGAGGTAGCCGGAGAGTACGGCCAGGCAGGGAGAAGTAAGATCGAACCAGATGTCGAATATCTTATGATCGTAAGGGGCGTGTGAAAGGTACAGATTGATGTTCCAATGATTTATCAGAACGATATGTATGATGAGAAAGCGTATCTCATCGATGTGCAGCAAGTTACGTTTCATGATATCAGGGCTTAGGGTATATAATAGCCAGGGGTTTACTGGCAGGTGTTTAGGTTAGCTCAACAAAGGAGAATGGAATTAAAAAGAGAGAGAAGGGAAGGTGGATTTACTTATTGACCTGGAACATACCCGAGTCGGTAACCCTTCCTTCTTCGTTCTTCAGCTGGAAGGTGTAGAGACCGCGCGGCAGATCGCTCACATTGACAGTTGTCTTCTCTGTCATATCTTGTACATCTTTTACTTTTCTTCCCAGAAAACTGAAAATCTGCAGAGTAAAAGTTTTGTTCGGATCTTTGGTCAGTTCGAAAATGATATAGGAGACTGCAGGGTTTGGATAAAACTTGATGACTTTGTGTTCCGGCTCGGGCAATGGACCCCGTGCCTGGCCTTTAGCCTGGGTGGATATCAGTAGAATAATGGAAAAAAAGATGTAAAAAATCCTCATACTCAGGCTTGTTTTACATGTGGTGCCAAAATACTCATATCTTCTCAAAGATACAAATTAGCATCCAAAATAATACAACAAAATAAGGGGCCGGATTCGACCGGCCATTTGTTAATTTATTGATCGTTAATTAGTTAAGGGTTGTCAGGGTCTTTTGAATGGCTGCAAAATCCGGAAGATCGCTTGCGGTCTCGAGTACTTCCGCGTACCTGATGATCCCGGCTTTGTCGATGACGAACGCCGATCTTTTGGACACGCCCCGCATATCGAAGACGAAGGTGTCGTAGAGGGTGCCATACTCCGTGGAGACGTTTTTATTGAAATCGCTGAGAAGGGGGAAATTGAGCTGTTGGTCTTCCTTGTACCGGGCGAGAGTGAAGATGGAATCGACGCTGATCCCGAACACCTGGGCATTGGCCTGGTTGTAGAGGGCGATATTGTCGCGCGTGCTGCAAAGCTCTTTTGTGCAGGTGCCGGTAAAGGCCTGGGGGAAAAAGAGGAGGAGGACGTTTTTGCCTTTATAGTCGCTGAGCGAGACCTTTTGTTTTTCGGAATTGAAGAGGGTAAAATCAGGCGCCTGCTGACCCACTTGTAAGCTAATGCTCATGGTTGTTTTTTGGGAATAAATGTAGGTTAAAATCTCGGATCGTGGAACTTTCCGTTGGTGGTCCTTTCGTGATCGCGGTTCAGTAATCCCGTGTACGAGAGGGACAGTTCGAAGCCGCCCCGGCTATTGCTGACCGTGTTGAGCCGGGATACGTTGATGTCATAGCTGAGTCCGAGGTTAAACGAATTCATCTCCAGCTTGACGATCGGGATCAGGGCATCGTTCCAGCGGGCCATTGTACCGATGGTAAACGAGTAGGGATAATTGTCGGGGTCCGGTCCCAGTTTGTAGGTATATAGCACCCCGCCAATGGTTTCGATCGACGGGCCCTGGCGGGAATAGTCGGCGTAGAGGGTGAAATAGGAATAATCGTTGACCCCGACTTTGAGGCCGCCGGAGAAAACGATCTTGGGGTCGAGCTCGATGGCGGGATTTTTATAGAAAGAATTTTTCGGGCGGTTGAGATGGTGATAGGCAAACCCGGCATACATCGTGTTTGCGTTGTCGGGGCCAAAGCTGGTGTTGAAGCTGATGCCGATGCTACCATCGAGATAGTGCACATTTGGGGTAAGGATGGTCTCGCCATTTGGCAGCGCGGGGTCGTAGGCCGTTCCGTTAAACTGGCTGTTCGTGGTCACTTTGGAGAGATCGAGGGTTTTCTCCACCAGACCGCCCATGAATCCCAGTGAGAGGAACATGGGTTTTTCGTCGCTCAGGGACTTATGGTAGTTGAGGGCGGGCAGGAGTTCGGTTGTGGTCAGGGCGGCGGTGCCGGCCTTGTCATAGAGGACCTGCAGTGCGGTGGTGAAATAGTCGCTTGTCTGACCGACAGGCCATTTGACCTCGGCATTCAGGGAGCCGGTGCGATAGGCGTCGGTGAAACTGTTCCACTGATCGCGGAAGACGGTCTGGACGCGATAGTCACCAGTAAAGAGACCTGCGAGGGAGGGATTGCGGAGAAGCGGTGTTTCATAGAACTGGGAGAAATGGATATCCTGTGCCCGGGCGGCGACGCTGAGGAGTAGAACGAAGAGAAAGCTATATGATCTATGTCGATTCAAACGGGCTAATATTAGTTTTTGTCAAATACCATCTATCGCACAAGAGTAACCGAACCATGGATGGCTACGACCTGTGCGTTCTCGCAAATCACTTCCACTATATAGACGTAGGCGTCCGCCGGGGCGGGGTGGCCGTTGAAATTTCCATCCCAGCCCATGTCCTGGCTATTGGCCGGGAAGTCCCGGCGCTGGAATACCATTTGTCCCCATCGGTTGAAAATGCTTAGCGACTGGACGTTGTACAGACTCTTTCCGCGCGGGTAGAAGACGTCGTTGACCCCGTCGCCGTTCGGTGAAAAGGTGTTTGGTACGAATATGTTGTCGGTGGTGCAGATCGTCTTTATGAAAATGCTATCGATGGCTTTGCAATTGTTGGTATCCGTCACTGTGACCGCATACTGGGTACTCAGGAGCAGGGTTGCCACGGGGTTGGGGCAGGTGGGGCAGTCGAGGTTGGTTGGCGGTGACCAAACGTAGCTGGTGACATCGCTGCTGTAGGTGAAGGGGATGGTAACGGGGATGCCCAGGGGGGTGGTGAGCTGATTGGGCCCCTTTATTTCCGGGAGGGGGTTTACGGTAACCTGTTTGCTGGTGGTGTCCGCGCAGCCCAGGGATGTGGAGGCTTTCAGGGTGATGGTATAGTTACCGGCATCCATGCGGACGGTGGGGTTCTCGGCGCCGGAGGTTTGGCCGTTGCCAAAATTCCAGGCCCAGGTGATGGTGTCCACCTGCGGGGCGTTGAGATCCGCGTCGAATTGGACCAGGCCGGCGCAGAGCAGGCTGGCGGTGGTTATTGCGGGATGCGGTGTCTGGTAGACGCGGATCGTATCGGCGTAGCTTTCGGTACAGCCACTGTCGGTGCTTACTGTCAGGATCACCGGCCAGGCGCCCGCTTTGTTGAAATAGTTGGAGACATTGTATACACCGCTTCCGGGTTGTTCGGTTTGTTCCGGCGAGCCATCCGAGAAGGTATAAGTCTCCCGGGCATAACCGTTGTTCGAAATGGTAAAGTCGGTGAAGGTGACGAGGCTGCTGTCACAGAACGAATGTTTATTGGGGCTGAAGAAAGGGGTTGCGCCCAGTACGTAGATGGGCGAGAAGCCGCCGACGCCGAAGATACAGCCGGTGGCATCGGTCATCGTTATGGAGGGAGAATAGTGGTTGGGGTTGCGGTACAAATGGGAAAGCATCGTATCCCCGGTGGAATCGTATTGCCCGTCACCAAAGGCCACGGCGAAACTGACATATCCCGGGACGACGAGGGAGAATGTGGCGGCTACGGAATCGCAGTGGTACAGTGGACTATAGATGAATTTTGTTATGGCGGTGGGGTCCAGAGCCAGTACGCGGCGGCTTGCGGAATCGAGGCAGCCGCCCGGGCCCTGGACATAGAGTTTGGCGACAAAGGTGTCCAGGGTATTATAGAAGTGGGAGGTGACGGGCAGGGTTGAGGTGCTGCCGTCGCCGAAGTCCCAATAGAGGGAATCGTAGTATTGCGAATGCGAGGTGAATTCGGTTTGAAGCGGGACACAGATGGCTGTGGTGTCGGCGATGTCGAAGGTGGCGACGGGTTTCTGGATGGTGACGGGTTTTGTGAATGTGGCGGTGCAGCTGTATTTGTCCGTGACGGTGAGTTTGGCGGTATAGATCTGACCGGCGGTGACGTAGGTGTGTACGGCCGAGTCGGTGGCACTACCGTCGCCATAGGACCAGGCTTCGAGGATGTTGTATCCCTGGGATGAGTCGATGAAATGGAGGGGTACACCTGGGCAGTAGAAGCTGTCGGGGCCGGCGAATTTTGCGATGGGTGAGGTGATCTGGATGGAGTCGGGCGAGACATAGGTGTCGGTACATCCGTAGGTATCCGTGACCTGGAGCGAGATATGGAAAAAGCCGGTATCGGTGTAGGAATGGCTGGCGTCGGGGCCCGATGCGGTTTGACCGTCGCCAAAGGTCCAGGTGGAGTTTGTTATGGCGGGGGCGGGGCCGGAAACAGACGTGCTTGTCAGCGCGACGGGGCTGTTTTTGCAGGCGCCGACCAGGGGAGTTGGTGTGAAGCTGGCTGTTGGGCCGACGGCATTGACGTTGATGTTGGGGGC